>JAFTVQ010000170.1 GCA_017461865.1 Lachnospiraceae bacterium | reverse complement strand
TGGGGTATACGCACTGTCTGCTCGGAAGCCATTTTATCTTGTTTTTATCATTGATTATGGTAGTGTTACTGGATCAGATAAAAATATGGATGGCTGCGGTGATTTTGGCGGCCAACTATATTATGTATGTGTATACGGATGCGAAAACAACGATGATTCTCAGTGTGGCATTTGTAGCTTTGGTATTAGTTGCACGTTTTTTAAAAAAGCGTCGGAACGCGGGCAGAATATGTGCCGGTTTGATGAGTTTGATACCTATGGTTTTTTTTGCGGGAAGCGCATATATCACCAAGATATTCCGGTGGGATTCAGCGTTTATGGTGCGTTTGAACGGTTGGTTAAACGGCAGATTGGGCTATGCCGGGAAAGCGTGGGAAGAGTACGGGATGACGTTGTTCGGACAAAGAATCAAGTGGATCGGGGAATCGGTTGTCAAGGACAATCCGGACCGGATTTACAATTATGTCGATAATGCTTATATGCAGGCATTCTTTTCCTACGGACTGGTCTTTGTCCTGTTTTTATGTGCAGGATGGGGGTTGGTTTTGTATCGCAGAATGCGTGAAGGGGATTATATTATGGCGGCGGCGGTGCTGATTGTTCTGGTGCACGGATTAATCAATCCGCAAATGATTGAGCTGGCATATAATCCGTTCTTTTTGCTGATTGGCTATGAGTTTGCCCGGTGCAGAGGCGTGCGGATCGGAAAGGAAAAGTGATATGGGAACAAAGGAGTGCAGCAAAGTGAATAGGTCATGGAAAGCGTATGCATGGTATTCGCTTTTTTTTGCAGTGCTTTGTTTTTTTGTTTTTCTGCCTTTTGTGCAGGAAAACCGCTCCCTTCTTTGGAATCCGGATGCAGTTGTGTATCATATTCCCATGGCAGAAACATTTACGGAGATGTTGAAAACCGTTCTGTCGGGGAATGTGTTCGGTTTATATGATCTTTCCGTCGGAATGGGGACGGATATGCTTCAGTACACGTCGCAGTGGTACGCGGAGCCTTTGAACCTGCTGTATGCTTTTTTCGGAGCAAAATCGGCAGAAAAAATTTATTCGTTATTCATATTTGTGCGTTTGTACCTGTGCGGCGCTATGTTTCTTGTGTTTTCTGAACTGATTACGGAAAATGACCGCGCTGCTGTCTCAGGTGCGCTTGTGTATGTCTTCAGCGGATATACGTTATTTACGGGAACAAAGGCGGCGCCGTTTCTGGTGGCGATGATTTTGTTGCCGTTGATTTTTTATACGGCGGAAGTGTTCCGGAAAGAAAAGCGCGCAATATGGTTTATGCTTGTCATTGCTTTTTCGGCTGTATTCAGCTACTATTTTTTATTTATGAATTCGATTCTTCTTGCGGTATATGTCCTGATCGGTGTGTTTGCAAGAAGAGACACGGCGCGGGATGCCGTTTGTTATATTACCCGGCTGATAGGCTTCTATCTGGTCGGACTTTGTATGGGGTGTGTAACGTTTCTGCCTTCGGTTGCGGGATTTTTGAGATCGTCCAGAAGCAGCGGAGCACGCAATGTAAAGTCGCTTCTGCACTATGATGCGGAATATTACAAAGACCTGGTAACAGGGCTGTTTCAGGCAAGGATAAATCATGATTATTGGCTGGTGCTTGGATTTACCCCGCTTCTTATTCTTGCGCTTCTTTTTCTGATCCGGCAAAAAGATGCGATTGCAGCACGTTTGAAAATGGCGTGGACGGTGCTCGGGATAGGCGTGTGTGTCCCTCTGTTCGGCTGTGTAACAAACGGTGGCATGGTTGCCAATAACCGCTGGCTTTATGCACTGGTTTTTGTGGCTGGAGTGACATTTGCAAAAGCATATCCGGATTTGGTCAAGTGGCTCGGAAGTGTATTCGGCGGCGCGAAAAAAGCCGAAAAAAGATGTGAAGTGCTGTGGTGCACCGCGCTGATTCTTTCGCTTGCCCTCGGCGGGAATTCGCTGTTTGCAGATGTGGGAGAAGGGTTTGCCGGGGAGTTCCATAAACTTGGGTCCGGCTATAAAACTATGACAAACAATACCAATATGAAGATGGCAAAAGTGGAGGATGATGCGCTGTACCGCGTCGATGCGGCAAGAACGCCCAAGACGGCTTCCAGTGCGTGGGTGGCCGGTGATTACCGGGGGCTTGTGACCAATGCGTCCGGCTACAGCAAGGAAATGGCAGACTTTTACCGTTATTTT
>JAFTVQ010000002.1 GCA_017461865.1 Lachnospiraceae bacterium | reverse complement strand
GGTCGTTTTGTTGTGGTGGCAAAACGGATACAATAGAAGTTCTTGAAAGAGGAGAGCAAACATGGCAAACAACAAAAAGAAAACCAAAAGAAGATTGAACAGACGTTTGAAGAGAACGGTTATGGGAACGCTGTCCGCGGTGCTTATGGTATCGGCGGTTATTGTAGCGTTGATTCCGGTTCCGGAATCAAAGGCGGCGGCTACGGATTTAGAGTCCTCGCTTTTGGCGGAAGCAACCCTCAAAACGTCGGATTATATTCCGGACTACATAGGTGGCAATTATCCGGTGTATGCCAGTGCGGATGGAAATTTCCGTGTTGCATACGGAAGTAACGGCGGTAAGTTGACCGGAGTCGTTGTATATTACGATACCAATAATGTTGTTTCCAATGCATCACTCACGATTCCGAGTGAGATTATTGCATTCCTGTATCATAAGGACAAAACAGACTATGTGGCAGTCAACAGTTCGAATGAATATTTGTACTATGTTTCACAGGAAAAAGCAGATGCGACTTACAATGAGGACGGAAGCATTAATACGCCGGCGATGAACATGGTTTTATCTCCGTGTCTTGGCTCCAAGCAGGAAAATTGGTCCGGTCAAAGCCTTTATGTGGTTGCAGGCGCTGACGGAGCTGCCGATGTGGAAATTGTTTCCAATAACAGTATCAGTTATAAAGTTTCCGAGCCGCTTGTAATTCCGGTTCAGTATGTAGGAAGCACCCGTTATGAAGTGGAGATTAACGATGCAGGTACCGGGCCAAGTTCTGACGGAAAATATTATGCACAAGGTGCAGGACCTGGCGTGTTTGAAGGTGCCACAAACTTCTCAACCCTTGTGATTCCGGAGAAAATTTTAGGAATCGGTGACAATGCATTCAAGGGCTGTCAGATGCAGAATGTGAAGGTGGAAAACGGTGTCCGTTGTGTCGGAAACAATGCGTTCCGTGATTGTAACCAGATGAGCACCATCGGCTTTGTGGAGCCGAGTAACCTTGTGGAGATCGGTGATTATGCCTTTGCAGGATGTACCTATCTGACTTCGGTTAAGATTCCGGATGAAGTACAAAAGCTTGGCAACTGTGTATTTAAGGATTGTACCAACCTTTCTGCCGTGAATATTTACGGTAAAGACGGAAAGGGTAACACTTCTCTTACGACTGTGGGAAGCGGACTGTTTTATAACTGTCTGTCCCTGACCCAGATGGCGTTTCCGATTCGTGTGGCTAATATTGACAAGGTGCAGTACACGCTTTACGGCTGTGCTTCATTGACTTATCTCGGGCTTCCGGAAAATGCAGGAACCGGTGATAATGTATTTAAATATAACAACGTGACGGGATGCAGCAGCCTGGATACCGTTAAGGTACCGGCCCGTAATCTGAAACTGGATTGTGCCGATAGCGGATATGTAGGCGCAGGAACTTACGATAATATTTATACGGGTGCAAAGCTTGATATTTTCAGTGCGACAAATCTGGGAGAAGGTTCTGCTTTCCAGGATACCTACGAGGTGAGTGATGAGTTCTGTATCTTGGCAAATTCACAGTCCTATGCGCATACTTACACACAGAAGCACGGAGAGGCATTCGGATATTTAGATTCGGGATATGAAGGCTGGTATGAGAAGATTGTAGACGGATATGCATTCCGTGTCGATGAGACCAACACGCTTGTAAACTTTGAAAAGATTGATAAGAACAATGACGGAAGTAACGTAATCATTCCGGACAACATTGCAAAATATCACGTGGCATCGATTTCGTCCGGAACATTCAGCGGTAATGAAGAGATTGAATATCTTTATATTCCGGCCTCGGTTGCTGTGATTGATGCAGGAGCTTTCAGAGGATGCACCTCTCTGCGTACGGTTAATTTTGACAATGCGCTCGGAATTCAGTCAATCGGAACGGATGCATTTAAAACAGGTGTTGTTATGGATGATATCGACACAAACAAGGATAATATTCCGGATGAGAGTCTTTGCTTTATCGGAGATATTTCTTCCGACTGTATTCCGTTCAATTATGCCATGGATGTGAACAACAACTATAATGATCCGGCGGCGCCGACCCAGTATATTAAATATACCAGTGGATTCCCGCAGAATCTTCAGATTCAGATGGTAGTAACCAAAAATGAGAATACCAACCAGATTGAATCGGCATACCCGGTTGTAGTTGCAATTCCTACGGAAGAACAGTTGAAGGGCACAAAGTCTTACAGTTTGAGTACGTATGACGGTAACAGTGAGTATGTCCGCACGAAAGATCAGGAAAATACAATTGTTGCATCGGCATACAATAAATATCAGAACAATCTGACCAATCCATCCAATCCGCAGATTTTGACGGAGGAGGAGCAGGAAGTTATTGATGCAGTATATCATGTAGTAATTGAGGACGGTATCAAAGGTCTGAAAGATGATTTGTTTACCGGAAATACTGCAGTTGAGAGTGTTATTCTTGAGACGATTGAATCTGTACCGGATAATGAGTTTAAAGGATGTACCTCACTGGACACATTTATTATGAACAGCAGCGGAAATGCATCCGGAGAATCGCTTGGTGAGCGGGCGTTCCAGGATTGTACGGCGCTTGAAAATGTGACTATGCCAAGTACGCTTTCCGAGATTGTTTCCATGCCGTTTGCAGGTTGTACAAAACTTACAAATGTCGGTTTCAGCGGAAGTCCGTATTTTACCTGTGAGGAAGCAATCATCAAAGGTGCGGGTGAAGACGGCAACTTTACAAGAGTTGTGGAATGTCTGGAAAGCAGAGGAAATCTCATCGGCGCAGCCAAACTCAGTGCTTCTGAATTTGCAGGTGTCACGACAATTGATCCGTGTGCCTTCCAGTATTGTACCGGAATCAAGGAAGCATATTTGGATGAGGCGGAAGCAGCTGTGATACCGGATTGTTGTTTTGACGGTGCAATCCAGCTTTATTATTGCAGTCTTCCGGATTCAGCAAAGAAAATCGGAAAATATGCATTCCGGAACACGGCACTGTCTACAATTTCCATTCCGGACGGTGTTCAGAGTATTGATGATACGGCATTTATTACAGAAGATGCCATGGGCAACCAGAATTATATCCAGGGTCTGACGGTAGAGTGTGCAGAGGACAGTACGGCATACTGGTATTGTCAGGACAAAGACGGTATCACGGCACAGACCTATGTGCAGACATTTACGGTAACGTTCCTTGATTGGGATGATTATGTGCTTAAGACAGAAACCGTAAAGAAAGGTGCGAGTGCAACGGCTCCGCGTACGTCCAGAGAGGGATATGCTCTTGTTGGCTGGACCGAAGACTTTGACAAGGTAAAAGAAGACATCGTGACAAAGGCGATTTACGAGAAGAGCAATGCAGCTACCATTGAAGGTTTTTATTCGGTAGTATTCCAGGATTTTGACGGCTTATATACATGGGATACCCAGTATTTGAAAGAAGGAGCTACACCGACAACGCCGAATGTAACGCCGACAAGAAAAGGATATATTTTCAGTTATTGGGCGCCATCGAACTATACGTCCATTCAGGTGACAGGCAATCTGATTGTCAAGGCATATTATACGGAAGATCCGAATTATGTGGAGGGTGAAGGCTCAGGTTCCGGAACAACAGATACGACGAAACGATATAAAGTCGAGTTTGTTGATCATGACGGAACGGTACTGGATACCCAGATGGTTACAGCGGGAAGTTGTCCGACAGCAACCACAGTTGTTCCGACGAGAAGCGGATATACATTTACAACATGGTCGCCATCCAACTATGCGACGGTTCCTGTAACGACGGATATACAGATTAAAGCATTATATTCCAAAAATTCGTCAGGCGGAGACAGCGAGGATGATGAAGTGGGAGGTCAGACATCATCGGATTCCTCCAATGAGTCAAGTTCCGGCGGCGGAAGCAGCAACGGCACCGGAAACGGTACCGGAAACAGCAATAATAACCAGACCCAGACAGGAAACGGAACGACAGCAGGAAGCGGCGGCGGTTCGACCGTAAGACCATCCGGTACCATAAGCGGAAATTCATCGACAACGATTATCCATAAGGTTCCGACCGGTGATAATACAAAGGTGGTAATCACCAAGACAGGTATTTCCAATAAAGATCTTGTTTCCGCTAAGATTTCCGGTTCAAAGGATAACTTTGTCGTAAAGATTTCCGACAGTACGGAGGCACGCGCGGCGGTAGAAGCAGCACTTCTCAAAGAATACGGTTCGCTTGATAACCTGAAGTATTTCGCTATGGATATCAGTTTGTATGATTCTACCGGAACTTCTAAGATTGAGAATACGGCGGGACTTACCGTGACGGTTACATTACCGCTTCCGGATGCACTTGCCGGTTATGCAGGTAATAACAAAGCCGGAGCAGTGAAGAACGGTGCGTTTGAAAAATTGAATTCGAGATTAACTTCCATCGATAATGTTGCGTGCATTACCTTTGATACAACCCATTTTTCGCCGTATGCAATTTATGTTGAGACAGATAATCTTACAAGCGGCGTCGTGGATGTCACACCGACAACCGGTGACCCTATTCATCCGAAATGGTTCCTGTCCATCGGACTTGCGTTATTGTCAGTGATTATGTTCTTTGGTAAGGGATCCAAAAACAAGATTGTGAAAGTGATCGAATGAAAAAAACAGTAAAAAAAACAGTGGGTGCTATATGTTTAGTGCTTGCGCTTGCTCTGTCCCAGATTCCTGCACCGTTTGCACAGGCTGTAGGTTCGCAGATGGAGTTTAAAAGAGACGGAGATACATTGATTTCATATACAGGCACGGCTTCGGTCGTGTCTGTTCCTGATGGTATAAAAAATATCGGCACGGATGCGTTTGCGGGAAACCGCAGTATTGAGAGTGTTTCATTTCCTTCCAGTGTGGAAGTGATTGAAAACGGAGCGTTTCGTGATTGTGTTAATTTGGATTCGGTCTATTTTTCTTCCGGGCTTTCTTCTGTTGAAAGCGGAGCGTTTGCCATGTGTCCGGAATTGGATACGGTATGTTTTTCCGATACTGTTATGGAATTGGGAGCCGGTGTCTTTTCGGGAGACGATGAGCTGAAAACCATTGATCTTAGGAAAAACACTTATTTTGTTTTATACGACGGAGCATTGTATAACAGGGATATGACAAAGCTGATTCAGGTGTTTGCCGGACGGGAAGGAAAACATTTTGATATGCCTGATACGGTTGCGGATATTGAGCGCTATGCATTTTGGGGATGCGATAATCTGGAGAGTGTTGAACTTTCTTCGCATTTGACGGAAATTCCGGAATATTCTTTTTCGAACTGTAAAAATCTCAAAACCGTTTCTGTGCCGTATTCCGTAAGGCGTATTGCAGCAAAGGCGTTTGAGGATTGCATTGATCTTGATACCATTACGCTTCCTGCGTCGGTTACAAATATTCACAGTACTGCGTTTGACGGATGTTATGCGCTCAAAATTGTTGCGCAGGAAGGGACGCCGGCCTACGAGTTTGCACAGGCGTTTAAAGCATCGGTTGCATTGCTGATGGAGAAAGAAACAACTATTGTCAGTGAAAATACCATCGGTGACCGGTATCAGGAGATTGTGGTTGATACGGAGGAGGACGAGGAAGAAGACAGTGGAACGACAGAGATTCTTGATGTCTATGACCCGACTAATCCGGCCGATGTATCGAAGTTGAATGTTTCCGATTATTATGGTCCGGATTCTGCGGATGTGATAGGAAAAACCCGTGTGGTTGCGGGAAATGCAGTCGTGTTTTACGATGAAAACCCTGTGCAGCCGGAACAGGAAGAGGCTGTGCCGGAACCGGAGCCGGAAGAATTTGTGGCAGATTTCACAGCGGAGGATGACGGAAGCCACAACATTTCCAAAAAGAAGTATTATCAGTCCTCTGCATTTAAGAAACTGACGATGGAACATACCATTGAGAGGATTGACGATTTTGCATTTGCAAGAACCAGTGCGGAAGCGGTTGTGATTCCGGACGGTGTAACACAGATCGGGTATGGAGCTTTTTATCATTGTGATAAATTAAAGCAGGTTAAAATTCCGGGCAGTGTAAAAACTATTGAGCCGGAAGCTTTTTCCGAAACAAAATATTTAAATAAGTGGCTCAGCCAAAAGGGCGGTGAGGATTTTCTTGTTGTCGGGGACGGCATTTTGCTTGCATACAAGGGATCGGAACCAAAAGTTCATATTCCGGATGAAGTGAAAAAAATTGCCGGCGGAGCGTTTAAAAATCATACGGAAATACAGGAAGTGGTTTTGAATGACGGACTTGTGGAAATCGGTGAAGATGCATTTAACGGATGTACCTCTCTGTCTGCGGTTTCCGGAGGACAGAATGTCGAAAAAATATGTGACAGGGCATTTGCGACCTGTCCGCTGACAAAGGTGGCTGTCGGAAAGAATGTCTCCGAAATCGGACTGGGAGCATATAAACTGGTAACATCCGATGCAGTGGTTTTTGCCCATGATAAGACGTTGCCGAAAGTGTCTTACGAAAAGACAGCGACTCGGTTGGAAAATGATAGTTATCGATCACTTGCATTTCCGGATATTAAAACAGCGGTTGTTTCCGGTGAGTTTACGGATATTGAGAATTCGATACTGGATGAAGCCTATTTGGGATTCCGCGGACTTGTTGTGACAATTTCGGATGCAGCGCTGAAACAGGCAAAGCTTGTGTATTGTACGATGAATCCGGATGAATTATCAGGGCTTGTTGAGGTGCCTTCCTATGTGAGAGTGAACGGTGAGAATTATTCTGTTACCTCGGCAAAGCAGGATGCGTTTGATGCATATGAAACGGCAGATTTGTGGTGTGACGGTAAGGTGAAAGGAATTCTTTTGCCGCCGAACCTCGGTAAATTGTCGGATTATGATACTACATTTCCTTTTGATACGACTTTTTCCTTAGAAGAGGAAGAAAAAACGGATGAGACCAAGACAGAACAAGAGAGCAAAGCGGAACAGACAACGACGATCGTTCACGGCAGTTCTTATCCGGATGCGGATAAGCTGAAAGCGGAAGTTTTGGATGACGAGGAACGATATGTTGTTTATGTGGGTTCCGATCCGGTTTCCGAACAGGAATTAATACAGGCTGTTTCGGCAGAATACGGCAGCCCGGTTGACGGACAGCTTCAGGTGTTAGATTTGAAAATGTTGGAGGCAAAAAGCAATGTGTTGATTTCTAATTTCGGAGATACAACCGTAGAAATACGCATACCGATTTCAGAAACTATTGCGCAGCAGAATATTTGCGTGGTTACCATTGGTGAAAACGGAAGTCTGCAGACGATTTACGGGACAAAGCAAAAATCCGAGGGACAAAATTATTTTGTGTTCCGAACCAATCATTTTTCGGCGTACGGAATATATGCTGGCATCGGAGAAATCGGAGAAAAAATCAAGGCGGAGAGTCAGCGTTTGCTGCAAAAAGATGCGTCACCGGAAACGGGCGATCGATTTGATCCGAAATGGCTGTTGGTTGCGGCGTTTGTATTAGCAGGGCTTGCGCTTTTGATTCAGCCGATCCGGCGAAATAATTTGTAAGGTAATAGCGAAAAAAAACTTTCGGCATAAACTAATAAAAAGTGCCGGAAGTTTTTTTATGCAGAGAGTACGGAAATTAATTCATATAGATGCTGTGAATTTGCAAAATTTAACAGGTAAAGATATCGGAGTCGGGGTTCTTGACTCCGGTGTTTTTCTTCATGATGATTTACAGGGAAAGATAGCTGTTTTCAAAGATTTTACCGATGAAAGGAACATAAGGCCAAAGGATGAGACCGGGCATGGGACCCATGTGTGCGGAATTATAGCGGGAGACGGGAAAAGCTCTGCGGGAAAATACAGAGGGATTGCGCCGGGATGCCATCTTTGTGTCGGGAAAATATTGGATCGGCATGGAGAAGGAAATGTTGCCATGCTGATCCGGGGGATGGAATGGCTGCTTAAAATTGCGGAAGAATACAATGTGCGCATCATAAATATATCTGTCAGTTCGCTGTATTTTATAAAGGAAGAGCACAAAGAAAGAATTTTTGAGCTTTTTGAACAGGCATACCACAATGGTATACTTGTGGTGACTGCGGCGGGAAATTCCGGTCCGGCAGGAAATACGGTTTCAAAGCTGGGGGACAGTTTTTTTGTTCTGTGTGTCGGATGCCACGAAGGAGATCAATCGGAATTGTTTCAGACCAAATGTCAGGATTGTTCCGGAAGAGGACCGGGAACAGTCGTGTATCGGAAGCCGGATATTGTTGCGCCGGGAACAGAAATTGTCTCATGCGCCATGCAACCCCGTAAATATGTAAAGAAAAGCGGAACAAGTATGGCAACTCCGATCATAAGCGGTGTCTTGGCGCTTGCTTTGGAAAAATATCCGCAAATCAGTGCGCAGGAATTAAAGAGAAAATTGATTTTTTCAGCGGATGATCTGGGGGAAAATTTTTTAATGCAGGGTTTTGGGATGGTGAATGTCAAAAGATTGTTAAGATATTGAGAAATAGATGTGTTTGGTTGACATGTTCGGGATAATTGTATACAATTATACAGGAGTAAAACAGTAAGTACAAAGGAGGTACCGGAAATGAGCTATGGAAGTATGTTTGAAGACAGACCGGTAACAATGAATTCGCAAAAAAATCTTCTTGAAATTGAAGAGCATATGTATATTTTGGATGATGTGGAAAAACCAAATGTGTTCCGCAATATGTTCCCGTATTCAGAAGTTCCGAAAATTCCGTTTAACGATAGAATTGTTCCGCATGATATGCCGAGGGATATATGGATTACAGATACGACATTCCGTGACGGACAGCAGTCCAGAGCTCCGTATTCGACAGAGCAGATCGTAACGATTTATGATTATCTTCATAAATTGGGAGGACCGAACGGAATGATCCGCGCCAGTGAGTTTTTCTTATACAGCAAGAAAGATCGCGATGCGGTTTATAAATGTATGGAAAGAGGATATGAGTTTCCGGAGGTTACCAGTTGGATCCGTGCCAGCAAGGAAGATTTTAAGCTGGTAAAAGAAATCGGCATGAAAGAGACCGGTATTTTGGTGAGCTGTTCGGATTATCATATTTTCCTGAAACTTAAAATGACAAGAAAACAGGCGATGGAACACTATCTGAGCATTGTCAGGGATTGTCTGGAGGAAGGTATCAGTGTCAGATGTCATCTGGAAGATATTACAAGGGCAGATATTTACGGTTATGTAGTTCCGTTTTGTTTGGAACTGATGAAACTGATGGATGAGTATAAGATACCGATTAAAGTTCGTGCCTGTGATACGATGGGATACGGTGTCAATTATCCGGGTGCGGTTATTCCGCGAAGTGTACAGGGTATTATTTATGCGATCCACACCCATGCAGGAGTTCCTCATTCACTGATTGAGTGGCACGGACATAATGATTTTTATAAAGCAGTGGCCAATTCTACCACCGCATGGCTGTATGGTTGTTCCGGTATCAATACGTCCTTGTTCGGCATCGGGGAGAGAACCGGAAATACACCGTTGGAGGCCATGGTGTTTGAATATGCACAGCTTAAGGGAAATCTGAACGGAATGGATACAACGGTAATCACAGAGCTTGCAGAGTACTTTGAAAAAGAAATCGGTTATGAGATTCCGCCGAGAACTCCGTTCGTAGGTAAAAACTTTAATGTGACACGGGCAGGAATTCATGCGGACGGATTATTGAAAAACGAAGAGATTTATAATATATTTGATACAGAGAAGTTTTTGAACCGACCGGTGCTCTGTGCGGTATCGAACACATCCGGCCTTGCGGGAATTGCGCATTGGCTTAACACATTTTTCAAAATTCCGAAGGAAAAACAGCTTTGTAAGACAGATGATGTCATTATCGAAATGAAAAAATGGGTGGATGACGAGTACGAAAGCGGACGTGTTACGGTTCTTACGGAAGAAGAACTTGTGTCCGAATTTAAGAATGTATGTGCTAGACTTGGATTAGTGTATGAAGATGTGATACAGTAGGGAGGCGCCATATGGCAGAGTACAATCTTAAGGATCAGGTATCGGATAAATACTCTCTGCGGGGAAGAGTTTTTCATAAGATCAGAGAGGACATCCTGAACGGAAAATATAAACAGGGCGAAGAGTTGAGGGAAGCAACCATCGGCGAAGAACTCGGGGTTTCCCGTACGCCGGTAAGAGAGGCATTTCGTCAGCTTGAACTGGAAGGACTTCTCAAGATGGTTCCCAACAAAGGAACCTATGTTACCGGAATTACGCAGAAAGATGTAAAAGATATCTACATGATCCGTTCTCTTTTGGAAGGGCTGTGTGCAAGACTTGCAACGGAGAATATTACGCCGGAACAGATGAATGAAATGGAAGAAAATGTATATCTTTCGGAATTTCATGAGAGCAAAGGGCATTTTGACCAGATGGCACAGCTTGATAACCGGTTTCATGAGATTTTGTATGAATCCTGTGACAGTAAAATGTTGGAGCATCTGCTCCGCGATTTTCATCAGTATGTGTACCGGGTAAGAAAAATGACATTGTCCAGTGAAAAAAGAGGAAAAGCTTCGAATCTGGAACACAGAGAGATTATGGAGTCGATAAAAGCAGGTGAAGCCGACAGGGCGGAGAAACTTGCCAATCTGCACATGATCAATGCGTATGACAATATGCTGAAAAACGGCCTGATTGAAATGTTTGATCAGGGCAATGACAACGAGGGAAAATAAGAATAAAGGAGAACAAATATGGCAAAAATTCAGATGACAACACCGCTTGTGGAGATGGACGGAGATGAAATGACCAGAATCCTCTGGAAGATGATTAAGGATGAACTGATTTGTCCTTATGTGGACTTAAAGACAGAATATTATGATCTCGGTCTTGAGCACAGAAATGAGACTGATGATAAGGTGACCATGGACTCCGCACTTGCGACACAGAAATACGGTGTTGCAGTAAAATGTGCAACGATTACACCGAATGCAGCGCGAATGACCGAGTACAATTTAAAAGAGATGTGGAAAAGCCCGAACGGAACGATCCGCGCGACGCTGGACGGAACCGTATTCCGTGCACCGATTATTGTAAAAGGTATCGAACCTTGTGTCCGCAACTGGGAAAAACCGATTACACTTGCGAGACATGCATACGGTGATGTATATAAAAATACAGAAATTAAAGTTCCGGGAGCAGGAAAAGCGGAGCTTGTGTTTACAGCAGAGGACGGAACCGAGATTCGTGAATTGATACATACTTTTAAAGACGGCGGTATTCTTCAGGGAATTCACAACACGGATAAGTCTATAGCAAGTTTTGCAAAAGCATGTTTTAATTATGCGCTTGATACAAAACAGGATCTTTGGTTTGCAACAAAGGACACTATTTCCAAAAAGTATGATCACAATTTCAAAGATATTTTCCAGGATATTTACGATGCCGAGTACAAAGAAAAATTTGAAGCTGCAGGCATTGAATATTTCTATACTCTCATCGATGATGCGGTTGCGCGTGTTATGAAAGCGAAAGGCGGATTTATCTGGGCATGCAAAAACTATGACGGAGATGTTATGTCTGACATGGTTTCCAGTGCATTCGGTTCACTTGCCATGATGACTTCCGTGCTTGTTTCTCCGACCGGCGTGTATGAGTATGAGGCAGCACACGGAACGGTGCAGAGACATTACTATAAGCATTTGGAAGGTGAGGAGACATCCACGAACTCTGTGGCAACAATTTTTGCATGGACGGGAGCACTTCGCAAACGCGGAGAGTTGGACGGAATCAGCGAACTTATGGAATTCGCGGACAAATTGGAAAAGGCCACGGTTGAGACGATTGAAAGCGGAAGAATGACAAAAGACCTTGCGTTGATTACTTCTTTAAAAGATGTTACAATCTGTAACAGTCAGGATTTCATTAAGGAAATCCGTAAGACATACGAAACATTATAAGGTGGGTATGAAATGGATTTCATTTCCGGAGGTTTTTTACTCTTTTTATTGATCAGTATTGTTGTATATTACAGCATACCGAAAAAGGGGCAGTATGTATGGCTGCTCCTTATCGGTGTGTTTTTTTATTTGTATGCATCGCCGAAATTGTCTGTGTTTATTGCACTCAGTACCGTAACTTCCTATGTGTGGACAAGATTTTTTTCAAAATCGACCGCGGGTTATTGGTTTGTTCTTTTAGGTAATGCAGCTGTTCTTTTATTCCTGAAAGTATCGGGAAGCGGAACAGTTTTGGCGTCCTATCTGCATATAGAGCGTTTTGCTGTTCTTCTTCCTCTCGGCATTTCATTTTATACGTTACAGATTATTGCGTATATGACCGATGTTAAAAAAGGAAAAATCAAACCGGAGAAGAATTTTTTGAAGTATCTGTTATTTGTCACCTATTTCCCGCATGTTCTTCAAGGGCCGATTCCGCGCTATGAACAGTTGGCAGGACAACTGACTTGCGGACATAAATTTGATTATGCGACCTTTGTGGGCGGATTCCAGCTGATGATTTGGGGATATTTTCAAAAACTTGTGGTGGCGGATCGAGCAGGTATTGTAGTTAACAGATTATTTGGGGAATATGAGACCTATACGGGAATGTATGTGGTTGTTGCAGCTGTGCTTTACAGTATCCAGCTTTATGCAGACTTTAACGGATGCTTTTGCATTGCAAACGGTGCATCCCAAATGTTTGGAATCCATTTGACGGACAACTTTAAGCAACCATATTTTTCGTCTTCGGTCAGTGAGTTTTGGCGTCGATGGCATATGTCATTCGGGCAATGGCTCAGAGATTATATTTACATCCCGCTCGGCGGTAACCGAAAGGGGAAACTTTGCAAATACGTGAACATTCTGGTTACTTTCTTTGTCAGCGGAATATGGCATGGAATCGGATCCGGATTTCTGGTCTGGGGTCTTTTACAGGGAATCTATCAGGTGTGCGGGGAAGTACTTTTGCCGGTTCGCAATGCAGTCGCCGGATTTTTGCATGTTGAC
Source organism: Lachnospiraceae bacterium (assembly GCA_017461865.1). Taxonomy (GTDB): domain Bacteria; phylum Bacillota; class Clostridia; order Lachnospirales; family Lachnospiraceae; genus SVFI01. The sequence continues at coordinate 29,172 of JAFTVQ010000002.1, read as the reverse complement.
AGGGATACATTTTCACACAAAATGTGGAAAGTACTGTGCACCTACGGACTGGTTACCTATGCATGGATTTTTTTCCGTGCATCCACAGCAGCGCAGGCGGTTCAAATGACAAAAAACATGTTTACCACGTTTAATCCGTGGATTTTGTGGGATCAGTCCCTCTATTTGTTGGGCATCGATGCAAAAAATTTCTGGGTACTTGTGTTTGGGATAATGGTTATGTTTGTTGTAAGCTGTATGCAGACGAAAATGCGCATCCGCACATGGTTTGCAAAGCAGGGGATTGTGTTTCGGTATGTCATATTGTATTTGGCAATTTTTGCCGTACTTATTTTCGGCATCTACGGTCCCGGATATGATGCGGCGCAGTTTATTTACGGTGGATTTTAGGAGGAGCAGAGATGAAAAAAACTACAATTTTTCTTCGTTTTACAAGCTTTGTCCTGATTTTTGCCGTTCTGTTTCTGGCAGTGACTGAGGTATTGCAGGACAAGAGAGTTGTGCTGGAATATGATGTTACGTCAAAAGTGAAAGGGTTTTATGAGGAGCCGGATAATACGCTTGATTTTGTATTTGTGGGATCCAGTCAGCTTTATGCGAGTATTGCGCCGAATGTTCTTTTTGAAGAGTTCGGAATTACATCCTATGATTTTGCTGCGAATGAGCAGCCGATGTGGATATCCTATTATTATATCAAAGAGGCGTTGAAACATCAGAACCCGAAAGCAATCGTTTTGGATGTTTTTACCGTGTACGGAGAGACCTATGAGCAGGAGGGAGCTACGCACATCAATCTGGACGATCTTCCGTGGAATTTAAATAAAATCATGGCAATCCGCGCTTCGGTACCGAAAGAAAACAGGGGATCCTTTTATTTTGAATTGGTGAAATATCACGACACATGGAATACGCTGGATGAGCATAAGGTGATGAGTTCCTTCTGGAATAAGCGGAATGTGTACAGAGGCTATTCGCCGTTTGTCGTTGCACATGACTATCGGGAGACGGCACCTGAGGAAGTGGTGTCACAGACAGAACGTGAGCCGATGGGGGCCATGGCAAAAGAGTGGTTGGATAAAATTGTAACCCTCTGTCAGGATGAGAATGTCGATTTGATTCTTGTGAAAACACCGAACGGACATGCCGAGAGACAGAAATTATATCTCAGTGTGGAGGACTATGCAAAAGAAAAAGGAATTCCGTTTCTCAATATGAATACCGTCTTTGACGGGGAAGCACATGTCAATATTTTACAGGCAGAAAAAATATCCCGGTATGTGGGAGAATACCTGAGCGGAAAATATGAGATTACAGACAAGCGTAAGGATCCTGCTTTTGCACAGTGGCATGAGGACAGTGCGTATTTTTATCATAAAAAGGATATGTGTGTTCAAATCAGTACGGAACATATCGCAGAATATTTCAGGACGCTTGCAGACAAAGAATGGATTACAATGTTTGCCATGGAAAAAACGGATTCGGTGACATTCAGTGAAGAGGAGAAGGAGGCACTTGCTGCACTCGGAATCACACCGGACTATGAGGCCGAAGGTCCGTGGTGTTATCTGGTGCTTCTCAAGAACGGAGTGCCTTATAAGGAAGCGGTGCAGGTTGACGGACCGTATGAAGAGACCATTCTTTTGGACGGACATGAATTCAAACTTATGTATGAACAAAAAGACGATGGGAATATGGTGGCCGGAATGGATATGGACGGCAAAAACTACTGTATGCGACATAAAGGAATCAATGTTTTTATTTTTGATCCGTTGCTGGATGAAAGCGTGGAATATGCGGCTTTTGATACTTTTAGTGGCGCGCAGGCAATCAGGGCACAATAAAGAAAAAGGATACTGCAGAAGGAATGCAGTATCCTTATTTTATTGCTTTGTGACAGCGTTTACAAAGTCTCTAAGTCCGTATTTCAAAAAACTACTCGTAGATTTTCTTCAGGTTACTGAGCTTTGAAGTTGCATTTTCCATCATAAGATCCAGAATCGTTAAGGCGGTCATGGCTTCCACCACAACAACCGCTCTCGGAACAATTACCGGGTCATGCCGGCCTTTGATCTCAATCGTGATTTCATCGCCGGATTTATTAACTGTATTCTGCGGTTTGAAAATCGATGGGGTAGGTTTTATGTAGGCGCGGAGCACAATGTCGGAACCATCGCTGATTCCGCCCAAAATTCCGCCGCTGTGGTTGGTCGCTTTTTTGATTTTTCCGTCTTCGGATACGAAAGCATCGTTGTTCTCAGAACCACGCATGGTTGCAACAGCAATTCCGTCACCGATTTCAAAGGCTTTTACACTTCCTATGGACATAATTGCTTTTCCGAGATTGGCATCCAGTTTGTCAAAGACAGGTTCTCCGATTCCGCTCGGAACACCGCTTGCGATACATTCTATGACACCGCCGGACGAATCGTGAGATTTCATGCATTCTTCCAAATAGGACTCGGCTTTTGCCGAAGCATCTGCATCCGGCATGGAAGTCGGAGTGGATAAAATCATCTCTTTGTCAAAGTTAGAGTATTCTATGCTGACAGGTCCGATGGAGCGGGTGTAGGCACATATTTCAATGCCGAGTTCTTTTAATAGCTTCAGGGCAATGGCACCTGCTGCCACACGGCCGATTGTTTCGCGGCCGGAAGAGCGTCCTCCGCCCCGGTAATCACGAAAACCGTATTTTTCATCCAACGTAAAATCCGCATGCCCCGGTCTGTAGTAAGATGCAATTTCAGAATAGTCACCGGAACGCTGGGATGTATTTCGTACAAGAAGAGCGATAGGAGTACCGGTTGTTTTGCCCTCGAAAACACCGGATAAAATCTCGACTTCATCCGACTCCTTACGGGGAGTGGCAAATTTTGTCTGCCCCGGTTTGCGGCGGTTGAGATATGTTTGGATATCATCTGCGGTGAGAGAAAGTCCTGCGGGACAACCGTCCACAACTACGCCGATACCTTCACCGTGAGATTCGCCGAATGTCTGTATGGTAAAATGTTTTCCGAATATGGAACCTGCCATAATATACCTCCGAATATGAGTGAAATTATAAAACACAATTATTATACGTCATGGCAGTTATGTTTGCAAAGCGTATTTTCTTATGATATGATTTATTTGTGTTTTTACTTGCAGATATTAAGGTGGACAAAGGATGAAAAAAACGCTGAAGATACGCAAACTGCTTTGTATGTTGTGCGTATGTATTATTTTTATCGTGAGCAACAGTTTTATATATGAACAGATTAATGCGGATGAGTTTTCTTCTGCTTTGCAGTCAGAGGATTTTGAGATTATCGAGGATGAAGATCTTTTGACGGATGAGGAGCTTAAGGATCATGGCGAAGTGGACGAGGAAGAGACTTTTACATTGGATGATGTCATGAAGTCGGATTATTCTGCTTCTGCGGAAGATGAGGATTTGCCGAAGGACGGAGAAATCGGGCTGGATTATTTTGATGTTAATGATTGGAAAATTGTGCTGATCAATAAGCAACACTCGGTTCCGGAGGATTATGAATTTACTCTGGGGACAATCAAAACGTCCAAAGGCAGTATGAAATGTGATGAACGGATTATTCCGGAACTTCAACAGATGATGCAGGCGGCAAAGGAAGATGGTGTGACGCTTGTGATTTGTTCTCCGTACAGGGATTATGAGAGACAGATTTATCTGTTCAACCGCAAAATCAAGGCATATATGAAAAAACAGATGTCATATTTGGAAGCGTATCGGGTAACGGCGCAGGCGGTTACGGTTCCGGGAGCTTCCGAGCATCAGATCGGACTTGCCCTTGATATTGTGACAGATACGTATCAGTCGTTGAATGAAGGCTTTGAAGATACAGACGCAGGAAAGTGGCTGGCGCAGCATAGTTATGAATACGGATTTATTCTGCGTTATCCGAAGGGGAAAGAGGATATTACAGGAATCAGTTATGAACCATGGCATTTCCGTTATGTGGGAAAGGCGGCGGCTCAATATATGTATGAGAATGATCTGACTCTGGAAGAGTTTGTGGCAGATTTGCAGTCAAAGTAATATGGAAATGAGGAAACATTTATGTTTAAAGTGATAAAACAGGAAGGCAACGCCAGACGCGGTGTTGCCACAACACCACACGGCGTCGTACAGACGCCGGTTTTTATGAATGTCGGTACGATTGCAGCGATTAAAGGGGCAGTCGGAACAGAGGATTTGGAAGCAATCGGTACACAGATTCAGCTTTCCAACACCTATCATCTTCATGTGAGACCGGGGGATGAAGTTGTTCATAAATTGGGAGGACTTCACAAATTTATGGTATGGGACAAGCCGATTTTGACAGATTCCGGCGGATTTCAGGTGTTTTCTCTCGCGGGACTCCGTAAGATTAAAGAAGAGGGCGTTTATTTTCATTCGCACATTGACGGTCGCAAGATTTTTATGGGACCGGAGGAAAGCATGCAGATTCAGTCACATCTGGCATCTACCATTGCCATGGCATTTGATGAATGTCCGCCGAGCAAGGCGGATTACGCATATGTGAAAAATTCCGTGGACCGTACGACCAGATGGTTGGAACGCTGCAAAAAAGAGATGGACCGGCTAAATACACTGGAGGATACGATTAACAAAGAACAGTGGTTGTTCGGTATCAACCAGGGAGCAGTTTATAAAGATATCCGGGTGGAACATGCAAAACGTATTGCGGAATTTGATTTGCAGGGATATGCGCTGGGAGGGCTTGCTGTCGGTGAGACCCACGAAGAAATGTATTATGTGATTGAAGAAACGGCACCGTTTCTTCCGCAGGAAAAACCGCGCTATTTGATGGGGGTTGGGACACCGGCCAATATTTTGGAAGCGGTTGACCGCGGAATTGACTTTTTTGACTGTGTGTATCCGTCGCGAAACGGACGTCACGGCCATCTGTATACCAAGCATGGCAAGATCAATTTGTTTAATGCCAAATATGAACTTGATACACGCCCGATTGAGGAGGGCTGTCAGTGTCCGGCATGTAAGAGATACACCCGTGCATATATCCGTCATCTGCTGAAAGCGAAAGAGATGCTCGGCATGCGGCTTTGTGTTCTGCATAATCTTTATTTTTATAATCATATGATGGAAGATATCCGCACGGCGCTGGACGAGGGCAGATTTGCCGCATATAAAAAAGAGATGTTGGAAAGTATGGCGGCCGGCGAGTAAGTTTATAAAGGTTTTACTTGCACAACTTCCATAATTTGTGTATGATATCTTCTAGTACGAAAATTTGAAGCATAAACGGAGGTTTATAACATGGGAATTTTAATGACAGCTGATGCAGCTGCTGCAACAGGCACAACAGGTTCGGGACTTTTTCTTGTTGGATATATTGTCTTTTTTGTGGTTATTATTTATCTGATGATGGTTCGTCCGCAGAAAAAAGAACAGAAGAGAATGAACGCAATGTATTCATCTATGGCGGTTGGTGACAGTGTTTTGACAACCAGCGGTTTTTACGGAATTCTGATTGATATTGACGAGGAACAGAATACGGTAATCGTAGAGTTCGGTAACAATAAGAACTGTCGTATTCCGATGAATAAAACAGCAATTGCACAGGTTGAAAAACCGGATGCAGAATAGTTAAAAAACAGAAGAGACGTTGATGGTGTCATCAGCGTCTCTTTTTTGTTTGTATTTTATGTTTGATTTTTCTGTATTCTTTTATCAAAAAATCCGTATCCGTTCCGTGATAAAAAATAAGCAACAGACAGAATAAACCGGACAATTGTGCACGGAAGGTGAAAAAATAATGTATGTAGGAATGGTTGGACAATACGGCAAAACGCACAAAGGGAACAAGACTGATTAAAAAAAGTACAGGTACAAGGTCCGGAAGATGCTTTTGCTTTTTTATAACATAAAATAACATGCCGCTTAAAACAAGCAACAGAACCGGAAGTACAAAACCGGTTTTGTCATCAAGAAGCGAAAACGGAAACAGGCATCGCATATTGCGAAGCATGGCACCGTTTATTTGTTGCAGCAGATTCATGGAGGCAGAGGCTTCGCCGCCGGTTCGCTCCGCAGTACTGGACAAAGCATCCGAAAGACCGTTTGTTTGAAATACGATACTGTAAAGTACCCATTTAAAACTCCATGTAAAACCGTAACCGAACAGCCAACTGATACCTGTTTTTATACAAAACAGAATCTTTTTTTCCTTTTGTTTTAAAAGATAAAGAATCAGAGGCAACGTGAATGTAAGAGTTTCCGTTGTCAGGAAATCGGCATAGGCGGTAAGGCTTCCGAGAACGAGAAAGAACGGAATTGCCGAATTTTCATACTTATGTTGTAACCGGATGGCGAAAGGAACCGCGCCGAAAGCAATGACAAACATGGACATATATTCCAGAGAAAACGGAACATACCATACGGCTGACATTATGCAGGCAACGAAAAAACATATTCCGGTTCCGATGCCGTATTCTTTTTTGACCGTCCAAAAGGCGATGGCGGTAAGAAGGGTAAGAACAAGCATATTCAGCACATATATCTGCGATAAATCAAATACAAGAAAGAGCGGTCGTAAAAAAGCCAGGGAACCGTGCCAATAACGCATGTATTCAAGCGTCGGAGCGACATTTTCTGTCACACAACAGAGCAGGTTGTCATTTTCGTTTCTGTACGGATCAAAGTAATAGGAAGATCGCATCGCAGAGGCAAACGGCGCTGTATGGTCATAACAGTATGCGATGTTTAAGAGAATGGCATCTGCATGACGGTCAATCCGTGAGGCTTTGTCTTTCTCCGTCAAATGGAAGAATGGCTCTTTTTCGCATAAATACAGCGCAGATGTATGGATGTTTTCGGCAATCTGCTCCCGCGGGATCATGGCGGAACATGTCAAAAGCAAAATCTCGGCTGACAAAGTGACAAACATTATGAAAATATAGGTAATCCATTTGTTTTTCTTCATAAAAAAATAGTAGCATAAAAGAAGGATTTGATGCAACAAAAGTTGACATCACTTTGGCACATAATGTAAAATTAAAAAAATTGTGTTTTGGGGGCTTTAATGAAAAACAGATGTAAGAAATTAATGGCGTGGATACTGGTATTTACAATCTGTCTTCAGATGGAATCGGTGTTTACGCTTGGTGCACCGAACTACATTACGACGGATTACACCTTGGAATCTGACAGTTACACAGATGGCTATGTGGTAACCAGCGGAGGTGTGCTTCGCCTTGCCCCGGGATTGACCGTGAACAATGAAGTGACGCTGCAATCCGGAGTTGACCAGGGGACAGGAAGACTCATAATCCCGTCCGGTGCTACGATGAATGCCAAGGTTAACATCGGGAGCGGATACTATAACAATCGCATAGAGAATGCGGGCACAATCACGGTGAATCCGGATCTTGTATCGGGTACAATCATAAACGAGGGCAGGATTCAGTCGTTGAATGTAGCGGATGAGGTTATTTTATATTCAAACGACGGTGCATCTTACGGTGTTTTAAATGTCAGTACGGCAGGTTCCGGAGCATTTGTCACAGAAGGAACCATGGAAGCAGATACTTTTGTATTTAACGGATATGCGTTTTCCGGAATTGACAGTTCGGCTACGACCGTGCGGATCAATGATCTTTTTTCATATACGGGTTCTACGGAATTTCCGGATAAAATTTCCATTGTTCTGAATTCAAAAACGGCAACGAAAATTACAACAGAGGGACAAGACGGTCTGTCTGTCTATTTTGATGGAATAAAATATCCTTTGCCGGCAATTACAATGAGTTCGAAAGCGTTGAGTGATATTTATTCTGTTTCACCGGATAAATCTTCGGTTTCTTTTTCAAATCTGGCAGTAGGATATCAGACAGTAAAAACAGATACGGTTAACGTGAAGAACAACGGCATGACAGATTGTATGATAAAACTGGTTCCGTCCGGTGCATGGAGCGATATGTTTGCCGTAAAATCCGGAGGCAGTACGGTGGCATACAATGTTGCGTTTGAACTCGGGACGGGAAGCAGTTGTCCGCTTGGCATGGAATTAAAAAAAGGATTGAAACCGGGAGTGAATGAGGGTGTGCTGACGATGCAATATTGCACACCGGAAGGTACGGTTTATGACAGCGTAAAAATAAGCGGAAAAGTGACGGTGGAAAAAATTCCGTCCATTGATGCTCCGTCTGATTTTTATACGCTTTCCGGAACAAAAGGTGACAACGGTTTTTACCGGTCGGATGTGGAAGTTGTTCCGAAGAGCGGATATCAGATTGCAAAATCATTAAGTGACGATTTTGCAGATACTGTCACCTATACAAAGACGACCAAAAAGCCGGACGTTTATCTTGTCAAGACATCTACCGGTCAGATTACGGAAAAAATGACCGTTGAAACAATTAAAATCGATAAAGACAAACCGGATATCAACCGGAAGGATGATAAAACATATTATGCAGATTCGCTATCTGTCAAAGTGGAGGATGATTACCTGCATTCTGTGACGGTCAACGGAGCGGAACAGACGATAGAGAATAGCGCATCGGCCTTTAAAGTTGCAGCGGGAGATGATGAAACGAAATATACGATTAAGGCAAAGGATAAGGCCGGAAATGTTGCGAAGATTTCTTTTTATCTCTATCCGAAGTGGCGTGAAGACGGTGCGGTCCCGAAAGGAAAATCAGTAAAATTATATAAAGGTAAAGCGTATTCTTTCGGAGAAGGGACATGGACCGTGAACGGTGATTCTACCAGTTATGCGGGAGGAAATTCGTTTTATGTAAAATCGGACGGACAGTATACGATGAGTGCGACAAATTAACGGGAGTATAGTATGAAATCTAAGAAATTGCGTATCGCCTTAGCGGTGGCGGCGGTTGTTCTTGTTCTTGTTTTGGTAATCATATGGCTGTTGACAAGGGAAGAGAGTTACCGGGTTGTAAAAATATATGAATTTGACGGAACAGCAACCGTGTCGCGGGAGGATATGGGCGAGATTGAAATGTATCCGAATATGGTTCTGCAGTCGGGAGATGAAGTGTTTTTTGAAGAAGGAATCCTGACATTGAAACTGGATGAAGACAAATATGTTTATGTGGAAGAACAGACAAAATTTCAGCTGCATACATCCGGGAACGCAGATTCCGGAAAGACAAGTATTCAGTTGCTGCAGGGAGCAATTACCAACGAACTGCAGTCTCCGCTTGCAAGTGAGGCATCGTATGAAGTACATACACAGAATTCATCCATGTCTGTGCGCGGAACCGTGTTCCGTGTAGAAGTATATAAGGATGAAGAGGGCGTGCTGTATACAAGAGTCTCCGTATTTGACGGAAAAGTACAGACCCAGCTTGTATATAAGGACGGATCAAAGGCGGATCCGAGAATGGTTGAATACGGAAAAGAAACCATTATTTATGAGAGTGATGTCGATACCGATTATCTGGAAGGTATTACGGATATTGATTATGAGACGATCTCAAAGGCAGCGCTTGAGGTATTGAGCGATTTGACAAAAGACGGACTTTCGCTCTCTATTTTGCCGGAAAAACTTGCCGCCTTAATCGGTGAGGGTGAAATGGAAGAAAATTCCGAAGAGGAAGATTTGCAGGAAGACGAGAACGGGGATGCTTTGGAAGAAGAGTCCGAAGAAGAGTCGGAAGAGGAATCCGGGGAGGATGAGACAGAATCGGAGGAGAGTTCCGAGGATGAGCAGGATGATACCGTGCCTCCGGCTGCCCCGGTAAATACATATACGGTTACTTTTGTGTGTGACGGAAATACCTTTGCCACACAGACAGTTGCAGAGGGCGGAAGAGCTACGGAACCTTCGTTGATGCCGGCATCTTCCGGTTCGTGGGATTTTGACTTCGCAACAATCATCAACAAGGATATTACGGTATATTGGAAATAAAATCGGTGAGGATGTTAGCATGAATGCTGAATTGTTAAGAAAGATTCCGACAGTGCAGGAATTCTTCCGGGTAAAAGAAGAAGGAGAAATTCCGGAAAGTACCCGTTTGCTTTTGGAAGCGATGGAGGAAGTGCGTTTTAAAGACGGAGAAGATATCGTTGTTTTCGGAGAAGAACCGGAAGACGGAATGTACATCATATTAGAAGGACAAACGGATGTTTTAAATGATCGCGGAGAACGGGTAAATCTGTTGTCACAGGGCGATTTTATCGGAGAGCTTGGATTGATTAATGATGATAAGCGCGGTGCGACTGTCCGTGCAAAGGGCGAGGTAGTATGTGCTAATATTTCCAAAGCGCTTTTCTTTGAAGTTGCGGAAAAGAACCGTAAAATTTACGGTATGTTTATGAATATGTTATACCGCAAGACAGAAAAACTTGTGACGGAACAGGAGCGCATCAAATCGGAACTTGCCATTGCGACCAAAATTCAGGTGGGGTCACTGGAAAACGATTTTTCGCAGTTTAACAGTCTCAAGGATGTGTATGTGACAGCCCATATGTGCCCGGCGAAGGAAGTGGGCGGTGACTTTTATGACGTATTTGTGATTGATGATTCACATATTTGTTTTTTGGTTGCCGATGTGTCAGGGAAAGGAGTTCCGGCAGCGCTTTTCATGAGTATGGCCAAAATACATATCAAAAACTATGCATCGCTCGGATTGGGGCTTGACGAGGTTGCATTCCGTGTGAACAACCAGCTTTGTTATAAAAATGAAGAAGGAATGTTTGTCACGGCGTTTATTTGTGTCTTAGATTTGGAAACCGATGAGGTTAAGTTTGTCAATGCCGGCCATAATCCTCCGTTTTTTATGGAAAAAGACGGGAATTTTGAGATGATGAAGCCGAAAGCCAATCTCGTGTTCGGCATGATGGAGGATATCCCGTATAAAGAACAGAGTATGCAATTGAAAAAAGGTGATGTGTTGTATCTCTATACGGACGGCGTGACCGAAGCACTGAATTCCGGGGAGGAACTCTATGGGGAGGCAAGACTGGAAAAAGCACTGAACCGGTATCGTGACCGCATTGACAGATCGGATACATTTTTGAATTGTCTGTATGATGAAGTGAATGCATTTGCACAAGGTGTCAGTCAGGCAGATGATATTACCATGCTTTGTCTCAGCAGAAAATAAACCCGATAAACGAAACGGGAGGATCAAACAATGACAACACAGAAAAGAATACTGCTCCGGGATATTGCGGAAGCATTGATTGTGGGTATTCTTATCTTCATCCTGACAATCACGAATTTGTTTTCTTCGTTTGATTATATGCTTAAGGATGCTGCATATCAGATACCGAGAGGAATCGACAGTAAAATTAAAATCATAGGTATTGATGATAAAACGTTAGAAGAACTGGGGCCGATTCAGACATGGTCCAGGGATGTTTATGCCCGCTTGCTGAGACAGCTTGCGCAGGCGGATGACTGTAAACCGGTTGTCATTGGATTTGATATTTTGTTTTCGGGAGAAGTAGACGCGCCTGGGGATCAGTCGTTTGCAGATATGTGCGGACAGTTGGGAAACGTGATTACCGCGTCGCAGTTCGTATACAAAGAAAAAGGGGAGATAAATGATCAGGGGATTTATGAGTATCCGATTGACAGTTATCTGGCTCCTTATCCGGCGCTTGCCAAGGTGACTGAGCAGGGATTTACCAATGTTTCGCAGGATTCGGACGGCCTTGTCCGACGCATAAAAATGCAGGAAGTGTCGGAGGGGAAAAAAGTCTCCATGTTTTCCGGAAAAGTATATGAATTATACTGCGAACAAACGCAGATGACAGCAACCGCTGTTTCCACCGATAAGTACGGAAAAGCATTGATCAATTATTCCGGTAAACCGGGGGATTATGAATATCTTTCTTTTGTGGATGTGCTGAACGGACGCATAGATCCGAGAGCTTTTCAGGGAAGCATTGTATTGGTCGGTGCTTACGCAACGGGAATGCAGGATAATTTTCGGGTGCCGTGCGGCGGAGCAGATCAAATGTACGGTGTGGAGATTCACGCAAACATTCTACAGTCATTGTTTCAGAACCGCTTTTCTGTCAATGCGGATCCATATTTAGTCGGGGTGCTGACCGGACTTTTGGGAGCCTTAGTGCATATGTTATTCCGCAGACGAAGTATTCGGTTAGCTACCGTAGGATTATTTGTCGTAATCGGCGGATATGTCGGAGCCGGAATATGGCTCAATGAACACCATACAGCCGTTGCGCTTTTCTATTTTCCGCTTGGTATCGTTTTGTCCTACTTGTATTGTTTAATCAGCGGTTATGTGTTGGAAAAGCTTCGACAGCGCAAGATGATGGCGGCGTTTAAAAAATATGTTGCTCCCGAAATTGTTGATGAGATTGCAAAAAAGGGAGATTTTAAAATTCAGTTGGGCGGAGAGAACAGGGATATTGCTGTCTTATTTGTGGATATCCGCGGTTTTACAACGATGTCGGAAGTGCTCACTCCGGAGGAGGTTGTGGCAATACTCAACCGCTATCTTAACCTGACGACCAATGCAATTTTCAAAAATAAAGGGACACTGGATAAGTTTGTCGGAGATGCGACGATGGCGGTGTTTAATGCACCGTTTGATCTGGATGATTATGAATTCCGGGCGGTTTGTGCAGCGATGGATATCGTGGACGGCGGTGCGGCGTTGGAAAAAGAGCTGATGGAAAAATTCGGAAGAAGTGTCGGATTCGGTGTCGGTGTCAATTGCGGAGAGGCGGTTGTCGGGAATGTCGGATGTGAGTTCCGCATGGATTATACTGCAATCGGTGACACTGTCAATACGGCAGCCAGATTGGAGTCCAATGCAAAGAAAGGTCAGGTTCTGATCAGTGATGCGGTTTATGAACGGGTGAAGGATCGCGTTGAAGTGGAAGAAATCGGAGAGATTCCGTTAAAAGGTAAATCAAAGGGTGTTTTTGTATATTCCGTTATATCGGTAAAGAGAGAGAGCGTATGAAAGTAAACAAAGTGTTGATCATCCCGGATTACAACCAAATAGAAAGAAGTTTAGCTGTTGCAAAGGCTTATGATTGCGGATTTGAGTATAATGATTTTTATCTTCCGGATTTTTTGGATGATGAAACCTCCTGCAAAGAGCGGATTTTGTATTATCGGAGTCTGCAAGAAGTGCCGGACTGTTGTACAATGCACGGGGCTTTTCTTGATGTGAATGTGGCATCGGACGATCCGAAGATGGCGGAGGTATCCGATTACAGAATTGAAGAGAGTATCCGTATTGCACGTGCGCTCGGAACCGGTGGTGTTGTGTTCCACACGAACTTTATTCCGAATTTCCATATGGATTATTACCGGACAAATTGGGTGGAACGGAATGCAAAGTATTGGGCGGACAAATTAAAAAAATATCCGGATACGGATATCTATATAGAAAATATGTTTGATACGTCATGGGATCTTCTTGCCATGTTGGCGGAAAAGTTAAAGGAATATCCGAATTTCGGTGTTTGCTTTGACTTTGCCCATGCCCATGCATTCGGGAATGCAGAGGAGATTGCTCATTGGGTAAAGGCACTTGCACCGTATGTGAAACATATACATATCAATGACAATGATTTGGAAAAAGATTTGCATTTGCCTCTCGGGGAAGGAAAGATTGACTGGTCTTATTTCAAAGAAGTGTATGAAAACTATTTTCCGCAGGCCACAGTACTGATTGAAATGAAGGATTTAAATGCGGCAGAGCAGTCGTTACAATTTTTGAGAAATTTGTAGGAAGGGTGTGGATATGAAACAGTTAAGCAAACAACTGAAACTTCCGGCGGAGCTTGACAAACTTGACAGTGTGATTTCATTTCTTGAGACAACGCTCTGGCAGTGTGACTGTCCGATGAAGATTATGACACAGATCTGCGTTTCGGTGGAAGAGATTTTCGTCAATATCGCAAATTATGCCTATCCAGACAATACGGGAGAATGTCATCTGGATTTGTCGGTGGATTATGAGGCAGAGGCCGGATGCAATCAAATGACGTTGTGCATCCACGATGCGGGAAAAGCATTTAATCCATTGGAAAAAGAGGATCCGGACATCACCCTTTGTGCTGAGGACCGGCAGATCGGCGGACTCGGCATCTGGATGGTGAAACAGAGTATGGATCAAGTGAAATACCGTTATGAAGATGAAAAAAATATATTAACACTTACCAAAACGTGGTAGAGAGTCGGAGGAAAACAATGAATATTAATGTGAAAAGTGAAGGGAATAAAAAATGGATTGAACTGGACGGTAGGCTTGATACAACTGCTGCGCCTCAACTTAGTGAAGTGATTGAGAAGGAATTGCAGGAGACGGTGAAAGAACTTGTAATTGATATGGAAAAATGCGGTTACGTTGCCAGCTCCGGTCTCCGCGTCATTTTGCAGGCCCAGAAAAATATTAATCGGGTACAGGGAAGTATGGTTGTAAAAAATGTAAACGAAACAGTGATGGAAGTTTTTGAAATGACCGGTTTTTCCGATATTTTAACGATTGAATAAAGGAGGCTGTTATGACGATAAAAGAGCAGATTTCCTCATTTGTTGTAAATGAGATCGGCGGAGTGGTTGCAGTAGACTGCGGTACCGGAAAAATTATATACGCGGATGCTTTTTTCGGCAGCATATACGGTCGGGATCTTGTCGGTGAGACGGCGGAAGATGCCATGATGTGGATCGGGGATTGTCCGGCGATTCCGGAGGATCAGATACTGGTAGAGTGGGAAACGATTGACCTTGAAAAACGAAATTATTACAAGGTGGAATCCAAAAGGATGACGGCGGAGGATACAATCTGTGTGGTTCATCATTTGACCGATATCACGGAGTATATGAAGCTTAATCATGATGTGACAAAATACATGTCGTTTTTTAAGAAGCTGGCAGGTTTCCAAACGGCGATTTTAGAGAAATTGTCCAGTACCTATTATGAGCTTTTGCCGATGCTGGCTGATTTTTTCAAGACGGAAGAAATGTTTTTTATGCTGCACAGGGATGCGCATATTGAAATTATTACATACAACAAAAAGACAAACAACTACAGCAATGCCCGTATCACGGCAGAGGAGGATGCAATCCGTGCATTTTCCGTTTCGAGCGGAATGGAGATGTCTTCGGATCAGTTTTCGCCTGAGATAAAGGAAGCTTTGACGCTGGCAGGTATTGATGAGGGAAGAAAACTGTATGCACTGTGTCACGGAGGAGTTTCCGAACAGAGATATGCCCTGTTTTTTGTAGAACATTCCAAGATGGACAGAGAGTCTATGGGAGAAGAAACCCTGCTCAGTGTGATCCGCCTTTACATCGAAAACAGTATGATGCGGGAAAAACTCATCTATGACAGTGAACATGACGGTTTGACCGGTATGTACAACAAAGGCAAATATCTTGCCATGCTGGAGTCCGAATACCAAAATATGGATTCTATCGGTATTTTCAATTTTGATGTCAATAATCTTAAGAAAATGAATGATACCTACGGACATGAAGCCGGAGATAAACTGATTATAAAAGGGGCGGACAGTATCCGCAAAGTAACAAGCAGTAAAGTGCACGGTTACCGTATGGGCGGGGATGAATTCCTGATGATTGCGTGCAATGTGACCGAGGCCGAAGTAAATGAGCTGAAAGAGCGTTGGGAGGCGGAACTTGCCAGATTGAATACGCTGGAGGACGGTATTGAGTGTGTCATTGCCGCCGGTGTTGTGTACGGTGACAAGGGGTATGATTTTGCGGCTTTGATGAAGCAGGCAGATGAACTTATGTACGAAGATAAGAAAAAGAAGAAAAAACCGGGTGAAGAGATCCGGTAGCAGTTATGCAGAAGAGGCGATTTTGACATGGGGCGGAGTCGTCTCTTTGTTTTTGACAAAAGTTCGTATATAAGGTAAAATTTTAGGGCATATAATGTCGCATTTTCGCGAAGTAAAGGAGCACACATGTACAAGGAAATTTCTAAGTTGATTTTATACGGAAATATGGAGGAAGATACGATTCTTGTCCGGCTCGGAGAAATCTTCCGCCGCTTTGATGAGAAGACATCCGATAAAGCGCAACTGATCAAAGACATATATACACAACTGAAACATATTCTTGAGGTGGCAACGGATTATGGATTTGACAAAAACCTTTGGCACAACTATTTGACATTTTTGTTGGTCACAAATGAAAATCCGTTCAGCCTGACATGCGAAAAAGTCGGAGCTAACGACGGTACGGTCAATGAATTTGCAAAAAATGATTTCCGGGTATTCCGCAGTCTTTTTTTCTATGATTTTTCCGTTATTGAAAAGGAACTGGGGATTGACTGCTTCCGGATATTGGAAAACTACAGGGCAATCGGTAAAAAAGAGTTCATGTATAATAAAAATGTCAGTGAGAAAGTACAGGCACTCAGTGAGAAGCTTTCAAAGACAAAAGACGAAAATGAATTTTTTGATGCCGTAACCGGTTTTTACAGAGATTACGGAGTCGGAATGTTCGGTCTGAACAAAGCGTTCCGTATCGAGGATAAGTCGCAGCCGGGACCGGTTGTTTTCCGGCCGATCAACAATATGGATAAGGTTATGCTTTCCGATCTGGTGGGCTATGAGATCCAGAAAAAGAAGCTGATAGAAAACACAGAAGCCTTTGTGTGCGGCAAAAAAGCCAATAATGTGCTTTTGTACGGCGACAGCGGAACCGGAAAATCCACAAGCATCAAAGCCATTGTCAATGAATATTACGACAGAGGTCTTCGTATGATTGAAATTTACAAGCATCAATTCAAAGACCTTTCGAGTATTATCGCGCAGATTAAAAACCGCAATTATAAATTTATCATCTATATGGATGACTTATCTTTCGAGGAATTTGAAATTGAATATAAATTCCTGAAGGCTGTCATTGAGGGCGGTGTGGAAACAAAACCCGAAAATATTTTGATTTATGCGACATCTAACCGCAGACATCTGATCAAAGAAAGCTGGAGAGACAGAAACGATATGGAGCATACAAACGATATTCACCGCTCCGACACAATGGAAGAAAAACTTTCCCTCGTGCATCGTTTCGGCGTGACAATCCATTACGGAAAGCCAACCCAGAAAGAATATTTCCATATTGTAAATGAGCTTGCAAAAAAGAACGGAATTGACATGGAAGAACAGCAGTTGAATCAAAAAGCAAATGCATGGGAACTAGCCCACGGAGGCATCTCGGGACGTACGGCCCAGCAATTTGTCAACTATTTGGCCGGACAAAATAACCCGCAAGCATGATTATTATACATAAAAGTTATAATAAGAAGTTTTGGTATAAAATTGATTGATAACAAGAGGGTTTTCATGTAAACTGAAAGACAGTGAAAATGAAATTCGGGAGGAATGAATTATGAACATGAATATCGTATGTATTCCGGGTGACGGTATCGGCCCGGAGGTCGTGGCAGAAGCAAAAAAAGTACTTGAGAAAGCAGCATCTGTCTACGGACATGAAATAAATTTTGAAGATATTTTAATGGGAGGAGCATCCATTGATGTGCACGGGGTTCCCCTTACCGAGGAAGCAATTGCGACGGCAAAAGCAGCAGATGCTGTTTTGATGGGCTCCATCGGAGGAAATACCCAGACTTCCCCATGGTACAAACTTCCGCCGGAAAAGAGACCGGAGGCAGGTCTTTTAAAAATCCGCAAGGCGTTAAATCTTTTTGCAAATTTAAGACCGGCAGTTCTCTATGAGGAGCTTGCAGCTGCCTGTCCGCTTAAGACGGAGATCAGTGAAAAAGGCTTTGATATGATGATTATGCGTGAACTTACAGGCGGTCTTTACTTCGGAGAACGCAAGACCTTTGAAGAGGACGGAGAACTTAAAGCAATTGACACGCTTACATATTCCGAGAGCGAGATTCGCAGAATTGCCGTAAAAGGATTCGATATTGCAAGAAAACGCCGTCAGAAAGTGACGAGTGTAGATAAGGCCAATGTGCTGGATTCGTCCAGACTTTGGAGAAAAGTAGTGGAGGAAGTTGCAAAGGATTATCCGGATGTTACGCTGGAGCATATGCTTGTTGACAACTGTGCGATGCAGCTCGTCAAAAATCCGGCACAGTTTGATGTCATCCTTACAGAGAACATGTTCGGTGATATTTTATCGGATGAGGCGAGTATGGTAACCGGTTCCATCGGAATGCTTGCATCGGCAAGTTTGAATGATACAAAATTCGGTCTCTATGAACCGAGTGGAGGATCTGCACCGGATATTGCCGGAAAAGGCATTGCCAACCCGATTGCAACCATCCTTTCCGCATCTATGATGCTCCGTTACACCTTTGATTTGGATAAAGAAGCGGATGCAATCGACAATGCGGTGAAAAAGGTACTTACCGAAGGTTATCGTACCATTGACATTATGCCGCAGGACGAAGAAGGTAAGAAAAAAGTAAAACAGGTCGGTACCAAGGAGATGGGCGATCTGATTTGTGAAAGATTGTAATAGAGAGAAAAACAGTATGGAGGCAAAAAAATGAAAAGTGATAATGTAAAAAAAGGAATGAAACAGGCGCCGCACAGATCTCTGTTAAATGCGCTTGGAATGACGGCGGAAGAAATGGACAAACCGATGGTCGGTATTGTCAGCTCATACAATGAAATTGTACCGGGTCATATGAATCTTGATAAGATTGTGGAAGCGGTAAAACTCGGTGTCGCAGAAGCCGGCGGTGTACCGGTTGTATTCCCTGCGATTGCAGTTTGTGACGGTATCGCCATGGGTCATGTGGGAATGAAATATTCCCTCGTAACCAGAGATTTGATTGCAGACTCCACAGAGTGTATGGCACTTGCCCATCAGTTTGATGCACTCGTTATGGTTCCGAACTGTGATAAAAATGTGCCGGGACTTCTTATGGCTGCAGCCAGAGTCAACGTACCGACGGTGTTTGTGTCGGGCGGTCCGATGCTTGCAGGTCGTGTACACGGTCAGAAACGCAGTCTGTCTTCTATGTTTGAGGCGGTAGGTGCCCATGCAGCAGGTACTATGACAGAGGATGAAGTGAGAGAATTCGAGGAGAAGGTATGTCCGACATGCGGATCATGCTCCGGTATGTATACGGCTAACTCCATGAACTGTCTGACAGAGGCACTCGGAATGGGACTTCAGGGTAACGGTACGATTCCGGCCGTATATTCGGAACGTATTAAGCTTGCAAAACATGCAGGTATGGCAGTTATGGAAATGTACCGCAAAGACATTCGTCCGCGCGACATTATGACAAAGGATGCAATTTTAAATGCACTTACCGTGGATATGGCGCTCGGATGTTCTACAAACAGTATGTTACATCTTCCGGCCATCGCTCATGAGATCGGATTTGATTTCGACATTGCTTTTGCAAATGATATCAGCGAAAAGACACCGAATCTTTGTCATCTTGCTCCGGCAGGTCCGACTTACATGGAAGACCTCAATGAAGCCGGCGGTGTGTATGCGGTAATGAATCAGCTTTCCGAACTTGGTCTTTTGAATCTTGATTGTATGACAGTTTCCGGAAAAACCATCGGAGAATGTATCAAAAATGTGAAAAACAGAGACGAAGAAGTCATTCGTCCTCTTTCCAACCCATATAGTAAAACAGGCGGTCTTGCAGTATTGAAAGGAAATCTTGCACCGGACGGAAGTGTGGTAAAACGTTCCGCTGTGGTAGATGAAATGATGGTGCACGAAGGACCGGCAAGAGTGTTTGACTGTGAGGAAGATGCCATTGCAGCCATTACAGGCGGTAAAATTGTGGCAGGGGATGTTGTGGTAATCCGTTACGAAGGACCGAAGGGCGGACCTGGTATGAGAGAAATGCTCAATCCGACCTCTGCAATTGCAGGTATGGGACTCGGATCTTCTGTTGCGCTGATTACAGACGGACGTTTCTCCGGTGCATCCAGAGGAGCCTCCATCGGACACGTTTCTCCGGAAGCTGCAGTCGGCGGACCGATTGCGCTTGTGAAGGAAGGTGACATCATCAAGATCAATATTCCGGCCATGACATTGGATGTGGATGTGACAGAAGAAGAGATGGCAGCGAGAAAAGCTGCATGGACACCGAGAGAGCCGAAGGTTACTTCCGGTTATCTGACAAGATACAGAGAACTCGTAACAAGCGGTAACAGAGGTGCAATCCTTGAAGTTCCGAAGAACAACGAATGATATATTGGAGGATATAAATTATGCAGCTTACAGGAGCGGAAATTGTAATAGAGTGTTTAAAAGAGCAGGGAGTGGATACGGTTTTCGGATATCCGGGCGGAACAATTTTAAATATTTATGATGCCCTTTATAAACATTCCGATGAAATCAGACATATTCTTACATCCCACGAACAGGGTGCAGCCCATGCAGCGGACGGTTATGCCAGATCCACGGGAAGAGTCGGTGTTTGTATGGCAACCAGCGGACCGGGAGCAACCAATCTTGTCACCGGTATTGCGACTGCATATATGGACAGCATTCCGGTTGTTGCAATTACGGCGAACGTGAATCTTCCGGCCCTCGGAAAGGATTCTTTCCAGGAGGTGGATATCGCCGGTGTGACAATGCCGATTACAAAACACGGCTACATCGTAAAAGATGTCAAAGAATTGGCGCCTACTATCCGTAAGGCATTCAAAATTGCCAAGAGCGGAAGACCGGGGCCGGTACTTGTGGATATCACAAAGGATGTGACGGCCAACACATGTGAATATGTGTTTGAACCGGCACAGGAACCGGAGTATAAAAATTCCTTTACGGAAGCAGATATCGATAAAGTGGTAGAATTGATGGAAGCAGCACAGAAGCCGTACATGTATATCGGCGGAGGCGTTATTCTTTCCGATGCGGCAAGACAGGTGGCATTACTTGCACAGAAATTAGACTGTCCGGTATGTGATACACTGATGGGTAAAGGTGCATTTGACGGTTATGATGAAATGTACACGGGTATGATCGGTATGCACGGAACAAAGGCTTCCAACCTGGGTGTTTCGGAATGTGATCTTTTAATTGCCCTAGGCGCGCGTTTTTCCGACCGTGTTATCGGAAATCCGAATACCTTCGCATCCGGAGCAAAGATTGTACATATCGACATTGATGCGGCTGAAATTGATAAGAATATCCGCACGGATGCATCGGTGATCGGGGACTTAAAAGATGCATTGGATGCAATTAATGAGAAACTCACGCAGAAAGCGCATCCGGAGTGGAGAGCACGCATTAAAGAGTTAAAAGAGAAATATCCTCTCGGATATAATCAGGATGTACTTACTTGTCCGTATGTGATTGAACAGATTGATAAAGCTACCGAAGGTAATGCAGTCATTACAACAGATGTGGGACAGCATCAGATGTGGGCAGCACAGTATTATCATTACACAAAACCGCGTACGTTCTTAAGCTCGGGCGGTCTGGGAACAATGGGATACGGACTCGGAGCCTGTATCGGGGCAGCGGTAGGTAATCCGGATAAGACAGTTATCAATATTGCCGGAGACGGATGTTTCCGAATGAACATGAATGAGCTTGCGACAGCGAGCCGTTACAACATACCGATTATTCAGGTGGTAATCAACAATACAGTACTCGGTATGGTGCGTCAGTGGCAGACATTGTTTTATGATCACAGATATTCCCAGACAATTCTGCAGGATAAAGTGGATTTCTGCAAAGTGGCGGAGGGACTTGGATGTGATGCGTACCGCGTAACCAAAAAGGAAGAAGTCATGGATGCGGTTAAAAAAGCCATTGAAAATCGCAGACCTGCACTGATTGAGTGTGTGATTGATCCGGATGACAAGGTATTTCCTATGGTTCCTGCCGGACAGCCGATCGATCAGGTATTTGACGAAAAGGATTTAGAAAAATAAGATTGATGGATTAAACGGATATTTGCTATGAAAAAAGTAATAGGCATTACGCTCGGTGTTCTCATATTGATACCGTCCGTGTTCCTGGCAATATGCTACGGAATGGTGCGGTATCAATACAAAGACACCTATATGCCGGGGATTTTTATCAACGGTGTCTATGCGGCGGATTGTACGCCGGAAGAGCTCAATGAGACATTAAAAAAAGATACAGAATGTCCGGAGTTTATTGTGACGGACAAGGATAAAAACACATACACTTTTTCTTTGGAGGAAATCAGTTATGAACAGGATTATCTGTCACAACTGAAAAGAATACATGCTTCCCAGTCGGTGATAGGGTTTGCAAAGTGGTTTTTCGGAGAAGATATAAAGTTTGATGAAATACAGATAGAACCGGATACGTTCTACGATGATGCAGTGTTGCGCAGATATTTGGATGACGCGAAATATTTGGCGGACAATTCCGATCCGAAAGGAAAGAAGATTGAAATCCGAAGGGATCACAACGGTTATTATCTGTATGATGAAACAAAAAACCTGCTCAGTCACGAAAAAGCAGTAGATGCCATTTCAAAGGCTTTGGAAAAAGGAAAATTTGAAACGGATTTGTATGAAGAAGATTGCTATATAGAAATTGACTACACAAGTCAAATGCAAAAGACGCTTGAAAAGTGGGAAAATTTGGCTCGTTATGTGGAGTCATCCGTCACCTATTCGTTCGGGGACAAGACAGAAGTGGTGGACAGGGCTGCAATCAGCAATTTTATTGCGACAGATGAAAACGGTAAATTTTTGTATGATGAGAGTGGTTCTTTTTATCTGGACGAGGACAAAGTAAAAGAGTATGTCAGCTATTTGGCAGATAAATATAATACGGTGAATAAGCCACGGACTTTTGCACCGACCAGAGGCGGATATGTCACGGTGGAAACCGGGACATACGGATATAAAATAAACGAAAAAACAGAGCGTGAATATTTGATGAATGTCATCGGGAACAAAAATCAGCTGCAGCGCACACCGGAATTTATACAGACCAATTTTACCAACATCTGCGGTGAGGATGATATCGGTGACACCTACATAGAAGTGGATTTGACCAACCAGATGATGTATTACTATAAAAACGGGGATTTGAAGATTAATACACCTGTTGTTACCGGAAATACATCACTCGGCAGAGGAACTCCGGAAAAAGTTTGTTATGTGTACGGAAAAGAGCGCAACCGGGTACTGCGCGGGGAAGGGTATGCGTCCTTTGTGAATTTTTGGATGCCGGTATACGGAGGAGTCGGAATTCATGATGCATCATGGCGCGGATCCTATGGCGGAAAAATATATAAAACAAACGGGTCACATGGCTGTATCAATACTCCTTACGCGGAGGTCAGCAAGCTTTATGAAATGGTCGAGATAGGAACACCGGTCATCATTTTTTATTAAAACACGTTGACGTATTAAAGTATTAAATGTAAAATATAGTTTAAGTGTGTCGGAAAAAGAATTAAAAAGTTTCTGACAAAGAGAGGAGAAAAGAAGAAATGGCAAGAGTGTATAACTTTTCAGCAGGTCCGGCAGTTTTACCTGAAGAAGTATTAAAAGAAGCTGCAGAAGAAATGATGGATTACAGAGGATCGGGCATGTCGGTTATGGAGATGAGCCACCGCTCGAAGACTTATGATAACATTATTAAAGAGGCCGAAGCTGATTTGAGAGACCTTCTTAACATTCCTGATAATTATAAAGTATTATTTTTACAGGGCGGAGCAAGTCAGCAGTTTGCTATGATTCCGATGAACCTTATGAAAAATAAAAAAGCCGGTTATATTGTGACCGGACAGTGGGCAAAGAAGGCTTACCAGGAAGCTAAGATTTACGGTGAAGCGATTGAGCTTGCATCTTCCGCAGATGAAACATTCTCTTATATTCCGGATTGTTCTGATTTGGATATCCCGGATGATGTGGACTATGTATACATTTGTGAAAACAATACAATTTACGGAACCAAATTCAAAGAGTTACCGAATACAAAAGGACATCTTTTGATTTCCGACGTTTCATCCTGCTTCTTATCAGAGCCGATGGACGTTGAAAAATACGGCGTAATTTACGGAGGAGTCCAGAAAAATATCGGACCTGCAGGTGTAGTAATCGCGATCATCCGCGAAGACCTCATCACAGACGATGTTCTTCCGGGAACACCGACGATGCTCAAGTACAAAATTCATGCAGACAATGAGTCTTTATACAACACACCGCCTGCATACGGTATTTATATCTGCGGAAAAGTGTTTAAGTGGATCAAGAAACAGGGCGGACTTGCAGCAATGAAAGAGTACAATGAAAAGAAAGCTGCTATCCTCTATGATTTCCTCGATGAGTCAAAACTCTTCAAAGGAACAGTACGCAAGGAAGACCGTTCTCTCATGAATGTTCCGTTTGTCACAGGCAGCGATGAACTGGATGCAAAATTCATCAAAGAAGCAAAAGAAGCCGGCTTTGAGAACCTGAAAGGACACAGATCTGTCGGCGGTATGAGAGCAAGTATCTACAATGCTATGCCAATCGAAGGTGTAGAGAAATTAGTTGCATTCATGAAAGAATTTGAAGCAAATAACGCATAAAGAAAGAAGGAAACAGACATGTTTAAATATTATTGCTTAAATCCGATCGCACAGGTCGGTTTGGTAAAATTCAATGACAATTTTGCAAAGACAGAAGATGTTAACGCAGCAGAAGGTATTCTTGTTAGAAGTGCGTCCATGCATGAAATGGAACTTTCTGACAATCTTCTGGCCGTGGCAAGAGCAGGAGCCGGAGTTAACAATATTCCGCTCGATAAATGCGCCGAAAAAGGTATCGTAGTATTCAATACTCCGGGTGCCAATGCCAACGGTGTAAAGGAACTTGTATTTGCAGGCATGCTCCTTGCATCCCGCGATGTAGTCGGCGGTATTGAGTGGGTAAAAGCCCAGACAGATAATGACAATGTCGCAAAAGATGCAGAGAAAGAAAAGAAAAAATTTGCAGGAACAGAACTTCAGGACAAAAAACTCGGTGTTATCGGTCTCGGTGCCATCGGTGTAAAAGTTGCCAATACAGCAAAACACTTCGGAATGGAAGTGTACGGTTA
Source organism: Lachnospiraceae bacterium (assembly GCA_017461865.1). Lineage (GTDB taxonomy): Bacteria > Bacillota > Clostridia > Lachnospirales > Lachnospiraceae > SVFI01. The sequence continues at coordinate 4,183 of JAFTVQ010000002.1, read as the reverse complement.
TGATCCGTATGTTTCTGTAGATGCAGCTTGGAACTTAAGCCGTGATATCAAACATGTGTTAAATGTAGAAGAAATTTACGAGAAATGTGATTATATTACCGTTCATGTACCGCTTCTTGACAGCACAAAGGGTATGATCAACAAAGAAGCCATCGAAAAGATGAAAGACGGCGTCATCATCCTGAACTTTGCCCGTGACCTTCTTGCAAACGAAGCAGATGTACTCGATGGAATCAAGAGTGGCAAGATCCGTAAATACGTGACAGACTTCCCGAACACAACAACAGTCGGAAAAGAAGGATGTATCGTGATTCCGCATCTTGGAGCTTCCACAGAGGAGTCAGAAGACAACTGTGCAAAGATGGCAGTGAAAGAGATGATGAACTACCTTGAAAACGGTAACATCATCAACAGTGTAAACTTCCCGCGTCTTGACATGGGTGTATGTAATCAGGCCGGCCGTGTGGCAATCTTCCACAAGAATGTTGCGAACATGATTACAAAGTTCACGGCAACATTCGGTGATCTTGGAATCAATATCACGGATATGGCAAACAAATCAAAAGGGGATTACGGTTACACAATGCTCGACGTGGAAACACCGATTACAGCAGATATGGTTGAAAAACTTTCTTCTGTCGACGGAGTTATCAGAGTACGTGTAGTGAAATAAGAAATGCAAAATAAGAAAGGCGGAAGCTTGCTATCAAGTTTCCGCCTTTTTGTAATTATGAAATGCCCAAATCGCCGTAGTCGGCTTTGAATTTGTTCTGTTTTTCCACTGCAGCCTCCGATGCCAGATCCATGTATTTGATAAAAACATCCTCTAACGGCATTCCGCTTTCTTTTGCCAGTGTTTCCATAATCGGTCTTAAACGTTCCAACTGCTCTGATATCGGCGTTTTCTGAGGATCCGGGTCGATATCGGCCATTGCTTCGTTTGCATATTCCGTAATACGGTCTAAAAAAATCTTATCTTCGTTTGTCATAACAACACTTCCTTCTGCAAAAATCTGATTTAAAAAATATCACAAAACACATGATAGCATTTTATAAGATAACTGTCAAAATTGTTTACGGAATATGGCAAATTTGCTATAATATTTTTAATGTTGAAAAATATTTCAAAGGAGAAGAATAATTATGGCAGGAATACATCCGTTTAAAGCAATCAGACCGAAGAAAGGTTTGGAAGACCGTATCGCAGCGCTTCCGTATGATGTTTATAACCGTGCAGAGGCAAAGGAAGTCGTGGCAGGGGAAGAATTATCGTTCCTCAAAATCGACCGTGCAGAAACACAGTTTGACGACAGCGTAGATACGTATGATCCGTGTGTGTATCAGAAAGCACACGATATGCTTTGGGATATGATTGAAAAAGGGCAGTTTGTACAGGATGAAAAAGAATGTTATTACATATATGAGCTTACCATGAACGGAAGAAGCCAGAGCGGTATTGTAGCTGCATCGTCCGTAGATGATTACATGAACAATGTAATCAAAAAGCATGAAAATACAAGGGCAGACAAGGAAGTGGACCGTATCAATCATGTGGATATCTGTAATGCGCAGACAGGACCTATTTTTCTGGCATATCGCTCCAAAGAAGAAATCAATGCCATTGTCGATAAGAAAAAACAGGAGACTCCGGTCTACGATTTTACAAAGGAAGATGAGGTTACGCACCGGGTTTGGATTATTGATGACAGTGCAGAGGTAGAAGCAATCCGAAATGCATTTGCATCCATCCATGAGATTTACATTGCGGACGGACACCACAGATGTGCTTCGGCTGTAAAGGTTTCTTTAAAACGCCGCGAGGCTAATCCGGATTATACGGGAGCTGAGGAGTTTAACCGCTTCCTGTCGGTTCTTTTTCCGGATGATCAGCTGATGATTATGGATTATAATCGTGTGGTGAAAGATCTGAATGGACTGACAAACGAAGAATTTCTTGCAAAAATCAAGGATGTTTTCACCTGTGAAAAAATAGATGTTGACTTGTATAGTCAACAGGATGCATCAGGTAAAGATGCAGTGATTAAGCCTGCTGCAAAGGGTGAAGTGTCCATGTATCTGAACGGCGATTGGTACAAGATGTCGATCAAAGATCAGTACAAAACACAAGACCCGGTAAAAGGACTTGACGTTTCTTTGCTTCAGGAAAATATTTTGGCACCGGTTCTCGGAATCGAAGATCCGAAAACGGACAAGAGAATTGATTTTGTCGGCGGAATCCGTGGTCTTGCCGAGCTTGAAAAACGCGTTGCAAATGATTGTAAAGTTGCATTTTTAATGTATCCGACATCGATCGGTGAACTGTTTGCGGTTTCCGATGCAAACCTGCTTATGCCACCGAAATCTACATGGTTTGAGCCAAAACTTCGAAGCGGAATTTTTATACATAGTTTAAAAGAGTAGGAGGTGCCTTATGACAAAAAAATTATATAAACTGATGAACTGGGCAGATGTAGAAGGAATTGTATATTCTGAGGAGGATGATCCTCATCGCATTCTCGGACCGCATACGGCCGGAACGAGTACAATGATTCAGTTTTTCTATCCGGGAGCGGTGAAAGCCACCGTTGTAACGCAGAAGAGCACCTACAAAATGGAACTTGCAGATGAGGAAGGTTTTTTTGCGGTTCTTATTCCGAAAGCAGATAAGAGTGACTATACCGTAGAAGTGGTGACGGAAGACGGAGTGACGAAGGAAATCTGTGATCCGTACAAATTTAAGCCGCTCATTACGAAAAAAGATACGGACAAATTTAACAACGGAATTCATTACACGATTTATGAACTGCTCGGTGCACATGTAAAGACCATCGATGGTGTTACGGGTGTGTATTTTGCTGTCTGGGCACCGAATGCCCTGCGTGTGAGCGTGGTCGGTGATTTTAACAATTGGGACGGAAGATATCATCAGATGCGCAGATTGTGGGATTCCGGTATATTTGAAATTTTTGTGCCGTGCGCAAACGAAAAGGACAACTATAAGTTTGAGATCAAAGCCAAGGGAGGCAATGTGTTCCTGAAAGCCGATCCATACGGTAATTACGCGCAGATGAGACCGGAGACGGCGTCAGTTGTAACTGATTTGACACGTTTTAAGTGGTCGGACAATGACTGGATGACACAGCGGAAAAAATTCAAGCCGGAAACCTCCCCGATGTCGGTGTTTGAAGTCCATCTCGGTTCTTTTGCAAAACCGGATGATGAGGACGGAAGACCGTTCCTGAATTACAGGGAACTTGCGCCGAAGATTATCAAGTATGTAAAAGAAATGGGATATACTCATATTGAACTGATGCCGGTTATGGAGCATCCGTTTGATGCAAGCTGGGGTTATCAGGTGATTGGATATTATGCAGCAACCTCACGTTACGGGACACCGGAAGATTTTATGTATTTCATGAACGAGATGCATAAAAACGGTATCGGAGTGATTCTTGACTGGGTTCCTGCACATTTTCCGAAAGATGACCAGGGACTTTCCGGATTTGACGGAACCTGTCTCTATGAGCATATGGATCCGCGTCAGGGTGAGCATCCGCACTGGGGGACAAAGATTTTCAACTACGGCAGACCGGAAGTCAGAAACTATCTGATTGCCAACGCCCTGTTCTGGATTAATGTATTTCATGCGGACGGTATCCGTATTGATGCAGTCGCATCCATGCTTTATTTAGACTACGGCAAAAATGACGGCGAGTGGGTTGCCAATATGTACGGCGGCAAGGAAAATCTGGAAGCCATCGAGTTTTTAAAACATTTGAACAGCATCATTCATAAGCAGAAGGATGGAGTTTTGACAATAGCGGAAGAGTCAACTGCATGGCCGAAGGTGACTGATATTGTAGAGAAAGACGGTCTCGGATTTGATATCAAATGGAATATGGGATGGATGAATGATTTTACGGGATATATGCACTACGATCCGTTTTTCCGCGGACATCATCACGGAGAACTGACTTTCAGCATGATTTATGCATACAGCGAAAAGTTTATGCTTGTTTTATCTCATGATGAAGTAGTACACGGCAAATCTTCCATGATCGGTAAAATGCCGGGGGATATTCCGGATAAATTCAAAAACCTCCGTGCTGCTTACGGTTTTATGATGGCTCATCCGGGCAAAAAGCTTCTTTTTATGGGACAGGATATTGCCGAGTTTGATGAG
>JAFTVQ010000043.1 GCA_017461865.1 Lachnospiraceae bacterium | reverse complement strand
TGGTTGTGGCTCGGCTATCGCATCCAGTTCAATGGCAACTGAGCTTATTAAGGGCAAGCCTGTCGGGGAGGCTTTAAGTCTTACCAACAAAGCCGTTGTGGAAGCTCTTGACGGCCTTCCTGCACATAAGCTGCATTGCTCCGTCCTTGCGGAAGAGGCGATCAAGGCTGCACTAAAGGACTACTACGACAAAAACGGAATTGAATATGACCACACGCAGTTTCCCGATTGTGAGAGCTGTGGTCATTGTTGTGAGGTATAAAAATGACAATTCGTGATCTTCAGGATGAAATTATCCGACTGAAAAAAGAAAAGAACATCTGTATCCTTGCTCACGCCTATCAAGGACAGGATATTTGGGAGGTTGCGGATTACATAGGCGATTCCTTCGGGCTCAGCCAAAAAGCCGCCGAGGTGCAGGCAGATACCGTTATCATGTGTGGTGTTCGTTTTATGGCGGAAACCGTAAAGATACTTTCTCCTCAAAAAACAGTATTTCTTGCCAACGCTACGGCAGGATGCCCTATGGCAGACCAGATGGATCCTGAACTCATTGCGCAAATGAAGGTGGAACTGCCGGAACATACCGTAGTTGCATATATCAACACTACAGCGGAACTCAAAACCGTTTGTGACGTTTGCGTTACTTCCTCCTCGGCGGTAAAGATCATACGCAATATTCCAAACGATAAGATTTTGTTTATTCCCGATTGTAATTTAGGCGATTGGGTAGCCAAACAGGTTTCTGAAAAGAAGCTGGAATTGGTTCGAGGTGGCTGTCCTACGCATTTAAGAATGACAAAGCTCGATGTGGAACGGGTAAGAAAACAGCACCCGAAAGCCGAGATACTGATGCATCCCGAATGTCATCCGAGTATTGTTGCCTTGGCAGATTTTGTTGGCAGTACCACCGAAATTATGTCCTATGCAGAAAAAGGTACAAACAGCGAATACGTTATCGGCACGGAAAACAGTATTGTGGAGCATCTACAGTTCAAATGTCCCGATAAAAGCTTTTTTCCTCTTTCGAAGGACTGCGTATGTCATAATATGTCGGCAACGACGCTGATGGATGTTTACAGAACGGTCAAAGGAATCGGCGGCGAAGAGATCGTTATGAGCGATGAGCTTATCACATCTTCACGCAAATGCATTGATGAAATGCTGAGGTTAGGTAAATGAAAAAAGCGCTGATTGCTATGAGCGGTGGAGTGGACTCCTCCCTTGCGGCGAAGTTAATGAAGGACAAAGGGTTTGATTGTATCGGCTGCACGATGAAGCTCTATCACAATGAAGATGTAGGAATCGAGCGCTCCCGCACCTGTTGTTCTCTTGACGATGTTGAGGATGCAAAGAGTGTAGCCTATAAGCTCGGGATGCCGTTCTACGTGTTCAATTTTACCGAGGCCTTCCGTGATACGGTCATAAGAAAATTTATCGAAAGCTATGAAAAAGGAATTACCCCAAATCCCTGTATAGACTGCAACCGCTATATGAAGTTTGACAAGCTTTTTGAGCGGGCGAAAATTCTCGGTTGCGATTATATCGTAACGGGGCATTATGCCAGAATAGAAGAAGAAAACGGTAAATTTGTACTGAAAAAAGCATTAGACGAAACAAAGGATCAGAGCTATGTCCTATATTCCATGACACAGGATCAGCTTGTGCAC
>JAFTVQ010000169.1 GCA_017461865.1 Lachnospiraceae bacterium | reverse complement strand
ACTAAATATTATGAGGAAACAAAATATAATGCGGCATTTGACCGCTGTGTGGATGTAATGACCCGGTTGATTCAAAAGTATGGTCATCAGGTCTTGGAAAATAAAGAAGCGGATGCTCTGAAAGAAACGGAGTGTTCCGACGATGATAAACAAGCGCAGCCTTTGAATAAACAAGCTGCGTAAAAATTTGCAATTTACACGTTGCGTACTTAGAGTAGCTATGCTATAATAAGTACGCAACGTGTATTTTTGTTTTATGGAGAAAATCAAATGGATAGTAAAAACAGAATTATAAAGTTGCGGGAAAGCACAGGCATGAACCGGAAGGACTTCTGCAAATGTGTCCATATCCCATATCGCACCATGACGGAGTGGGAACTGGATAATCGCCATGCACCGGACTATGTCCTTTGGCTTTTGGAGTATTATGTCCGCAACGAAGGATTGATGGTAAAGGAAATGGATGAGGGAGGTGGCGATTCTGAAAAAGAAGCAAATTAAATGTTATCTATATACAAGAGTGTCCACCGCCATACAGGTTGATGGGTACAGCTTGGATGCCCAGCGAGATAAGCTGCGGAAATATGCGGCATACGAGGATATGGTTATTGCCGGAGAGTATTCTGACGAGGGATTTTCCGGAAAGAATATCCAAGGACGGCAGGAGTTCCAGCGGATGCTGAACGACATTCAAGATGGAAAAGATGGCGTTTCTTATGTACTCGTCTTTAAGCTCTCCCGGTTTGGCAGAAATGCAGCAGATGTTTTGAACTCCTTGCAGCTCATGCAGGATTTTGGAGTCAATCTGATTTGCGTAGAAGATGGCATTGACAGCTCCAAGGATGCCGGTAAGCTGATGATTTCGGTACTGTCTGCGGTTGCGGAGATTGAGCGAGAGAATATCCGAACACAGACAATGGCAGGACGAGAGCAAAAGGCTCGTGAGGGTAAGTGGAACGGCGGCTTTGCTCCCTATGGCTACAAGCTGGAAAACGGTAATCTCGTCATTGCTGAAGATGAGGTTGAAGTTATCCGTGTCATCTATGACCGCTATATCCACACCAGCGATGGTGTTGCCGGAGTTGCCAAATATCTGAACCGGAATGGCTATGTAAAGAAGCTGCGGCAGAACAATACCATTCCCGGATTTTCGAGGGATTTTGTGCTGGATGTGCTTGACAATCCTGTTTATATGGGTAAAATCGCTTATGGCAGACGGAGAACCGAAAAGAAACAGGGTACGAGAAATGAAATGCACGTGGTTGAGCAATCGGAGTTCCCTATCTACGAGGGTCAGCATGAAGCTATCATATCCGAAGAAGATTGGGCACTGGCACAGGATAAACGTAAGCTCAATTCCTTTAAGCGGGAAAAGGTGAATAATCCAGACCATGCACACATCCTGTCCGGCATCCTGAAATGTCCATGCTGCGGCAAAAGTATGTACGGCAATATTGCCAAAGCTCATAGCAAGGACAAGAAAACAAGGTATTATTACTACTGCAAAAACACGGTCACAGCCACGGGACATGAATGCAGCTTCCGGCTCAACATTGAGCAAACGGAAATCAATAAAATGGTGGCAAAAATCATTTCTGCTATGGTCAACAAGCCTCGGTTTGTGGAAGCAATTAAAGCGAAGATCGGAACGGCTGTTGATACAGCAGATATGGAAAAACAAGTTGCTGTTCTGCAAGGGCAGTTAAAGCAGGTTTTAGGTACAAAAGGTCGATTGGAGCGTCAGATGGACACCTTAGACATTAACGATGCCCATTATGACAGAAAAATTTTGGATTTGCAGCGCCGTTATGATGAACAGTATGATATGATAGGTGAAATCGAAGCGCAGATTGACGAGCTGCAAAATCAGATCCGCAGCATCAGACAAGAGAAAATTTCCGGTGATAATATCTATCAGCTTTTATTGGCGTTTGATGAAGTCTACAATTCTGCAACGGAAGCGGAGCAGAAAGAGTTTATGAAAGCCTTTATTGAGCGAATCGATATGTTTCCGGAAAAGAGGAAGGACGGCTGTTGGATTAAAAACATTGTGTTCAATTTCCCTGTGCCGATTGACGGCGAGGAAGTGAAAGAACTT
>JAFTVQ010000168.1 GCA_017461865.1 Lachnospiraceae bacterium | reverse complement strand
TTGCGGATTCCATCTTCCAAAGCAATGTATGAGACCCCTAAAGCTTTCGCCTTACTTCCGTCGTAGCGCTCCGACTCTTCCATACGCAGCGGAAACGGCAACGGAATCTGCTTTTCATACACTTGTGCTACCGTAATCGGCAAACTCTCAAAAGCCGGTACGCCGGCTCGTCTCACAGCCTCCTGCAGACTGTTTCTCCACACTTCATAGGTCACACCTTCCGTCCCGCACACATTATATGCCTGATTATAGGCCTCCGGGCGACCGCATACCCTCAAAATCACACCTGCACAATCTTTCACATATACCATCTGAAACTCACCGGTTGCATCCATCGGATGCAAAATCTGCCCGGCATTTTCCATCCACTGAAAGTAGATTCCTTCCCGTGGTGCATAGTTGTCTTCTCCGTATATAAATGACGGCCTAATCGATGTATAAGCAAATCCATATTCGGTGCCACAAGCTGAAAGCTCCCGTTCAAGAGCTACTTTACCGGCGATGTACGCACCCTCCGGCCCCGGGAATACCCGCTCTTCCAAAGGACTTTTCTCCGTCAACACAGCTCCTGTTCCCTTCCGGTATACATCGCAGGTACTGACAAAAACATACTGTTTAAATCTTCCCAGCAACTGCTCTGCCACCAAGCGGATATCACCTTTCTCATAAGCGCAAAAATCGACAATAACATCGAAGTCGCCTTCTATCTGCTGCAAAGCCGTTGCATCGCGGCGATCACCCTTGCAGCATCTGATTCCTTCTATGAAAAGCGGTCTGTTTCCGCGATTAAAAAGCGTCAACTCATGTTCCCCGCATGCACGCTCTACAAATGCTTTTCCCAAAAAGTAAGTTCCGCCGATAACGAGTATTTTCATGTACGACAACTCCTGCAAATTCAATTCTTCTACTGCCCGGATCGGCTACGTTCCATGTTGGCAAACTTGGTATATTCCGGCAACCATACGAGCTCAACCATTCCGATTGGGCCGTTACGCTGTTTGGCTATGATAATTTCGGAAATACCTTTCTTTTCACTGTCTTTATCATAATAATCATCACGATAAATGAACATAACCACGTCGGCGTCCTGCTCAATCGCACCGGACTCACGCAGGTCGGAGAGCATCGGTCTGTGATCCGGTCTCTGCTCTACCGCACGGGAAAGCTGAGACAGAGCGAGCACCGGAACCTGAAGTTCACGGGCTACCGCTTTCAACGAACGGGAAATTTCCGAAATTTCCTGTTGCCGGGACTCCGAGCCACGGCCGCTTCCCGACATAAGCTGTAAGTAGTCAATGATAATCATAGACAAATTATGTTCTAATTTATATTTCCGGCATTTACTGCGCAACTCGGAAATACTGATACCCGGGGTATCATCGATAATCAAATTGGATTCACCGATAACTCCTGCACTCTCAATGAGGCGTTCCCAATCACCATCCGAAAGATCACCGGTACGCAGCTTCTGTGCATCCACTCTGGATTCCAAGGAGAACAGACGGTTTACCAGCTGCTCCTTTGACATTTCCAGACTGAAAATCGCTACCGTCTTTTTCTCTTTAAACGCAACATTTTGCGCAATATTCAACACAAACGCCGTCTTACCCATAGAAGGTCTGGCCGCAATTAACACAAGATCGGAAGGCTGCATGCCGGCCGTCTTGTAATCCAGATCGATAAACCCGGTCGGAATACCGGTTACCGTTCCGCTTGTCTTGCTGGCCTGCTCAATCTTGTCCATGGCATTTAAAACAACCTGGCGGATCGGAACAAAATCACCGCTGTTCCGGCTCTGTACCAGCTTGAACACACGCTTCTCCGTATCCTCCAAAATAAAATCAAGCGGTTCTTTTCCGCCGTAACAAGTATTTGCAATATCCTCGTTGAGATGAATCATCTGACGAAGCATCGCTTTGTCCGCAACAATCTGCGCGTAATATTCCACGTTGGCACTGGTCGGAACCATCCCAAGCAGCTCTTTTACAAATTCAAGACTGCTCACCTCCGGCGGCAGATCTTTTTCTTTTAATTTATTTTGCAAAGTAATCAAATCGACCACTTCTGCCTGATCGTGTAATTCGACCATGGCATCAAATATTATTCCGTATTGACGGCTGTAAAAATCTTCGCCGCGTAAAATTTCCGAAGCTGTCACAATGGCATCTTTATCCATAATCATGGATCCGATGACCGACTGTTCTGCTTCAATACTATGCGGCAACATTCTCTTCAGTATCGCTTCTTCCGCCACAGCCAATTCCTCCTAAAATCTATTCTTCCACAACCTGTACCCGAAGAGTCCCCGTTACCTTCGGATGTAATTTCACCTTTACTTCGTAGGTGCCGAAATTTTTGATAGCATCCGGAAGTACCAGTTTTTTCTTATCGATTTCTTTGCCGTTCTGCTCACTGTACGCTTTGGCAATTTCCTTGCTGGAAACAGAGCCGAACGCTTTTCCTCCCTCTCCGGCTTTCATCTTTACAACTACCTTTTCGTTTTCCATCTGAGCCGCAAAATCCTTAGCCGCCTGCAGATTTTCTGCTGCCACTTTATCCTCATGTTGCTTCTGCAGCTTTAAATCGTTCATATTGGCTGCTGTCGCCTCTTTGGCCAGTTTTTTCTTGAAGAGGAAATTCTTTGCATATCCCTCACTGGCTTCTACAACATCACCTTTTTTTCCTACTGATTTCACATCTTCCAGCAAAATTACTTTCATAATTCACCCTGCTCCTTCATTTCCTTTAATGTCGCTTTTAATCTTTCGCATGCTTCTTCCACGGAAACATCTTTCATCTGTGCGCCCGCCACATTGATATGACCGCCGCCTCCGAGTTTTTCCATAACCACCTGAACGTTCAATTCATCAATAGATCTCGCCGAAATATAGACGGTATCATTATAGTCTGTAAGCACAAAACTCGCCTTGATACCGACGATATTCAAAAGCTCGTTGGCCGCCTGCGCACCCACTACCGTCGGTGAGCTGACACCTTCGGAGGTACATACGGAAATCGCATATTCATCCATATAAATTTTTGCCTGACTGACCGCATCGGCCTTGGCACGATAATCATTGGCATCTTCACGGAACATTTTACGCACTCTTGTAACGTCCGCTCCGCTTCTTCTGAGGAACGCAGCCGCTTCAAAAGTTCTGACTCCGGCTTTCGCCACAAAGCTTCCGGTATCTACCACAATACCTGCATACATACAATCCGCTTCCACAGTTCTGACCTTAATGCCATCCTCCACATACTGAAGGATCTCCGCTACCATTTCGCAGGCAGAAGATGCATACGGCTCCACATAAGAAAGTGTCGCATTCTCAAACGTCTCTTCACCTTGTCTGTGGTGGTCAAGCACTACAATGCTGCGGCAATATTTGATAAGTTCCGGACATTCCGTATAACTCGGTCTGTTAACATCAACTACTACAAGCACTGTGTTGTTGTCTGCCAACTCTACCGCCTGCGCATTATTGACGATAACAGTCTCATCCTTATCCAAACGATCACTAAACGCCTCCACCCAAGGCTGTATCGTGTTATCCACATTATTGACAACAATATATGCATTTCTTCCGAGGGTTTTTGCAATACGGTAAATACCTACTGCTGCGCCGAAACTGTCCACATCGGAATTGGAATGTCCCATGACAATAACCTTGTCCTTGGCGGTAATAATTTCTTTCAAGGCAAGTGCTTTTACTCTCGCCTTTACTCTTGTATTTTTCTCCATCTGCTGGCTCTTTCCGCCGAAGTACGAAACGCCTTCCGGCGATTTGATGACCACCTGATCACCGCCTCGTCCGAGGGCCAGATCGATGGAAGTTCTCGCAAATTCATAGTTCTGCGCATATGTCATTCCGTCGGAACCGATACCCATACTGAGTGTCACCGACATATCATTTCCGATATTCACTGTCTTGACATCTTCTAAAAGATCAAACCGGTTATCCTTCAGTCTGCGCAGCGATTGCTTACGGATAATAACAAAAAACTTATCCTTTTCCATCTTTTTGACAATACCGTCATAAGATGCAAAATATTTATTCAACTTTCTTTCAATCAGCGCCATAAGAAGAGAACGGCGTACTTCCTCTACAGATTCCAAAGCTTCCTCATAGTTATCGATATACAGAAGCCCTACACAGAGAGACTGATTGTCGTTTTCACGAAGCGCCAACTGAAGCGCCGTCTCATCAAAAAGGTAAAGAGCTACGAGGAACCCTTCATAGCGCTCTTCCGACTCAAAAATATCACTGTTCTCTACCATACCCGCCAACGGAATCCGCCGCATCTTGGCCGTGAACTCTTTTTCATCATAAGAAAAAGAAACCTCTGCAACCTCACCGTTTTCTTTCGGGAGTTTTTCCTTGCTGATAGCCGGGAATACAGAACGGATATCTTTATTGTATCCTTTTGCCTTTTGAATGGTCTCCTCAAAGAGGCGGTTCGTCCAAATCACCTTACCGTTTTCATCGAGCAGCGCACTCGGAAGTTCCAAATCACGCAAAAGCTTTTTCTGAATCTGCCCGTACTGGGTCGCAAAACTGATCAGCTCGTTCATCAGTATATTTTTCTTAAACGATACAAGCAGCAACGACATCAGCAGATAAAACAGCACAAAGCCCGAAAGTACGATACCGGCTTTGACGTCAATCGTATAAATCCAAACATCCACAACAGCAAGCAACAACCCCAGCAAAAGTGTCGCATGCACAAACGTCTGCAATTTTCCTTTTAATTTAAGTTTTTGTTTCATTTCATACCTCTGAAAACTATTTCGTAGTAGGTTAGATTATAGCACAGATCCTATCGATGCGCAAAAGCTCCTCCTGCGTAAAACTTCCGCAGGAAATGCCCCTGACATTTTCTTCAATCTGTTGAGGTGACGAAGCACCGATAAGCACACTGGTCACTTCTCCATCCTTCAATATCCAGTTGACAGCCATCTGTGCTAATGTCTCACCACGCTCTGCTGCCATTTCATTGAGAGCTTTTATCTGTGTTAATCTCTCCGGAGTCAGACTGCTTTCATTTAAAAATCTGCCGTCTTTCTGTATACGGCTTCCTACCGGAATTCCGTTCAGATATTTATCTGTTAAAAGTCCCTGCTCCAACGGGCTGAAAGCGATAATTCCTTTCCCCTGCTCCGTCGCACGCGCTTTTAATCCATTCTTTTCTATTGTCCGGTCAAAAATAGAATACCGGTTCTGATTAATAACAAACGGACACTTCATATCCGTAAGAATCTCCGCCGCTTTCAACATAGTCAATCCGTCATAATTGGAAATTCCCGCATAAAGTGCTTTTCCGCTTTTTACTGCCGTATCCAGCGCTGACATACTTTCTTCCAGCGGCGTATCCGGATCCATACGATGGTGATAAAATATATCCACATAATCCAGTTGCATACGCTTAAGGCTTTGATCCAAACTGGCCAAAAGATACTTTCGGCTTCCCCAGTTTCCGTAAGGGCCGTCCCACATGTCATACCCTGCCTTGGTACTGATAATCAATTCATCCCGATACCCCTGCATTTCTTCTTTTAATATTTTTCCGAGATTACTTTCCGCACTTCCCGGCATCGGACCATAGTTGTTGGCCAGGTCAAAATGCGTAATTCCCAAGTCAAACGCCGTAAAGCACATTTGCTTCATATTTTCATAACTGTCGTTCGTTCCGAAATTATGCCAAAACCCCAGCGAAACCTGCGGAAGCAAAAGTCCGCTTTTTCCGCAACGATTGTATGCAATTCGGTTGTATCTGTCTGTATCTGCTACATATCCCATGGCACAAATCTCCTTTTACCCATTCTCCGTTTCATTATAACATCTTATACCCCTCATGGCAATTGTAGGCAATCCACAAAAAAACCGGCTGCAAGCAGCCGGTTCATGTATGCATCTTAATCGCAAGTATATGGCATCAGAGCTAAATGACGTGCTCTCTTAATTGCAACTGTAAGAGCTCTCTGATGTTTTGCACAGTTTCCTGTGATGCGGCGAGGAAGGATTTTTCCTCTTTCAGATACGTATCTTTTTAACTTATTTACATCTTTGTAATCGATTGTGTTATCTTTTCCACAAAATACGCATACTTTTTTTCTTCTGCGCATTCCGCCTCTTCTCTTCATTGGAGAATCAGCTTTGTCTGCTTTATTATAAGCCATGATATTACCTCCGTTTGTCTGCTGGATTCTAACTGAACGGCAATTCTTCAATACCATCCGGAATATTCATAAATCCGTCGTCAGCCGGCATAGGTGCTGCGCCTTGGCTCGGAGCCGGAGCATATCCTCCCTCGCTCTGAGAGCCTTTGCTCTCTGCGAACTCCTGATTTTCCACTACGATATCCGTCGTGTAAACCTTTACACCATCCTTATTTGTATAGCTTCCGGTCTGAATACGGCCTTCTGCTAAAATCTTGGTACCTTTGCGGAGATATTTCTCTGCAAATTCACCATTTCTGCCAAATGCCACACAGTTAATGAAATCTGCGGTCTGACCATCCTGATTGTTACGGTTAAATCTACGGTCTACTGCCAAAGAATATCTGGCAATCGCCATCGGATTCTCACCCTGAGAATATCTGACCTCCGGATCTCTTGTTAAACGCCCCATTAGAATTACTTTATTCATAGTTTTCCTACTTTCTTCTTATGCCTCGTCCTGTCTTACGCACAAAAATCTTACGATGTTTTCCATAATACGAATTCGATTTTCGATTTCTGCTGGCGCTGTCGGCGCTGCATCGAACTGGATGAAATAGTAGAACGCTTCTTTCATGTGCTGAACTTCGTAAGCTAATCTCTTCTTACCCCATTCATCAACATTTGTGATCTGTCCACCAAATCTCTCGACGTAAGCTTTTACTTTTTCTACAACTGCAGCTCTTTCGTCGTCTTCGATTTTTGCACTTACAGCAACGGCTAATTCATATTTGTTCATGCTGTTACCTCCTTTTGGTCTCTGGCCCCTTCTCTATGGAAGAAGCAAGGAATTTGTAATGTTTCACAGAAACTTATGATACCACAAGGAGTGCATCTTTTCAAGACTTTTTTTGCAGGTCTTTTGTATTTTTTTCCACCAGTTTACGGGCTATCATAATCTGATGTCCGCACCCTGCACATTTCAGCCGGAAATCCGCGCCCACGCGTAGAATTTCCCACTGTTTTGAGCCGCATGGATGTTGTTTTTTTAATGTAACGATATCTCCAACCTGATAATCCATATCTGCCTCTTTATTATTACTTATACTTCAATCTGATCAAACAATTCACCGATACTTCCGCTGACCACCAAATCCGCCATGGAATCTCTCGGTGTCGGCGTCTTATTGACAAGCACTAACTTGTGCCCCTTATAGTAGTCAATCAATCCGGCCGCCGGATATACTGCCAGGGAAGTTCCTCCTATTATGAGCATATCCGCATCACGGATACAGCGGATGGATTCCGAGAGAATGGCATCATCAAGCCCTTCCTCATAGAGCACCACATCCGGTTTGATTCCCCCACCGCACTCACAAGTCGGCACCCCTGTGCTGTCCAATATATATTGCGCATCGTAAAACTTCCCGCATTCGGTACAGTAATTGCGCAACACGCTTCCGTGAAGTTCCAACACCTTTTTGCTCCCGGCCGCCTGATGCAGTCCGTCAATGTTTTGCGTCACAACCGCCTTCAGCTTGCCGACCGCTTCCAGCTCAGCCAACTTTCTGTGTGCTGCATTCGGCTTCGCAGAAAGACAAAGCATCTTATCCCGGTAAAACCGATAAAATTCTTCTGTCTTGCGGAGATAAAAGGTATGACTCAAAATCGTTTCCGGCGGATAATCGTATTTTTGATTATAAAGACCATCCACACTCCGGAAATCAGGTATCCCACTCTCCGTGGAAACTCCGGCCCCGCCGAAAAACACGATATTATCACTTTCTTTGATCCACTCTTTCAGCTTCTCGAGTGCTTCCATTTAAATCGCCTCGTTTTCATTCTTTAAGACATTGCTTCTCTTATGTTTCTTTTCGATATAAAGATCCACATCCGCTTTGTCCATGAGATCCTTGAGATTCGCATCCCTGCTGCACTCAAATTCACAAATACCGACACTCATGCTTACAAAATACGGTTTTCCGTTACCTTCGTTTTTCTTTTTCGTATTTTCGAAGATTCTCATGCGGATCTTCTTCGGTGTATTCTCTTCGGAGGCAAATGCAAATGCCACAAACTCGTCACCGCCGAATCGTCCGACAATGCTCTTCTCATCAAATGACTCCTTCAAAATCTCGGCAATCAGGCGAAGGGAATAATCACCCTCCTCATGGCCGAACCGGTCATTGATAATTTTCAGATTATTCATATCCGCATAAATAACAAAAGCTTTCTTTCCTTTGTTTGCCGCGCGGATAATCTGACGTTGCGTTGTAGCAAGGAAACCACGTCTGTTATAAATCTGTGTCAACTCATCCGACTTGGAGATTTCATCCAAAATCAAGTTCTTTTCTTTGATTTCCTCGATATTCTTCTTGAGCTGATCCATCATGGATGCATTTTCTTTCAACAACTCGATAGTCTTAACCGCTGCACTCATCTGATAAGCCACCGGTACGGAATTGTGAAGATAGCGCTCATCTATTTCACTGATAAACAAACCATATTGTTCCAGCGTAGAGAAGAGCAAGTTAACAATAACCGTCACTCTTTGCTCTCTCTTTCCATATAAGCCGGTCACAAGACCCTTCATATCCCTCTTCTGTTCCTCAACATCCATCCAGCCGAGTTCTCCTCTGTCCAGATAGGTCTTCATCAGAATATGATCCGGAATCTTGTATTCTTCATCCTTCCTGCGAATTACCTTCTTCGGGAACATACAAAGGTAAGCACTGATATAATGGAGACTTTCCAGCTTTTCCATAATCGAGAAATATGCTCTGTCATCGCCGATAGAGAAGTTCATAATATCGCGGGTAAATGTGGTTGCAATATATGTAACAAGATCCACATCCGTTTCATCCGAAAGAGAAACCTTATTCTGATACGCAACGACGTCCGAATAAAATGTGTAATACGTCTCACTGAGTTTTCTCATAATCCGGTCATCGTCCATATACCGTTTGAGCATGTTGTAAATGCTTTCGAAAAATGCCGAAATCTTGCTTGTACTTGTGTATGGTTCCAGCTCCATATTAAAAGTGCTCTGCATCAAATGAAACATTCTTCCGAATTCAAAATCTTCGACTTCTTTCGTTGCAACTCTCTCTACAACAAAAGTATAGTATTCTTCTATGTGCTTTTTAATCGAAGAACTTCCTATTCGACTTTGATTTTTCCCAAACAAATAATCGTATATCTTAAATAGATTTTGATCTGCTTTGTCTTTGTCGAACATTTCCTCCGGACTGATATCAAAATCAACTACCTGGCGTTTCCTGCAGCCACAGGACGCCCGCATTACCGGCACAGACGGAATCACAATATCTCCCAATTCACCCGATATAACCGACTCAATATTCACGACAGCCTGATAAGCGAGATCTCCTGCATCCGCTTTGACCGTCGAAAGATTCGGATCCAGTGTCATGGCATAAACCGCATCATCAAATCCCAGAACCGAAATATCTTCTCCGATATCCAATCCCAGCTCCTTAAACACTTTGTATCCGCCAATCGCCATACGGTCATTTGCAAAAACAACCGCATCCAGATTCGGATTCTTTTTCATCAAGGCCCTGACAACCTCTTCACTGAACTCCGAGAAATTGCCGTACACAATATAATCTTCCCTGTACGGAATATCGCATTCCTTCAGCGCCTCCCTGTAGGCAGAAAGACGCTCCTTTGCATCCTCACTGGCAGGCGGTCCGCTGACAAAACCGATATTTCTGCGTCCATGCTCTTCTATGAGATGCCGAATTCCCTTTTTCAATCCGGTTTTATTATCAAACGATGCATTCGGAAAACCTTCCGTCCTATCAGCAATCACCACAATCGGCTTCTGAAATCTCTTCAAAAATTCCAGGCGACGCTCCATGTTAATGTTAGCCCCGATGGTTCCGAGACAAACGGCAAATACATCCATATCTTCCAACATGGCATACTCAAACAGACTATTGTACTGATAGTCATATCTGGTACGATAGATATCATTAAAATCAGCATCGATATATTTGCCCGGATAGATAAACAAATTGGCATCGATTTCCTTTGCTCCCGCAATGGCTCCTTCACACAACGTCCTGACAAACGCATCTTCGAATTCACTTACAAGTAATGCTATGTTTAATCTTTTTTTATCCACGCTCTTACTCCTTGCTTTTACACACAAAAATCAGTTAATATAATTATAATATATTGACATTTATTCTTCAATAAGCTCAAAAAAAATCGGCATCATTCATAATAAAAGGAGAAATTTTTTATGAAAATTATACTTGCTTCCGCGTCACCGAGACGCCGGGAATTACTTCACAATATCTTTGATTCTTTTGACATCCTCACTTCTACCTGCGAGGAACATGCAACTTTTGAAACTCCTTCCCAATATGTTATAGATTTGGCCCTCCAAAAAGCCGACGATGTTGCTGTTCGATATGCGGACAATTCGTGTCAAAATGCAGAGGAGACTCTGGTCATCGGTGCGGACACGATTGTCTACAGCGACGGGTGCGTTTTGGGAAAACCTTCCGACAAAGCTTGTGCACAGGCCATGCTCCGCTCGTTATCCGGAAAAGACCATCATGTATATACCGGTGTCTCCATTGTCCATTTGAAAGACGGCCGAAAGTCATTCCATAATCTTTTTGCCTGCACAAAGGTTTCCGTAGCCACGTTGTCCGACGAAGAGATCTCTGCTTACACAGAAACTCCGGATCCATACGACAAAGCCGGAAGTTACGGTATCCAGGGGTATTTCAGCCGCCATATTCTAGGCATTGAAGGCGATTACTTTAACGTAGTCGGACTCCCTGTGAATAGGCTTTATGAAACTTTGAAAGATTTAAATCTATTACACTCATTCTAACACCGACATCTATTTTTTGTCTATCTATTAAAAATATCGACTATTTATCTACTTTTTATAATTTGAGTTTTTTTATCTTATAATAAAAGAAAAAAGGCAGGTGATATTTTTGATAGGTGAACGTCTTTACGATCTTCGCAAAGACAAGGGATTGTCTCAAGATGAATTGGGCGAATTACTGAACATCAACAAACATTCCATCTCATCCTACGAACGCGGACGCTCAGAGCCGCCGGACGAAATCAAAATAATACTTGCCCGATTTTTTAATGTCTCCATTGACTACCTGCTCGGCGTAACCGATGTGCCGAATGCATACAGCAACGAATTTCACATGGTAAAATTACCAAAAAATTTCCCTTCCTGTGAAGAAGCCGAACTCAAAAAATACATTGCATATTTGACTTACAAGCATAAGAATGATAAATAATATGTTAGATCCCATCCGTAATGCGGATGGGATCTTTTTGTAGTATAATCCTAATATCATAAATAGAAGTTGAGGTGACACTGTGTCTTCTTATGGACTTACATGAAAGACGGTTTACTCCATATAAATATAAAAGCCGATCCAAAGTGGCGGGACTTCTGGCGGAGCGTTTACCCATCGGTCATCCCCGGATGGCATCAGAACAAAAAAACACTGGAACACCGTCATTCTCGACGGAAGCGTCCCGATCGATGACCTCAAAAGAATGATCGGTGACAGCTACGACCTCGTAACAGATTCCCCGACACAACAGAAATTGTAGGAAGCCGACGGAATCAAAGTGATAAACGGGAAAATTGATTTAGAAAAATACGGAATTACAAGCAAACTCATTTGAAAAAAACCGCACCTCTAAGTGCGGTTTTTATCTTTCCCTGCAATATATTTGAAACATACACAATTCCGGTCTTTTTTCGTCCAGATTCCATGTGTGAAATCCATCACCACGGCAATATTCTTTTTCGCCGCAATTTTTACAATAGTCACTTTCCAAAGCTCTGTTATACCGGAACACTTCGAACTTATGATTCCATACATCCCAGAAATCATCCGTCCGGATGTTTCCCTGAATCGTTTGCGGTTTTCTGTCAATATCCAAACATGCACCGATATCACCATTATAAAAAATACCGCCTGTTTTAATCCCGGCTGCACATTTATAATACCAATTACGGAAACGATGTTCATTTTCAACACCAAGCCAATGATTACAACCAAAACATATTTCAAAATTCTGTTCTTTTACCCGATGCTCTTTGATAAAATCAAGCAGCTTCACATAATCTTCTTTCTCCAACAAAATTTCATCATTGAATTTGGCCCTTCCGATTGGCTCCACGTTGATTAACCGCCATGTGTTAATTCCCGTCTGTTGCATCACCTCATACATTTCGTCCAATTGATGAATGTTTCTCTTATGAACCACCGTAGTAATCATTACGTTATGAAACGATTCCTGCACAAGAAGTTCTACCGCCCGCATCGATTTCTCATATCCATCCTTTGTCCTGCGAAACCAATTGTGTGTCTCCTCAAGGCCGTCAATACTGACCGACACTGTCTTCATTCCTGCATATATCAACCGCTTTACCATCTGCTCGTCTATCAGCGTTCCATTGGTTGTCATTCCCCAATGATATCCAAGTTCCGAAATCTCATGCATGAGATTCGTAAAACCCTTGCGCAACAGTGGTTCCCCGCCCGTAATATTTAAAAACGGTTTCTTCTCCGCTTTATCTTTCAGATCTGTTAAAAAATCTAAAATCTCCTGATCTGTCAATGCGTTTTTCATTGCAATATCACCGCATTTACTTCCGCAATGTCTGCAATGCTCGTTGCAATCCAACGTCATCTCGATAAACAAGCTTTCCAGGCTCGGCTTCTGACAGAGTCCATCCACGTAATCTTTTACCCTCCGCAAATGCTCCATCTTATATTCAATAGGTAAATCAGCATACTTATCAATCATCTGATTTTTCTCCCTCTTACATCAATTACTCTGTCGGTGCCGGTCCGTACACGCACACTTCCGTCTCGTTTTCCGGCACAAATACTTCTTCCGGCTGTTCTTCTTCCTTCTTTATATCATTTTCAGAAACCTGTTCTTCCTTTTTATTCTCTTCCTCCTCAGTAATTATCACTTCCTCTTCATACGGTGCCGGTCCGTACACCTCCGCCATTTCTTCCTCCGCCGGATTAAATCCGCATCCTCCTGCCAAAGCTGCACTTACAATCGCGGTTGCTAACATAGCCTGTACTTTTTTATTTTTCATAGCTTACATCCCCCATTTCTATCAAATATAAATTTTTACGATCATATATTATTCTTAATTGCATTATAAAAAAGTATTTGTATATCGTCAACTTCGGAAAAAACAATTTAAAATACATAAAACGCAAAACAAAAAAGCTTCAAAACCGTGCTAAATCATGGTTTTAAAGCT
>JAFTVQ010000167.1 GCA_017461865.1 Lachnospiraceae bacterium | reverse complement strand
TATGGCTGAAGAATTTAGAGATAACGGAAATTTTGTGACAGATAATTTGATGAGCAGAATTTCCCTCTTGATTGCGCAGATAACATCTTCTTTTGGGCAAACGCCGTTAGTGTTGCCGCCGAGTGTTTCAAAAAAGTAAATCCAAATAAAATATGAGACAATATATGAGCTTTTGCAAAACAGATGAACTATCATTTGTTCTGTAAAAGCTTTTTTATTAAGAAATCTGCATAAAATCCATCGATTTTGGAACACACTAATGAAAAGAAAAGTGAGGTGAAAAATATGAAATATATTTGCGATGTATGCGGATGGATTTACGATGAAGAAGCCGGTGCGCCGGAACTTGGAATTGCACCCGGAACAAAGTTTGAGGATTTGCCGGAGGAATTTGTTTGTGATCTTTGCAAGGTCGGCAAGAATCGGTTTAGCGAGGTGAATGAATAATGGGAGCCGGATTAAAAGAAAAATTAGCCTCGGGCAAGGAATATTACGAAGTACGTCTGGAAAGTATCGGCGGACTTGGGGCCAATCTGTGCGGGAAAATGCTCGGGGAGCTCGGTGTGAAGTACCTTGGCTTAAACAGTACTAATTTTTCCAGTTACGGATCGGAAAAAACGGGTACACCGGTCAAAGGTTTTATCCGTTATTGTGATGAAAAGAAAGAAATCAGGGAGCATTCGCCGGTGGAAAAGCCGGATCTTTTGATTGTGTTTCATCAGGCACTTTTAAAAGATGCATCCGTGCTGAAGGGATGCGATGAAAAGACAAGCATCGTTCTTGCACTGGAACCGGGGCAGGAAGATGTGCAAATGTCTGAGGAGGGTCAGCAACTGGCTTCCAAGTCACAGATTTACGGTGTGGAAGCACAGCGTATTGCCATGGAGACAAAGTCCCGGATTAATGTCGTGATGCTCGGCGCGGCTTTAAGACTCATGGGAATGGGAGACACATCCGTGGGACAACTGATCTGTAAAGATACCCTCGGCAAAAAATATCCGGATGCTTTGGCTGCAAATATAGAGGGAATGCGAAAAGGATATGAAGAGATTCGTGAAATGAAGCTTCCATGCAAAGAGAAGTTGCAGGAGCCTGACTTTGAGAAAAAAGTTAGCAATGAGCAACAAAGATGGGGATACAGGACGGCGCCGGTCGGCGGTGTCAATCCGCATTTCGGAAGTACGGTAATTGCGGATCTTTCGCCGTCCCGCCAGGGGTATATACCGCTTTTTATAAAAGAAAAGTGTATTAACTGCGGTCTTTGTTTTTCTGCCTGTCCGGATATGGTGTTCCAGTTTAAAAAGGGCGAGTATAAAGGCAAAGAAATGATGGTCAATCAGGGACTGGATTATTATCACTGCAAAGGGTGCCTAAGGTGTGTGGATGTGTGTCCGGTAAATGCACTTGTGAGAGGTATAGAGTCCGAGCATCCGGAAAAAGACTGTTTTATGCCGAATCAGGAGCTTTTGCGCAATCCGGACTACTATGAAGAGGCGGGGCCGGACGGCTATATTACGTCGGAGTCTTATTTGACGGAAAAGCGGATGGAAGGAGGAGAAGTATAATGGAAGAGCAGAGACTGGAGTATGCTTCGGGTAACGAAATGGCAGCAATCGCCATCAAGCAGATCGGTTACGATTTGATGGGGTATTATCCGATTACTCCTTCCACACAGATTGCGGAAAATCTGGACATTATGCGTGCAAACGGAGAGACGGATCTTGTAATGGTGGCGGCGGAAGGCGAGCACAGCGCAGCGGGAATCTGTTACGGAGCAGCGGTTGCAGGCGGGCGTGTGGTCAATGCAACAAGTGCAAACGGTCTTCTCTATGCTATTGAGCAGTTTCCGGTGCAGTCGGGAACGCGTTACCCTATGGTAATGAATGTGGTTTGCCGTACGGTTTCAGGCCCGCTTTCCATCAAGGGAGACCACAGTGATATTATGTATCTGTTAAATGCCGGATGGCCCATTCTTTTTGCAAGCACGGTACAGCAGGTTTACGATTTTAATATCATTGCTCTCAAACTGGCGGAAACGGTCCGGCTGCCTGTGGTGGTGGCTTACGACGGTTTTTTTACCAGCCATCAAAAGGCACGATGCTACCGGTTTTCAGATGACAATGTAGTAAGACGTTTTATCGGCCCGAAAATAGAACCTTATCCTTTTTTGGACCTTGACAATCCGATCACTGTCGGTTCTTACATGAATGAGCCGGATTTGATGAATAACCGGTATCAGCTGCATCTGGCCATGGAGCAGGCAGACAGGGATCTGGAAGAGTTATTTAAGGCTTACGGAGAACTGTCCGGCAGAACGTATGGTAAAGTAGAAGGAATCCGATGTGAGGACGCGGAAAATGTGCTTGTCTTGTTAGGATCTGGTTACGATACGGCAATGGAAGCGGTGGAAGATATGCGAAAAGAGAGCCGGAAAGTCGGAGCTGCAACACTTCATGTTCTCCGCCCGTTTCCGGAAAAAGAATTGACGGAGATGCTATCAAATGCAGATCACATTTTGGTGGGAGACCGCCAGGACAGCTACGGCGGCGGAGGCGGTAATCTGTCGCTGGAAGTACGTGCTGCCATGCAGAAGGCAGGAAGCAGGGCATGTATTAAAAATATTGTTTACGGACTTGGCGGGAAAGATTTCAGCCGGGAAGATGCGAAGACATTTCTGGCGTGGACGGATGATCCCACAAAGCCGGATAAGAGTTACTATGGAGTAACCCCGGGGAAAAGCCTGTCGGAAGTTTTAGGAGATGCTGCGACGGAGAATCCGTTATTTGCACCGGTCACGGGAGAGAGGACAAGAATCGGGGCTACAAAAGTGATGCAGGAGACAGATGGTAAGTTAGAGGTAACCGGAGGTATGTTAAATGACGTGACGGCGATGCCGGGACGGATTGCACCTGGGCACGGAGCCTGTCCGGGTTGCGGAATTCCGATAAATCTGAATCTGCTTCTTCGCGGAATTGAAGACCCGGTTGTCTTTCTGTTTCAGACCGGCTGTGCGATGATTGTCACAACTGCTTACCCGCGCACAAGTTTTAAAGTGCCGTATGTGCATAACTTATTTCAAAACGGCGCTGCCACACTCAGCGGTGTAGCTGAGATTTGTTATCGTAAGCAACAAAAAGGCGAAATTCCGCCGGGGGATATTGTTTTTGTTATGGTCAGCGGCGACGGAGGAATGGATATCGGTATGGGATCTGCGCTCGGAACGGCGCTGCGCGGCCACAGATTGCTTATTTTTGAGTATGACAACGGCGGATATATGAACACGGGATATCAGCTTTCGTATTCGACACCGCTCGGTGCGCGGAGTTCCACATCTCACGTCGGAAAGAACCAGTACGGAAAAACATTTTTCCATAAAGATATGCCGAAAATTATGGCGGCGACGGGAATTCCGTACGTGGCGACGGTGGCGGAATCGCATCCGACAGATTTTATGAAAAAAGCGGCGAAGGCAGCGTATTATGCCAAGACGGAAGGAACCGCTTATATCAAGGCGATTTCAGCCTGTCCACTCAACTGGAATGATAAGCCGGCGACAGAGAGACGTGTTATAGAGGCTGCAGTAAATTGTTGTTATTTTCCTCTCTATGAAATTGAACGTGGCGAGACGACGCTGAATGTTGACCCGGAAAAGATCGGCAAAAAAATTCCGGTGCTCGATTGGCTTTCTATGATGGGAAGAACCAGGCATTTGCAAAGGGAGGAGTACCGGGATGTTGTGGAACGGTTACAGAAGGAGACGGACGAGCGGTTTGGGCGTTTGAAGCTCATGGCATGTCAAAACAGTAAGGAAAACAATTAACAATATTTGGAGATTAGGCTGTAGAATTTCAGATTGAAT
The DNA here is from genome assembly GCA_017461865.1 of Lachnospiraceae bacterium. Classification (GTDB taxonomy): domain Bacteria; phylum Bacillota; class Clostridia; order Lachnospirales; family Lachnospiraceae; genus SVFI01. Next base: position 6,104 of record JAFTVQ010000167.1, on the reverse strand, counting down.
TTTACAGCTTATTTTCATATAATGAGTGTAGTTTTAAAACAGATAATTTGATAGAAAACGGAAATGAGGTTTGCGATATGAAGATTACAGAAGATATCAGATATGTCGGAGTCAACGACCATCAGATTGACTTGTTTGAGGGACAGTATATTGTACCAAACGGTATGTCGTACAACTCCTATGTTATTATGGATGAAAAAATTGCAGTCATGGATACGGTGGATGCAGCGTTCGGTGATGAGTGGCTTTCCAATATCAAAAATGTGATCGGGGACAGACAGCCGGATTATCTCATTGTTCAGCATATGGAGCCGGATCATTCGGCTAATATTAAAGTATTTACGGATGCATATCCGGATGTGACGGTGGTGGCATCGCTTCCTGCGTTTAAAATGATGCAGAATTTCTTCGGTACCGATTATGCGGATCGCAGAATAACGACAGCCGAGGGCGCGACACTTTCTCTTGGTAAACATACGTTAACTTTTTATACCGCACCGATGGTACATTGGCCGGAGGTAATCGTCACCTATGACGCGGCGGATAAGGTACTTTTTTCGGCAGACGGTTTCGGCAAGTTCGGAGCTCTTGATGTGGAGGAAGACTGGGCCTGCGAAGCGAGACGTTATTATATCGGCATTGTAGGAAAATATGGTGCGCAGGTGCAGGCGTTGCTTGGGAAAGCTGCGACACTTGATATTCAGACGATCTGTCCGCTTCACGGACCGGTGCTCACGGAAAATCTCGGATATTATTTAAATCTTTATGATACATGGTCAAGCTATCGTCCGGAGGAGGAAGGTGTCATGATCGCCTACACATCCGTGTACGGCAATACAAAAAAAGCAGTGGATGAGCTGGCTTCTTTGCTTGAGCAAAAAGGATGTCCGAAGGTAGTAGTCAATGATCTTGCACGCTCTGATATGGCAGAGGTGGTGGAGGATGCATTTCGATACAGTAAGTTAGTTTTGGCTACCACGACCTACAACGGCGATGTATTTCCGTTTATGCGGGAGTTTATTCATGAATTGACGGAGCACAATTTCCAAAACCGCACAGTAGGAATGATTGAGAACGGAAGCTGGGCACCGACAGCGGCGAGAGCCATGTCAGGCATGCTGGAAAAGAGTAAAGATCTGACCTTTGTGCAGCCTCAGGTAAAAATCCTGTCTGCATTAAACGATGACAGCAGAGCACAGCTTGAGGCACTTGCTACGGAACTTTGCAAGTAATTTTCCGGGCCGGACAGGGTTAATTTCAGAGAGAAAAATCCGATATATATTACAGCGAAGGAGAGCGTCTGATTTCAATGGATTGAAATGTTGGAATCAGGCGTTTTTTTATGAAAGGAGTGGCTGTATGACAATTGGGGTATCACAGCGTACACATATTAGTATGGATTTTGAAGCGGCGGCGAAAATGGGGCGTCAGAAGGCGGGCTTTGCGGATGAAATGTCTTTGGCGCAAGGAGCGGGTTCCGATTGTAAGGAACCGGTTGTACTCGGAATGGCTTTTCTTTCAGTGGACGGGAATCAGTCCCTCGGTATGACGGCGTCGTATGCAGCAGAATCTGCGCCGGACAATCCTGTGATTCAGGTAGCTATTACATTTCCGGGCGGAGTGAAGGAAACCTATGATGTCGCAATCAATGAAATTGATCCGTCGAACGCAACAGAGCTGGAAATGTTTGCATTATGCAACTATAACGATGCACTCGGCAAAAAAGAAGTGTCGTCTACTTTCGGAAGCTGGCATGTGCTCAAAAACAACGGCCGTAATGCGGAGTATCTCGGCGATTTCTCCATGGCAGATTCCGTGGAGGAATTTACGACAGTGAGACAGGACTGGAATTCTATGGTTACTAAGATGAAAGACAACCATATGGAAGCGGGTGTTTTCAAGCAGGCGCTTGATGCAGATAAGCTGTTGGAGATGTTCAGGCAATATATGGATGACTTATACTCGCGGATTCAAAGTGGGAATACAAATGCACCGTCCATTCAGATCGGCGGAGCGTCTTTTACGGAAGAAGAGTGGGATAAGATGCTTGAAAATTTTGATGATATCGAAGAAAAAATAATTGAGCAGATGCGCGAGGAACATGAAGAAAGATATGCTGAGAAACTGGAAAAGGAAGAAGGAATCAAATTGACAGAAAAACGGGAGGAAGCAGAAGATGGAATATGTTCTGACGACGGACGCCCTGTCGAAGCATTATAAAAAAGGCAAGGCACTGGACGGGCTTTGTATGCATGTGCCGAAAGGTGCCATCTACGGATTTGTCGGAAAAAACGGAGCGGGAAAGACGACGCTGATTCGTCTGATCTGCGGGCTTTCACACCCGACATCTGGAAGTTTTACATTGTATGGCATGGAGCATACCGATTCCGAAATGAAGAAGATGCGTAAGCGGATGGGCGCAGTGGTGGAAACTCCTGCGCTTTCTTCGGATATGACGGCGGAAGAAAATCTCAGGCAGCAGTATCGGATTCTGGGATTGTCGTCCTTCGATGGAATAAAAGATCTTCTGGTGTTGGTCGGACTGGAGCAGACAGGAAAGAAAAAAGTAAGGGCTTTTTCGCTCGGAATGAAACAACGTCTCGGGATTGCTATGGCAATGGCCGGTGAACCGGATTTTCTTGTGCTGGATGAGCCCACAAACGGACTGGATCCGCAGGGGATTATAGAACTGCGCGAACTGATTTTAAAGCTGAATCATGAGAAAGGGATTACTTTTTTGATTTCCAGTCATATTCTGGATGAGCTTGCGCGCATTGCAACGCATTACGGAATTATCGATCAGGGAAAGATGGTAAAAGAATTCAGCGCCGATGATTTGGAAAAGGAATGTAATAGTAAGCTGCATATCGAGGCGGATGTTTCCGATGCTGAGGAAATTTTCCGGATACTTGAGGAACGCGGTATTTCCTATGAGATTTTGCCTGGCAAAGATAAAAAATTGGAAGAATATTTTATTTCTCTGATAGGAGGTGACGGTCATGCGTAAATTGCTGCGCGCTGATTTGTATCGGATGTATCGCAATAAAAAAATATGGATTGCCTTACTTGCCATGTTTTCGGCTGCGGGCATGATGATATCAATGCAGTATTCGGGAATGGATTATGAAGTTCCGCTCAGCCGTGTCATCTTCTTGCCCATGACATTTTTCGGGCTGGTGATAGCAGCGTATGTGGGATTTTATGCAGGTGAGGATTTCAGTGACGGAACGGTGCGAAATAAGATTGTGACCGGAAACCGTCGCCGTGATATATATGTGTCACAATTAGTCGGCGTCTGGAGTGCGAGTCTGGTATTGTATATTTTGACGGTGCTGGTTGCAGTAAGTGTAGGCTTACCTTTGTTTGCATGCGATGTGGGGATAAAAGAGGTATCAATGTATTTTATTCTCGGGTGTTTTACCGTGCTTGCAATGGGAAGTATATTTTATTTGATTTCCATGTGTATCGGGAATCGTTCCGTGGCAATTACCGTGTGCATGGGACTTGCGTTTCTGATGCTGTTTTTATGCTTACATACCAATCAGATTCTTGCACAGTCGCAGTATAAGAACGAAGTATTAAACCCGCATTATGTTTCGGGAGTGAAACGCATTTGCTACGAACTGCTCCATGACATGAATCCTATGGGGCAGATTGCACAGCTTTCTGAAATGAAATATTTAAGTCCGGTCCGCTGGATTGTGTCGGATGTTCTGTGGCTTTTGGCAGCCCACGGAATCGGAACGGTTGTATTTGGGAAAAAAGATATTCGTTAGCCGTATGGAACTGTATTGAGATATCTGTACGGCGATGATAAAACAAAAAGAACTATGAAAACCAACATGTAAAAGCAGGAGGAATCAGCACTATGGTAAATGTTAAAGGGAAATGGGCATTCATTACGGGAGCAAGCAGAGGAATCGGTTATCACGCAGCGAAGTTTATGGCACAGCAGGGCTGTAATCTGGTGCTTCATGCAAGAAGCGAGGAACACTGTCAGAAAGTGCTTTCCGAGGTGACTGCAATGGGTGTGGAAGCCTATGTTGTGACGGCTGAGCTTTCAGAGTTTGACCAGATTGAAAAGATGTTAGCCGTTATTGATGAAAAAGGAACACAAATTGATATCGTGCTTAATAACGCAGGTGTCCAGGTTGCGTATCGCGATGAGTATCTGAAAACACCGATGTCGGATTATGAAACAAGTTTTAAGATTAATACGATGGCACCGATGATGATTTGTTACCATTTTCTGCCGAAAATGGTGGAGAAAGGGTTTGGAAGAATTGTAAATACATCCAGCGGTATTCAGCTTGATCCGCAGCAGGCGGGATATTCGGCCAGCAAAGCGGCTCTTGATAAGGTTACCGTCGATCTCGGCTCTAAATATGAAGGAACCGACATTATTCTCAGCCTGGCAGATCCGGGATGGTGTCGTACCGACCTGGGCGGAGAGAACGCGCCGAACGATCCGGCAAGTGCAATTCCGGGTGTTGTAGTCGGAGCCTTTGTCGACGACGGAAAATCCGGCCGATGGTTTGCCGCAGCTGACTTTTACGGTATGACGATTGAAGAGGCTGTAAAGAAGGCAGAACAAGAAATGTAAGAAAGTACTGCAGAATACAAAATGAAAGGTAATGTGTTTTGAATACAAAGCAGTTAAAAGAAAAAATTTTAGCCGGACAATATGATGCACGTTTTTATGAAGTCTATGATACGGCGCAGGCGGTTACCACACAAAAGAGGCGCTATGAGGATGCAATTGAAGCATATAGGGAGTGTTACGGAGATGATGATGTTGCAATATTCAGTGCGCCGGGAAGAACTGAAATCGGAGGAAATCATACAGATCATCAAAACGGAGAAGTGTTGGCTGCTTCGGTGAGTGCAGATATGATTGCTGTTGCTTCGCCGACATTAGACGGATATGTTGAAATTGTGTCCGATGGTTACCCAAAGCTAACTTTCGATGTGGAACAGATTGAAATGCGGGAAGAAGAAAAGGGATCGTCTGTTTCTCTCGTGAAAGGAATGCTTGCCGGGATAAAGGAGAGAGGATATCGAATCGGCGGATTTCGCGCATATATTACAAGTGACATTTTGTCAGGATCGGGATTGTCTTCCTCTGCAGCTTACGAAGTTTTGATCGGGACGATTGTTTCCGGATTTTACAATGAGTTGTCCATTGTTCCGGAGGAAATTGCCAAGATTGGTCAATTTGCGGAGAACCACTATTTCGGAAAACCATGCGGACTGATGGATCAGATGGCATGTGCTGTCGGTGCCATGGTTCACATTGATTTCAGATATCCGGAAAGCCCGGAGGTAAAACGGATAGAATTTGATTTGAAAAAGCAGGGCTATGCTCTTTGTATTACAGATACCAAGGGGTCCCATGCAGAACTGACACAGGAGTATGCGGCCATTCCGAATGAGATGAAAGCGATTGCCGGCTTTTTCGGAGAAACAACACTGGTTAACATAAGTCTGGAACGGATTATAAACAGCCTTCAGTTGCTGAGAGAAAAATACGGTGACAGGGCAGTGCTTCGTGCCCTTCATTTTGTCATGGAGAATGAACGTGTCAGAATGGAAGCGGATGCGCTTTTGCAGGATGATTTTCCGAGGTTTCTCCGGCTTGTGAAGGAGTCGGGCGATTCTTCATTCAAATATCTTCAAAATGTGTATGTCGGCCATGCTCCGAAGCATCAGAATATTTCTCTTGCTCTTGCAGTGGGTGAAGCTTTTACTTCGGACAACCTGTCGCAACGCATTGTCAGCAGAGTGCACGGAGGCGGTTTTGCTGGGACAATCCAGAGTTTTGTTCCGTGTGATTTAGTAAGCGGGTATAAGGATTATATGGATCATGTTTTCGGAAAAGGAGCCTGTGAGGAATACCGCATACGCAAACATGGTGCAATCAAAGTGATGTAGTTTTTTACATGGCGGGGTCTATAGAAAAAATATTTTCTGTAGACCCCGTCGGCATACAAATCCTCTACTGGACGAAAAACAATCAAAATGTTATGATAAGGCAAGTGATTTCTGTCGGATTGTGGAAACAATCATAGGATTAAACAATACATACGGAGGACCAGACATGAACC
>JAFTVQ010000166.1 GCA_017461865.1 Lachnospiraceae bacterium | reverse complement strand
CTGCTTCTCTCCGTTCCGGTTCTGCGCCCGTACGGCATTTATTTCATTGCCGGAGTCTCCTCGATTCTCGGCATCATTAAAAACATGACGTTCACACCGATGTACGCAGCCCATTGTCTGGAACTCCCGAAGCGGACTTTCTACCCGACGATTCTGCGTTATCTGTTCGTCACTGCGCTCATGAGTGCTGTCTTCATTGCACTCGGACGCATCATCCCGACAACAAGCTGGGCAATGGTGGTTGTCGATATTTTCATCTGCGGACTGCTCGGCTGCGCCATCAACTTCCTTCTTCTGTTTGACCGGAAGGAAAAGGCAATCTTTGTCGACACGCTGAAACGGGTATTGCGCAGATAACATTCTTTAAAGGAGCTTCAATATGCCAAAAAAAGTTCTCGGCATCGTCAGTACCAGCTATCATCTGATGGTGCTTCTGTTCATAAAAGATGCATTTGGAAAGGACGCCGACATGGATCTGATTCTGACGGACAAATCGCCGTTTTTCCAAGACCTTTACCGGTCCGGGCGGTGCGCGAAATATTTCCGCCGCGTCTTTTTTGCCGATGCAAAAAAAATTAAAAATCCATATAAGTCAGCACCCGTTGTCCTTTGGGAAAGCTTCGTTTACAACCCGACGACAAAAGCCATGCTGGCAGACGGTGACAGTGAAGGCTGCTTTGGTTATCCGGATTTTGACACGTATGACGACATCTTTTTTGCTTCACCGGGAATGCCCGATGAGATTGTAAAAGAAATTTCAAGAACAGCAATCAAACGAAACCGCAGCGTCAATTTTCACCGCTTTGAGGACGGTTTTGCCAGTTATACAAAAGCACCGGTCCCGGCTGTCTCTTCTGCTCTCGGCAGGAAAATGTATCGTCTGTTTTTCGGCTATGACATCAGGGAGCACGAAAAGGAATTGTATTTGTTTGAGCCGGCTTTGGCCGAAAAAAATGTGGCAGACGAAGCTGCCACAGGATTTTCTCTGATTCAGATACCGAAAACAAAAGAACGTATCTTGCGGGTCACGGAGCAAATCCGGGATATTCTGCAATTTGAGAGCCGTTCTTTTTCGGAAACTTATATGTTCCTCGGCCAGGGTACCGCCAACTGTACGCAGAATCCTCTGACGTACCGGGGGCTGATCCTCGACATCGCGGAGCACGTCGGTTTCGAACATTTTGTTGTTAAACCGCATCCGCGTGGTGACCATGACCGTTTTGAAGACCACATTCACGTATATACGGACAGCTGTCCTTTCGAGCTGGCTGTGGCGGAAGGCAATATGGAAGACAAGACTTTGATTTCCTACTATTCCACCGCATGTGTCTCCGGAAAGCTTCTGTTTAATTCCGGTTGCCGGATTATTTTCCTCTATCCGATGGCCGGAGATTCCTTCAACGAAAAATGTGATTACGAAGATTATTTCCGCAAACTGTGCGAGCTGTACGACAATATTTACATTGCTCACACCAAAGAAGAATTATGGAGTCTGCTGGATCAGTAGACTGTCAGGGCCTTTCTCGGAATCGGCCACGAATACACATACATAGGTTATACCGTTGTAGTCCAGTGTGTCCCCGATTTCCAGAGGGCTCTTTTCTATCCACAAAATACAGTCCGGAAGCTCGTTACTATCCGTTTCTGTCACCGTCATCCGTGTATCATCCACCAAAATGTGCCGGAGCGTTGCTTTCGGCATACGATTTTTCATCATCTTCCAGAGCGGATAATCATAGCCGTCTCCGGAAATTGCAAGCGCCACATCCTCTGCGCCCAATTCTTTTGCTTTCTTCACAAGCTGCTTATACGTCGGATAGCGCTTGTGATTTTCAAAGTAGTATTTCTCCCTGGACTCACAACCGTTTTTCACATATTTTCTCGCCTGGGTCATGTTGTAATCCAGCGGTTTCAGGCAAAGTATAAAACTGAGAAACGCCAGCGGAAGAATCACGACCTCTTTCCGCTTCATACGGCTGCAGAAAGCTCCGAGAATATGTACTGCTGCAATTACCGTGACCGCAAGCGCCGGGTACATAAGTCTGGATCCCCACGGCTGCCAGCGCAACAGCGCCATGATAAACCCGAATCCGAGCCATGCGGAAATCACAAATCCGTAACTGATCTCCAAGCCCCTGTTTCTTTTTCCCCGTACAAACTTCACAAACACAGTCACCAGGGCAACTACCAACAGAACTCCCGCAAGCAGGGCAAAATATGCGGCGAAAGCACTCGGCGTACGGTCATGGCTGTACATATCATCTCCCATATTCAAATAGGTAATAAAATCAAACCCGTGGAAGGAAATCGCAATGTGGTTGACCTCCACCTTCAAAAGTGCACCGACAGAAATGGCAATGCGATAAATAAAACTGTTGATCCACGTCCACAAATGCTGTGTGATAAGCAGGGAAAAGTTTTTCAATATATTGACAATGATATAGCTGACATTTTTGGTCGCTACCATAATATCCCCGCTGGTCGTATCGGCAATCAAACTTCCGCACGAAAGATAGGTACGGATCAGCGTCTCGCTGACGGTGGCAAGGAACACACTTCCCGCTGTCAGTGCGCACAAAAGCAGATCTTTGATTTTATCCTTTCTCCGGATGCAACAAACCACGAGCCATGGCATAAAGAAAATCATCGATGCACACACGCTGACTTTCATAAGGAATGCAAATCCCACACAGGCCGAAACGCAAACCAGCTTCTCTATGAGTTCTTTCCGCATCTCTTTCTCAAAACCAAGCTTGTCCGCCTTGACAAACCACAGAAAATAGTACAAAAACAGCACATACCACATGGCGGCAGAAAGGTCATTCTGCGTTGTGATGCTCTGTGAGATGGTAAGTGGCATCGTCACAAAAACAAAGACACCCAACAGGGAAAACACACGGCTTGTCCCGAGCATACGCGCCACTTTATAAAAATAGAAGGCTGTAATCAGCATGCTCACATACTGCTGAAGATTGAGCCAGTAATCGTTACCGGAAAGGAGCAGCAGATAAAGCATATTGTACTCGGAAAGCACCGGCGAATAGAGCTGGCGGTCGATATTGGTCAGATAGTAGTTGACACTTTCGTGATCGATCCAGTATCCGATTCTTGCCAGATGATAGGTCATGGAGTCAAAATTGTACGGCACCGTAAATACGGCACCAATCAGAAGAACGCCGAGAATGACCATTCCGGTAACCAGCATCGATCTCTCTGTCCACGACATATCACTAAACTCTGTTTCCGGAAACTGCGGTCTGAAATACGCCTTGCCTTTCCGGCGGATTCCCAAAAATACAAACAGTCCGAACATAAGCAGCCACGTTGCAAATGCAGTTATGCGGTTCAGGATATGAAAAACACTGAGCAGGTTTGTAATCGCAAGCACAAGCACGTGAAACACCACAAGTGCCATTCCGAGACCTTCTGCAAGATCTTCTTTTTTTAAATAAAAATAATATGTAATCGCCGCCAAAGCAGCCGGGAATATCAGTACCATAACAACCTCCGACCTATTAAAAAACTAACTCAACTATAACAAAGAACCCTTTTTTACGCAATAATAGTTTGCATACCGTGACACGGAAAGGTATACTGATAAGGAAAGAGGTATCACTATGAAAAAATTAATGAATCAAAACAAAAAACATATACTCATTGCCATAGCTGCCCTCCTTGTCTGGGCAGTTACTTTCTGGACCGACACCAAACTGTTTTCCGCTGACGGATTAAACATGAACTGTCTGCCGGTTGATACGGCGATGGTTCCCCTGATGCATATTCTGACAAAGGCTCTTGTGCTTCTTTGTCTGTTTCTGTTTTTTGAATTTATTGTCTATGCATGGAAACGCCCGAAACTGCTGGTTCCGTTTATCGTCCTGATGTGCATTTACGGAATCGGACTTCTCATCACTTACCCGGGCTACTACATGAACGATGACCCGATCATCTTTTCCTATGCAACGCGCTACTACCCGGTCTACTGGCACAATTACCTGACATCCCTGTTTTATATGGTGGCCATGTCATTGTTTCCGGCGTCCGCAGCACCGGTTCTTCTCTCGGATGTGATTTATGCCCTTGTATTTTCTTACTTGTATTACCGCGCAGACCGGATTTATCATTCCAACCGGTGTCTCCTGCTGCTCATCGGGGGCGTTCTCCCGTTCACGCTGCTCGGTGCACTCATGTGTTTCCGCCCGGCTGTTTACGCAGGATTCTTTTTGTTCTATTTCATCTATTTGTATTTTGAGTGGAAAGAAGAAGCTTCTCTCACAACGGGCAAACTGTTTCTTCTCTCCCTTCTGACCGGAATCCTTGCCCTGTGGCGCAGCGAAAGTCTTGTACTTCTTCCGCTCGGACTGTTTCTGTTCGGATTTGCTTACCGCAATGTACGAAAGGCATTTGTCTTTCTCATTCTTGCAACCGTTTTATTCGTAATTGTTAAAATCCCGCAATCCATCGGGGAAGACAAATATTACGGAAGTGATTATCTGATTATTTCCACAACAAGACCTTTGACCGTGATTCTTCACCGCGACCAGACGTATCCGGGCAGCGAGGAAGACCTTGCCAACATAAATGCAGTGACAGATCTCGGTTACATTCATAACGACACGCTCTCCTGCAGCGCCTACAACCGTTATAACACCGATCACAACGAGGGGCGTTACACACAGAGCGGCGCATCTAAAGAAGCGCAGTCTGCTTACCTGCGGAGCGCCGTCCGCCTGATTTTGAACAATTTTGATCTGTATCTCGGCGAACGTGTTCAATTGTTTTGCGTAACCAACGGATTTTTCGGATATGATCCTGACATTGTTCTTGACTTGAAGATGGTTGCATCGACCGATTTTCATCTGTACGAGCACGACCGGCTCTATGGTATGGAGATGCTAAAGGCGTACAAAAGACTTCCCCTCTCTTACCACGACGGATACGCTCTTTGGCTGTTTCGGTACGGCGGCGAAGCCTTCATCCCTATGCTGATTGTGTTACTGTTTGCGACCGTCATTTCGATTATTCGCCGCAAATGGTTTCTTCTTTTCGGTTTCCTTGCATTATTAGCAAGAGAGGCTGTCATTTTCCTGACAGCCCCTGCTTCTTTTATCCAATATTCTTATCCTATGATGTATGTGACTGCAGCCTACTGCCTTCTTATGCTCGTGGATCGGATTTGCCGCGAAAAGCCTTCACATGCTTCTTCCCAAACAGAAGATAAGAAACAACCGGAATCCGCTGAAGTATTATAACGGAAACCGCCGTCAACAGGCTCATGAGCAGGAAAGAAAGCACAATCCAGCCGATTCCTTCCGGCGAGTAAAAATTCAGTTCTTTTTCTGCCAGACCGAGCAGTCTTGCAAATCTGAAATGAAGCACATAAATTTCAAGTGTATATATTCCGACAAAAGACAGGAAACCCGGTTTTTCTGTCTTTTTTTGATATCTTTGTGCAAGACGGTATACGATCAGATACACCGAAACCGTTCCGAAAAACGAAGCTGCCATCTGTATTGCCAATGTTCCGATTCCGTCGAGAGGTGCCGTCAAATCCAGACGGATGACCATAAACACAAACACAAGCAGAAACAGCACGGTGAGCACACTCTCCGCTCTTTTAAACAGCTGCGCTCCCGCCGGTGTTTCTCCCGCCTTTTTCAGCATTACCGTTCCGTAACCGTTCACAACATACCCCATGAGGTAAAACGGAAAATAGTGAAGCATCAGCGACGGGCTCAGAAATGTATTTCCGCTCCGGGACTGTACAAAAAACAGTGCGTATAAGAATAAACTGACGGCAAGAAACGCTGCTGCCTTTTTCCATACAGCAGTTCCGTCCCCTTTTTCTTTGCCCCGATTCGGAACCAGTTTGTCTGCTGCCAGTTGCGCCGACATCACGCAAACCGTCGCCACAAACAACGTCATCAAAAACCACAATCCCCGGTCCGTCTGAAACAAAAGCTCTTTCAATTCTTTCCAAAACACAGAAAACGAAAGTGTCCCCGCCTTACCGTGCGTATAAAAATGTACCAACACAAACCAGGAAAAAAAGGGCACCAAATACGCAGCGCAACGCTGCGGCAACTTTTTTAGTCCTTCTCCGCAGCCGTTTTTCTGCACTCCATAGGACGCCAGTACTCCGCTGACAAGCATGAACAGAGGCATCTGAACCGACTTGATTGCATCATAAATATAAGGATCCGACTCATTCAGCCCGTTTAACACAATACAGTGCCCGATCATGACCAGAACAATGGCAAATCCTTTCACTGTATCAATGGCTTTGTTTCTTTGCATGAATCAGCTTCTCCTTTCCCCGGCCCGCAAGGGTCAAAACAATGAGCGTCAAAAGTATCGTGAGTAGCGGTGGAATTTGCGCAAACACTGTCTCAATCATAGCAAAAACAAACAAGTGGTAGCAAAGCAAAAGCAATGTATGCTCGCCGACCGTGCAAAGCCATTGCGGAATCCAGCGCTCCATCTTGTAACACAAAAACATGACAACGGTCGATGAGACAAGGGCATTATACAATGCCATCATCACAGATCTGCCATAACCGCCAATGGAATAATTCGCAGAACCATTCACCGTGGCGCACAGTAAAAACACACCAAACAGCAAACAAAGCACCCATTTGTGTTTGTCAAAGTATAACAGGAACTCTTTTCTTGCCATGAAGTATCCCCACATAAACATAATAAGAAAATACGGAACCGCGTCCAGACTCCAAGGCAAAAGCAGCGGAAACAGGTAGTGGTAAAGGTTTGCCATGAACAACAAAATAACCGCACCGAGTAACATTTTCCGTCCATTGCGTTTGGTCAATCTGAGAAGTCCCTCAAAAAATACGGTTGTCAAAAACAACGCCGGCAAAAACCATGTCGGTGAGTTCAGACATTCCAGCAAATAAACATTCGCTCCCAGTTTCGGAAAAAATAAAGTCGGTGTCTCCCATGAGAAAATCTGGTTCCTTCCGTAAAAAATGCCAACAAAATCCCACCACATATCCGACAAATTTCCGTCTCTCAGAAACACATCTTTAAAAGCAAAAAATGCAAAAAGAATCCCATTTGCCGTTATGTACGGAAGCAAAAGACGCTTTGCCTTTCTCCCGAGAAACGACCAAAAAGATTCTTCCCTGCTGCGATATGTAAATCCGGAAAGCACGAAAAAAACCGGCACAAAAAACATGCCGCCCCAGAATTTCACAACCGGGAGGTCCAGCTGACTATGGTTGAGCATTACAATGAAAATCGCAATGCATTTCACAAAGTCTATCCATTTTTTTCTCTGTGTTTCGGACATAAAATACTCCATTATTCGTTACAAAATTGATCTGCAAATTGATTTGCAAATTTCATTCCCGGTTTTTCCGCAAATTTGTGGACCAACACAGAAATGGCAAGCGTCAGTGCAAAGGACAGCACATAGTTGACTGCTGCCAGCACATGATAGTTCATCTTCTCTCTAAACGCCAGATAAAAGCCGCACGAGAAAGTGCACAGCACCATGAAATGCGTCAGGAAAAATGCATAACTGTAGGTATGTAACCACGTCAGCGCTTTCACTCCCAGTACTTTCTGCGGTGCTTTCAAATGAAGCAGGGCAAACAGTATGCATGCTGCAGCAATCGCGTAATAAAACATAACATGCGGCGGCAAAAGTGCATACACCGTTCCTTCCAGACGTTCGCCGATGGACGGGTAGGATCCGAGGAAAATTCCTGCCAAAAGCATCAGCCACATCAGCCATTTCTGTCCGGTTAACTTCTTAAGCCACGCAGGCTGACGATACGTCAGGTCACATACCATCATACCGCAAATAACCGCCAGAAAATCCGACCGCATAAAAATGACCAGCATAACTGCGTAAACCACATATCTTACTTTGCTGTTGCCGACCAGCGACAAAACCGCAGCTACCAGCAAGGTGCCCAAAAATTCATACGTCATACACCAGATCGGTCCGTTGTACTGATTCTCTCCTGTCAAAAAGCATCCCCAGACCGCCTCTTTCACCGCCCCGAGCAGGCTCGGTGTAAACTGATTGTAATTGCCGGCAAACACCCGGCTTCCGGCCATGGCCGTAGCCTCGCCGTTCATATAAAGTCCCAGCTTCATACAGGCATATATGGCAATGTTGGCCGTCAGAATCGGGAACACCAGACGGAAATATTTCTTTACCGCTCCCGCCGTCAGAGAACGCCTGTCCCCCGTCAGAAAGAACCGGTACCCCACAAAAAATCCGCTGATTACCAAAAAAATACGTACTGCGAACTTACCTCCGATCAACAGACAAAGCGGTGTTTTTCCAATCAAAAGCTCAAACGTCTCCGCATGAAAATCTGCCGGTGCCAGGGAATACATTCCGCAGTAGTAAAAATGTATGAAATGAAAATTAAAAACCATCAGACAGGCCAAAGCTTTCAGCCCGTTTACGAAATCCAGCTTCTGTTGCTGTTGCATTTTAATTCTCCTTCTCTTTGAAGCCAATCGAAAATCGCTTTCCGTTCATGACAAAACGGATCATGACAACGATCAAAAACATCATAACAAACGCCACATAACTCAGAGGAATTACGCTCTCTCCCCTGAAATATGCCGAATAGGCAATATAGGAAATCAAAACATGAATCACGCAAACGTAATACATGTCCGTAAATTTCATGACAAAAATCAGCGCCAGCACATCCGCCAAAAGTCCGCATCTCTCATCCATCTGAGGCATAAAAAACGGAAATACCATTGCAAGCAGAAGCGACAGGGAAACCCATTTATCCTTCACGAGTTCCTCGCCTTTCTGCAGAACCAGCACGACAACCACCAGCATTACCACCGCGGCAATACTCTTTGCCACCAGACTGTATTCCGTCACAAATTTGTCCGGACCGATGATCTGATAAAGGTTCGGCCAGTTGTAGCTGATGAGGTTTTCCCCTCTCATGATAGAGAGAATGCGCTCTGCCTCAAAAACCGGAAAGGACAGCTTGCCGTCATTGCTCACAATCCCGTTTCGGAACCATGCTCCGCACAGCGGGACAAGATAGGTGACAAGCTTTGTTTTTTTCTGCATAAATGCAATCGCAAAAACCGGAAGCAGAAAGAACGCATACCGGCTCAAAAACAGACTCACTCCGTAACAGACAACTGCACAGTTTCCTTTGCCCTTTACCAAAAGCAAAAGGGAAAGCACTGCAAAAAATACGAAGATCGAATCTCCCATTCCCCACATGGCACTTCCCGCTGCCAGAACCGGCAACAGAAGCGTGATGGCATATGCCAGAAATGCTTTTATCTTATGTCCGGTCAATTCAAAGACAAACAGCGCAACAACAATCGCCAAAAGCACATCGAAGCAACCGGTAGCGATTTTAAGCCCGTCGCTGAGCACCATATAAGCCTTCCTGTTCGGACATGCATAATAGGACTGCACACTGACTCTCAGCATGGTCGCAAAAACCGGTGCAAAAATCAAAAGCAGCAGATCAATCGGTGCCAGTTTCCACTTGCCTATTTTAAATTCCGTCACAATAAAATCGGTAATCTTTTTATCCATAATTTACTCCAAACTAACTTTGTTTTGTCTGATCATTCTGACGCAGGCTGCTGCGTGGTCAAACATGAGAAGCATGAAAACAACTGCATACACATACATCGGCACAATATTGTTCTGTGCCAGATAGATGGTATAACCGGCAAACGAGCACAGAACGGTCAGCAGCGGAATGTAGAACTTCTCCGGTTCGACGAACAGATAAAGAATCGCCATAACCTCTACGAGAATCGCGTATCTCTCATGCATGTGCGGCAGGAAAAATACAACCGTCATCGTCAGGAGCATTCCCATACGGAGGAAGAGCTTCGTGTCAAACTCGTAATTCCTGCGCGCAAACACATACAGGAAAATCATGAGCGCTCCGAGCGTTACCCAGATTCCGGCGTCCGCATACTCAAGCAGGAATACATCCGTTCCGATAAACTGGTACACATTCGGAAACTTGTGGGAAAGTGCATAAATATCCATCGCACCGTTGGCCTGGAAGAAATACACACTGATCAGTTCCCAGAAATCCCGCCCTGCAATCAATGCAGGAATCATTCCGACAAAGTACATGAGCGGAAGGAACAGGAAATGTTTTAATTTAATTTTTCCCTTCATCCAAAGAATCAGATAAAGAGGCGCCATAAACAGTGTCTGCAATTTGAACGCAAACGCAATGCCGTAAAACATCATCCCCATAGCCGGTCTGTCCTTCAGAAGGAAATATACCGACCACAAAATAAAGCTTGTAAAAATAATATCACACTGCGCCCACATTGCCCCGTTGGTAAGCACAGTCGGCACAAGCAGGAGAACACCGTATCCCAAAACCGCCTTCGTGGAAGACCCGGTGTGGTGATAGACAATTGCCATCACCGCAAACGCAGCCACAAAATCAAAGAAAATGGATACGATTTTCATCAGAAGAAGCGTGTTCAGAAACGGGCAAATACTGATAAATGACAGAATTGTCAGATAAGGCGTTGTGTAATCCACATATTCAAATTCTGCCGCCAATCCTTTGATACCGCCTCCCGCTTCCCGAAGCGTCGCTACCCAAGGTTCAAAGAACATTTTGTAATCGCCGGCCACCACATTGCGGAGTGCATAGCGCGCAACCAGCGCGAAGGTCGTCAACACCAAAAACAACAGAATGTCCATCGTTGTAAACGTGATATTTCTTTTTTTTATATGAAATGTATGGGTGAGCATCTTGCGGAATTTTTCATCCATAATCGAAATCCTCTTTTCTATTTTTTCAATTCTGCTGCCATGTACTCTGCGATGGCATCATGCCAGTCTTTGAACATAAAGTCAGTGGTAAGCTTAAACATATAATTTTCAAGAATGGAATATGCAGGTCTCGCCGCCGGAGTCGGATATTCTGCAGTGGTAATCACTTCCACTTCCGTCTTCATGTCAGCAAGGCGGTAAAATTCCTTGGTGAAATCTGCCCAGCTGCAGCTTCCTTCACACGTTGCATGGAAGGTTCCGTAGTTTTCCGTCGGCAACAGATAGCAGATTGCCTTGGCTAACTCGCTTGCACTGGTCGGCGAACCAAACTGGTCCCCCACCACTCTCACCTTGTCGTTGGCTGCTCCCGCGCCGAGCATCGTGCGGACAAAGTTCTTTCCTTCGCCGTAAAGCCATGCAGTTCTCAGGATGAAATAATCTTTTGCGAAATCTTTTACAAAGTTCTCGCCTGCTAACTTAGTAGCACCGTAAACACTCTTCGGTCCCACTGCATCAAACTCGATGAGCGGTCTGTTTTCATCGCCCGGGAACACATAGTCCGTAGACACCTGCACAAGCTTTGCTCCGGTCTCTGTTGCGGCAATACTCAGATTACGCGGACCGATGGCATTGATCTTGTAGGCCAAATCCTGCTGGGACTCACACGCATTTACATTGGTGTGGGCTGCGCAGTTGATAATGGCGTACGGTTTTACCTCACGTGCCAGCTTCATGACACTGTCAATATCGGTAATGTCGAGTTCTGCCACGTCCGTATTGATACATTCATATTCTTTGCTCGCTGCCAACTGTTCGTTCATGGCCTTTCCGAGCTGTCCGTTGCATCCGGTAATAATCAGTTTTTTCATTGTCATTTCCTCATTTTCTTTCTAAATAAATAGCAATTCCGTCTCTAGCTTCTTCCGAAAAATCCTCTTGCAAACTGTGCAAGGACACGGAACGTCCGGATTACACATGTCGTCGTAGGATGCGGCATTTTATTGACAATCAACGCCCTTCTCGCCTCCAGGAACGATCTTACGTAATTGTTAAATCCGCCGGTACTTGTGGAATTATCCCCGTGATACTGGTAAACAAGCACCTTCGGTATGTACACCAGCTTGGTCTCCCCGCTCTTTAACATGCGGACAATAAATTCGTAATCCGCCGCAATGACATAATTTAGTTCATACAAACCGTATTTCTCATAAATTTCTCTCTTCAAAAACATCGTCGGATGAGCCGGCATCCAGCCCCCGTTGATGGTTCCGATTCCCATGCGCCATCTGCGGATTACTTTGCCGTTTTGGATATAATTCACATCCCCGTGCACTCCGTCGGCGCCGGACTTCTCCATCGCCTCCACCATCTCGGAAATGATGTAATCATCCGCAAACTCATCGCACATCAGACCGACGATATCACCGGTCGCCATGCGGATTCCCTTATTAAGGGCATCATAAAGTCCTTTGTCCGGCTCAGACACATAAGTGACTTTATCGCCGTACTGCTCTTTCAAAGAGGCCAGAAATTCCACACTTCCGTCCTTGGACCCTCCGTCCACAATAATATATTCCAAATTAGGATAATCCTGTCTTAAAACCTTAGTTGCACACGCCTTTAAATTCTCACATTCATTAAAGGTCATAGTGATTACCGAAACTTTTTGCATCTTCTTTTCTCCATCTGATTTTTAGCATAGGTATAGTATACAACAATTCTGTCGTGAATGCAAAACGGCTGCTTCTTATAATACGCTTTCATAAAGCGAAATATATTGCATATATCGTTCATCTCTCCCGTATTCCAGTGCTTTCTGCCTGCAATCTTTCCTGTCAAAAGGCTTCTCCTCGCACACCTTCCGCACCGCCGACGTCAAAGCATCCACATCCCCCTTCGGCACTACAATACCGCATTTTTCACCAAGGGACTCCGGACTTCCTCCCGTTCTGAATGTAACAACCGGGGTTCCGCACGCAAGCGCTTCCAGATTGGTCGTCGGAAAATTGTCCTCCATGGTGGCATTGACATAGACATCCGCCTCCCGGTACAACTGCGCCAGCTGCTTTACATTTTTTGTCCGCTTAATCGGCCGGATCTTTCCGTCTGGGAATTTCTTTTTAAGCTGTTTTTCCTGGCGGTCGTTCACTCCCACCAACCGGATTACATAGCCCTCCGGCAATTTTTCTGCCATCTGCTCAAAATAGACAAGACCTTTTCTCTCCTCCCAGATATTGGCCACACCGAGGATACTGTGCACCTCTTTCGGCTCCTTATCCGCCTCACCGGCTTCATCTGCCGGGCAGAACACGTCCAGGTTGATTCCGTTCGGAATCACCTCCACCGGATAGTCTTTCAGGTAGGATTTCTTCACCATATCCGCCAGCCAGCGGCTCGGCGTCACAATCGTCAGATTCGGAACTCCCGTGTACGCTTTTTTCTTCGCCGCATAATTCCATTTGGTATTGTCTTTAAATAACGCATACGGGTACGCGGTCGCATGCACCTTACACTTCTCACAGCCCTGCTGCCATTTGTCACAGCCGATATAATCAAAATATGCACAATGTCCCGTGAACGTCCAACAGTCATGAAGCGTCCAAATGACCGCAGCATCCGACTGCTTCAAATAGTCAAACAACATTTCCGTCTGAAGATAAAACCCGTGAATGTTGTGAAGATGAATCACATCCGGCTTTACTTCCGTAAGCCACGCAATCAGCTTTTTCGTCGCCCTCTTGGAACCGAACCCTGCTTTTCCCTCAAAAAAGTTTTTCATCACATGCCATCCGAAATCCCACAAATTTCCGTTTTTAAATCCGCGGATATGCTCCGGCAGCTTCCCTCTTCCGACGGCAATATAAGGCTCATGCCCTTCTCTGCCGAGCACGTCGTAAAGATCCACGCAGATCCTTCCGACGCTCCCCACACCGCAAAAGGTATTTATCTGTACGATTTTCATAAAAAACTCCCAATTTTATCTTTAATTTGCTATACTGTTAACAGATTGTTGCGTATGCCGCACAAAAATAACAAAAAGAAAGCAGGACATACTATGTTAATAATACAACCGATGGGTGGTTTGTGCAATAGAATCCGTGCCATAAATTCCGCTCTGGTGCTGGCCCGAAAGCAGGGCAAAAAGTTGAAAGTCATCTGGAATGTCAACGCGGAGCTTGGTTGCCCGTTCGAGGAACTTTTTGAAAAGACAGATGCTTTTTCCGTTATGAATATTCACACGAAATGGAATCCGATCAAGCTGTTTTATCAATTCACCCGCAGACGGCTCAAAAATGACGAGATCCGCGCCAACCGTGACGAAAACGGTCTGACCGAAGATTTGGTCAAAACACTGGACTGTCCGCTTTACATTGTGACCGAAGAACACTTTTTCCCGTGCCATGACTATTCTGCATTTATTCCGACCAAAGAAATTATGGACCGGATCCAAACGCTGGCCTCTTCTTATGGTTCCCACAACGTGGGCGTTCATATTCGCAGAACCGACAATAAACCGGCCATAGGAAAAAGTTCTACCCAGGCATTCATCGAAACCATGCAAAAAGAGATTGCACAGTATCCCGACACGAAATTTTATCTGGCGACGGACGACATGACGGAAGAAGAAACGCTGCGCCGCCGCTTCCCGGACCGTATCATCTCCAACGAGACCCGTGATCTGTCCCGTGACAGTGTTTCCGGCGTAAAAGACGCACTTCTGGATTTGATGTGTCTTGCCCGCACCGACAAGATTATCGGCAGCTACTTTTCCTCCTTCACGGACATCGCCGCCGACTGGAATCAGATTCCTAAGATTGTGGCCGGAGAAGATGAGTAGAAACGGTATAAAAAGAAACTCTAATATGTCAAGTAGGAGATTTTTCTAAAAGGGGATTTTAAAGTCCCCTTTTTTTGTAATTTCTTCTCGTTTAATAGGGACAAACCACTGCTCTCTGTCCCACAAAAATACAATCGCAGCAAATTCATGGGGACAAAATGTGTTTCTTTGTCCCACCGAAACAAAAAATACTTCAAATGACAGGACAGAATGTAAGCTTTTTCCCCCATTAAACTATTTAAATTTAAAAATCATGGGACAAACAGTCGAAAAATGTCCCCACCAAATCTCAAAAAAACTAAAAGCGTAGGGCAAAAGCCCCCAAGAGTCGCTTTTATCCGTAAAGCAATGCCATAAAAAACAGACCATCGCTACCGATGGTCTGTCTTATTTTTTACTTCACCAAAGATTTGTATTCTACCCCGTCAATAATAACGGAACGGTCATTCTGAACTACTGCGATATAGGTTCTTCCTACATTAAAAGGAATCTGCTCTAAATAGTCATTGTAAAATTTGGTCGGGCTGT
>JAFTVQ010000042.1 GCA_017461865.1 Lachnospiraceae bacterium | reverse complement strand
TTATTTTTTACTTCACCAAAGATTTGTATTCTACCCCGTCAATAATAACGGAACGGTCATTCTGAACTACTGCGATATAGGTTCTTCCTACATTAAAAGGAATCTGCTCTAAATAGTCATTGTAAAATTTGGTCGGGCTGTAATCGGAAGTTTTTCCCCATCTCATATGGATGGCTTTTCCGTTTGTAATATAGTAACCGTCCTGTGTGTCATCGTGACAGCGGAATGCAAGATATCCCTTTGTGTCACGCACTTCATAGTGCGCAAACTGAATCACGATATTTTTGAATGCAAGCTGCTGACCTGTTGTACCGTCACACTGCGGCTCTCCGTATAACTCCTTCTTATAGAGACCGCTCTCCTCATCGTAGCTCAACGATGACTTTGTGTATGGGAACGCTTTTTCCAGGCTGATTTCCTTTGCATCAAAGCTTCCCTCTGCATCTGTCAGTGTGTTTGCTTTTTCCGTTGCATACAGGAAATGATTGGCACGGAAATTGTTATAGTCATGTGTGAGGGAATAACCCAGTTCCTCACATTGCTCAATCAGGTTCTCGGCACTTATGTACGCATTGTGCGGTACAACTTTGTCTGTGGTACGGTAGAAACCGTTACATCCCGGTGCTGCCGATGTGGAGTTTACCGCACATCCCGTGATGTTATACACATCCGCACGGTTTGTCACCTCTGCAAGATAATACGGACCGCCGAAATGAACCAAAATCGGATCCCACTCCAACGCCCAATATACATAATAATCACGACAGCTTCTCACGTTTCCGAGCACTTCGATATCGTGCCATCCTTCAATGATCGCCATCTGACGGGACATATCTCCCTCTTCCATACATTCGTATAACACACCGGCCTCTCCGATACCGTACTGAGGCTGTGCCGCCTTATCGGTCGGAAGCATGATAGCCAGCGGACGTTTCAATGACAATTCCGTCTGAATGATTTCTCCCGTAAGAGGACTTCTTTCCATTCCTTCCGGAATCTCTTCGCCGAGTGAAGCTTCTATACCCGAAACCATCTCTTTCTCGACTGTTTCTTCCGCACCGGGCTCTTCTGCCGGCTCCTCCGTGTTACCGCATCCGCTCAAAATACATGCAACGGACAAAACGGTTAACAATATAAGTTTTATCTTCTTCATGAATTTTCACCTTTGTCTATGATTTATACCATTTCATTAAACGCTTTTACCATTCTATCACTAATGTTTTATTTTGTCGACTGTAAAGTTAATATGTGACAACATATGCCCGATAATGCTCCGTTTCTTCCAACAACTCACAGCCCTCATAAAAGGTAGGGTACTGCTCACAGACATCCTCGTTTACAAACAGGATTCCTTCCTGTCCTGCATAAGTACTTCTGAGCATTAAGCCCATAATACCGTCTTCCACACATTCAAAATCACCGTAAGCTTGGGCCACAAACACATCCTGCTGACTCCAAACGGAATTGACAGATCCGTCCTCCATCAGGTCATAGTCAACAAACACCTGGCAGCCTTTGTATTGTTCCTCCTGTGCAACTTTCCGCACCAGCTGCTGGAATTCGTTCGGACCCTGGGCATCGATTGTTTCCAGCACGCCGTTTCCGTAATACACGAGAACCGCAGCAACTGCGATCCCAAACAATACTCTCAGCGCCGGAAGAATCTCTTTTGATTTCAAAATTCTTGCCGCGAAAACGCCTGCTGCGAGCAGAAGAGGAACCAGCACCGGATACATATACCAAAGCAGTTTATTCTGTATCAGCGAAAAACCGAGCAGCGGAATAAAAATCCACAGCATCCAGCCGATATAGCTTTCACGATTTTTCCATGTAAAACTTCTGCTGAACAGAAAAACACCGAGCAGGCAAATCACAAATGCACACAGATACGCCGTCACCTTTCCGGAAGAAGCTCCGAGAAAATATTCCAGATAGTACGTGAACGGTGCAATATTATTCTGCAGGGTTCCGTCCGCTCTTCCGAGGACATCGGTCTCCCACATTTTTTGGAAAAATGTCGTTCCGTCCACCATAGCTCTCGGGACAGCCCACAATAAAATCGGAACCAGTATGGATGCAAGAAACAGCAACCAATTTCTGATACCCAGCTTTTTGATCTGTCCTGTCAAAATCAGATACACCCCACCGATGGCTGCAATAATTCCGGCATGATAACTTTTGGTCAAAAACGCAAGTGCAAAAAACAGACCGCACAAATATAAATTGTATTTCTTTTCCGGTATCCGCATCATACAGAACATGGCAAGTGTGAACAGCAATACAAACAGACTGTCCGCATCTCCCGCACGGATCATATGCGCCTGAAAAGCGGTCGTATTCACCGCAAGAAACGCCATCGCCAGAAGCGATTCCAACTTACCGTATCTGCGCAGACAAAGCCCCGCCGAAATTGCAAGAACCACATAGCAGAGCGCAGAGTAAAAGCGCAATGCAAAAACTCCGTTTCCGAATATCGCCATGCCGAGCATAATGCACCACATGGACAGCGGCGGTTTTAAATTGTAATAATCAGCCTGTCTCAAATAGGTATTCTGAAACAGACTTCCCCCGTTTGCCATCTCGTATGCGTTGACACCATGCCTTGCTTCATCCCACGGATCCACATATTTTACATCCAGTTTATAAAAAGCCAAAAAGGCAATCAATGCAACCAGCGCCGCAAAACAGACCGGATAAATATACTTTGTTCTTTTTTTCATTTATTACCTCCGGGTTACTTTTCATCTCCCGATGAAGTCATTTCCTGAAATACAATCTGACCACTGTATAAATTGCAAAATACATATGATGCTTCATAAAAAACAAATACAGTTTTTCCGCCCACGACAATGACGGCATATAATAGTTACCCAAAGCTTCCCGGACATCTGCCCGCGAAAGCACCTCTTTCAGTTCTTTTTTAATTTCACTGTACGGCACAGTCTTCTGCTTATAAACAACCGCTTTGGTATGAAGCACCAACAGACCGACATAATCATTCCAAATTTGCGGTTTCAAATCGTATATCTGCTTTGCATCGGATATCCTGCAAAGATTTTCCCGCATAATCCGTATTTTGTCAGGATAATTTTTGTCGTGGCGTCCCGTCATGGACGCATCGTTCATATAGTAGAAATACGGAAAATAGTCCCTGATAATTTCAACACGTTCCGCATCAAGAAACACACAGAGCGAAAACTGATAATCCTCACCGATACTGACTTCATCCCTGCACAACTCAATATTCTTTTGCACAAGACCGCTCTTTACCAGTTTGGTCACACGGTTCGGCTGCAGGTGTCTGCCCATAAAACTTCCGTCGTTAATCAACGTCGGGTACAGAATCGCATTGAGATCGTTTTTCCTGAGACTGTCCGTAGAAAACTCCATCTGCTCCGTCCAGTTACGTTTCGGATCCCCTTCATACCAGTGGGTCAATCCGCAGCACACAATGTCTGCGCCGGTGGCAGCGGCTCTCTCATACATCCGTTCATACATATCTTCTGCGATGAAATCATCACTGTCCACATATCCGATGTACTCTCCGGTCGCCTCCGCCGATCCTCTCTTCCACGCGGAGGTAAGCCCTCCGTTTTCTTTATGGATTACCCTGACACGCCCGTCCAGAGTTGCATACCGGTCACAAAGCGCCGGTGATCCGTCACTGCTCCCGTCATCCACCAACAAAATCTCAATATCTTTCATTGTCTGCGACAGAACACTTTCCATGCATCTGTCCAAAAGTTTTTCCATGTTATAAACCGGGATTACTATGCTTACTTTCGGCATTCTTCTCTCCCCACTTTCGTCAATACGGAATACAATCCGGGTGCTGTCAAAAATAAATGATATCCCACTTTCTTTACGAAACCGAGGAACCCTTTTTTTGGCTTTTCTCCGTTCCGATTCATTTCCAGCGCCATTTTGACATATTTCTTCAGGCGTTTTTTCCCGCCGCGCTCACCCGGACACTCTCGCACAAGCGGATAGTAATACCGGATTGCAGCATCGGCTCTGGCACGTACAGCCGCTGTCAGGCAGGCTGTTTCACCGCTTTCTTCCATAAAGCTGATCCTATCATCCAGCGCATCAAACCACTGAAGGCGCTTTATGTGAAACCGCGAGCGGGTAATACTTTCCGGCGCACTGAAATATGCGTACATCGGAAGTTTCACATACACTCCCTTCTGCACTTTGTCGAAGATGCGGTATGTGGTCGCCTCATCCTCGTGGATTTTCCCTTTCGGATAACGCACTCCTTTCCACAGGGATGCTTTGTAAAGTTTGTTCCAAGCAACAATAAAATAGGTCGCATCCTCGCACAGGGCATCATATTGATTGAGGAGCATCTGTCCGCGGTCGTAGACCGGGCAGTCCACTTCCCCTGCAAGATACTGTTCTTTTTTTGCTGCAAAGTCAGGCCCGTCCGAAGGATCCAAGGCATCTGTCACTTCATAAGGACAAAGTGCAACCTGAGCCCCATTTTGAAGAAGTTCTTTGTATAGTACCTCAATAAAAAACGGAGCATAGTAGTCATCACTGTCCAAAAAAGCAATGTAATCACCGCCGGCCACATCCAAACCCGCATTGCGCGCATCCGAGAGACCTCCGTTCTCCTTGTGTATCACACGCACCCTCGCCTCTTTTGCCGCATACGCATCACAAATAGCCGGACATCCGTCCGGCGAACCGTCATCCACCAATATGATTTCCAGATTGGAGTAGGTCTGTTTCAATACAGAATCCACTGCTCTGCGCAGATAAGGTTCTACCCCGTACACCGGAATAATTACGGAAATGAGTGGTTTCATACTCTTCTTCCTTTTCTCACCAGTTTTACTACTATCGTGCGAAGCCATACCATGAACATGGTCATGGAAATATTTTTTCTCTTCAAAAAGAAATATATAATCTTGTAATCAAGCTTATCCAGCCGGATGATTCTGGGCTCATCCCCGTGCACAAAGTCACGTGCCGCCTCCGCAAAACTCAGAATCTCCTGTCTTCTTTCTTTGCTGTTCCCGTCCGAAAAACCGGTCATCTCCACCTCGTCCAAAAAGGTCGTGATCACCTTTGTGTCCAAAAACGCCAGCTTTTCTCCCTTTTCTACACCGAGACGAAGGAAAAATTCTTTTGACTTTTGGTAAAGATAAAGTGCCGTCTCAATCTTGTCATTTCTCTTTTTTGTGGAAAGCGTAGTTCCGCGGTCATCCTGTATGTACATGCACACACTGTCCTGAATCACGGAAAAACCGGAAATTTCCGACATATACTGCATGTTGAACAACAAATCCTCACCAAGTGTGCGGTCCGTCGGAAACTGCACCGTCATCTTTTCTCTCCGGAACAGTTTATTCCACGGCATGTTTAAAAATCCTGCTTCATGAAGCCGGCAGAGCACCTCCTGTGACTGCCCGCTTTCCATCGGATAATAGCCGCTCACATGAGGCGTTTTCGGAATTCTGCTTCCAAAATAAAGATGGTCATAACCTGCGATTACGATATCACTTCCGTCTTTTTCCATCTGTTCCACCAGCGGAGAAATGGAATGTTCTCCCACATAATCATCGCTGTCCAGAAAACGGATATACCGGCCGCGCGCTTCCGCAATTCCGCGATTTCTTGCCCTGGAAACCCCTTGGTTCACCTGGTTGATCACCCGGATGCGCGCATCTGTCTTTGCGAGTTCATCCGCCAAAATCCCCGAACCGTCGGGCGGTCCGTCCACAATCAACAATATTTCTATATTTTCATAATCTTGCGCCAGAAGACTTTTCACACATCGTTCCAGCGTCTGCTCGCTTCTATAAACCGGTACAATTACACTGACCATAATTACCCGCCTTACTTTTTATATCTCAGACATTCATTTTTGTGATTACCATACTGTAAATCATAATCATATTGAGCAGGGTCATGACACCAAACACAATTCTGCTCCGGTTATGCTGTTCCAGACGACTTTCAAACTTGCTGTTTAAAAAGCATACTGCAAACGGCAAAAACATCGGTATAAAATATCTGCCCTGCACGCCCCGGATTTCATCCGCGCCCACTGTTGTGTAGCTGACATACATGGAAGTCCATACAATCGCCGACGTTCCGAAAATCATAAGAAGTATCAACAAAATGTACGGTATGCCGATTCCTCTTCTCTTCTCACCTTTTGCTGCAAACAGCACAAGCCAGAGGGCTACAAGAATCACAACATAGGTTGCAATCATCGGAGCGGCTCCGAGATAACCGTACTGGAAAAATCCGGTGCCTCCGAACAGGTATCTTCCCAGCATACCTCCCATGGACCGAAGAAGCAGCACGGTATAAACTCCCGGATTCCCGAAAATATACTCAATCTGTCCCATCACGCTGGTTCCTACATTCCGCTTATCGCCGGCGTAGGTGATATTGCTTACAAGATGATAATCGCTTCCCGCCGTAGGGGTCGGGAAGAAAATGTTGTAGACCATAAGTCCCGCAACTACCAGCACCGCAACTTTGAATATCCACATCTGTGCGCGGTTTTCAAATTTATTTTTACCGTAAAACAGCATAAGAAGCGCCATCACAACATAAATCGGCTTTGACTGGCATCCTATAGCAAAGGAAAGCAATATAAGCAGCGTATTTTGCCATGTGAGTTTCCTCTCCGGTTCCAATATCTCGTTGATAATAAGCACCATACCCAAAAGAAGGAAACTGATTACCAACGGGTCATAGGAAAGCGCCGCCGCCAAAAATACGTTGTTCGGCAAAAGCCCGATCAATGCCACAATATTCTTATATCTGACCGCAAGCCGGATGGCAAAAAATACAATCAGAATATAGAATAACAGATTTCCGAACTTCGCGAGAGCCACTGTCTCGGCAAATCCCATCTGCAGGTTCCGCCCGATCCAAAAGCCTACGGCCATCGGATAATAGACTCTTGTCTCAGAGCGCACAAACCGGCTTTGGCTTCCGATATCGGCCCAACTGAAATCATTGTTTACATTTTCATAAGCTTCCACCAACGCTCTCTCCTCCGGATTGTTGAAGAGAGGAAGCAGGTTTCCGGACATCTGAAGTGCCGACTCGGTAAACTCCAATCTTGTGCCGAAAGAAAGCTTATAGGCCGCCTTGGCGTGTACATATTCATCATAGCTGACCTGATTGGTTCCGATACCGCAGATCAGAAGACTGCCCATCATAAAACATACAACCGCAAAAATCCACTCCTGCTTATCATGAAGAGCCGTCTTTTCTATCACAAGAATGGCCGCCATGAGAAGAAGCAGTATCATAAAGGCAATGCGCATCGCATTCGGCCGGAATGTATTGAGAATTGTGAGCCTGATATCCTCCGGTGCAATCTCTTCCTCGGATAATATCACAATCTCCATCGCATCCGCATATTCGGATACATTGGCAATACCTGCATCGGTTTTTGCCTCTATCGTGCAATATATATCGGAATTGATTTCTTTTCCGCCTTTGGAGACAACCACGCTGTACCCCGCACTCTCCTCCACAGGCGCACGGAGATCCAATTTATGAATGTAACAAGGATTAAGCAGCTCAACAGAAATCGTTGTTTTCTTAACCTTGCGGTACATGGTTCCGTCTTTCTCCACCAGAGTTTCATCCTCCGGTTCCACATACTCTTCCCCGTTATATTCCGCCAAAATCCGATTGTTGTCCCGTTCTACCTCAATACTCCGGATCTCCTCCGCAGTCAGCTCGGCAAGTTCATCCTCCACAAGGACCTGAACCATTTGATCGCTTCCGTCCGTTTTCAGATGAATCGGATTTTGTTTGTAACGGATGGCCGGAAACTGAAAAATCAGGCACTCAACAAGAAATGCAACCGTCACTGCCACAATCAGCACAATCGCATAATACAAAACATTTTTCCACTTCCGGTTAGGATGGTTCTGCATGATTTTCCTCCTTCCTGCTTCTTTGCGGATATGCTACCGCCATGGAAGCTGCCAGAAATACAAAAGTCAGCAGACGACAATCATACAAAAACGGGTATGTGTTGTGCGTGTAAATGTGATTGCATTTCAGCGCAACCTGCGTCGTCTCCTCGCCTTCCGGACGATTGGATGCAATTGTTTTCCCGTGGCTGATGTCTGCATGATTGGCCATAAGTGCCGGGTATGTCTCCGGATCCTCCGAGGACTCCACCAAAAAAGTAATTTTAATATCACCCACGCACGCCTCATAATTTTCAAACGGAAGATACACATACTGGAGATCATCTCCCGCCGCAACACCGTACACATTACGGCTGATGCATTCTTCTCCGAGGTAGACGCAGTACACCAAATTCGTTGTCTCCTGCGCATATCCTCTCTTATTGATTCCCACCTGGATTCCGCGCATAGGAAGTCCGTTTGTATTCAATTCATATACAATCGGCTCCTGCAAAGAAAGAGGAAGCAGCACCTCCGTGTCGTCTTCCTCTTCCTCCATATTGATCACAAATGTATCAAGTACCGTATTGGGAAATACATAACTACCAATAAACCCTGCCAAAAAGAACAGGGTTAACATTGGTAAAATAATATACGGTTTCCATAGTTTTTGTTTTAATCGTTTCATTACTTAACGCTCCGAAATCAGTTGGCTCCGATACCAAGTCTGTTTAATGCCGAGAAGATTGCACGTACGGAAGCTCTTGTGATATTGCTGCTCACGCCGACACCGTATGTAACAGTTCCGTCATCCGCATCGAGAAGATGAATGTACGCAGCAGCCTGTGAGCTGGCACCACTCTGAAGCGCATGTTCTTCGTAATCAAGCACTTTGATGCGCACGCCGGTCTGCTCCTGGATACCTCTCTGAACCGCGTCGATCGGACCGTTTCCGACTGCCTCGAACGTTTTCTCCACGCCGTGATCGGTATAAACAACCGTAACTTTTGTATCGAACGGCGAATCCGTGGCATCGCTCATATCGTCCACGCGAAGTTTACGGAAATGAAGAGGTTCTTTGTAATCTAAATACTGCTCGCGGAACTGATCCATAATCTGTTCCGGTGAAACTTCTCCCTGCTTTTCGGAAATTCCCTGGATAACCTTTGCAAATTCTTTGTGCATTCCTTTCGGCAGTTTGAAACCAAAATAGGTGTCCATAACGAAAGCAACTCCGCCTTTTCCGGACTGGGAATTGATACGGACAATCGGCTCGTACTCTCTTCCGATATCCGCCGGATCAATCGGAAGATAAGGCACCTGCCAAATCTCACTCTGTCTCTCTCTCAGCGCTGCAACTCCCTTGTTGATTGCATCCTGGTGCGAACCTGAGAACGCAGTAAACACGAGTTTTCCTGCGTACGGATGACGCGGATGAATCGGAATTTTACAACAGCGTTCATACAGTTCAATACTTTCATTGATATGTTCAATGTTCAGTTTCGGGTCGATGCCCTGGGAGAACATATTGTAAGCAATATTCAAAATATCTACATTACCGGTACGCTCACCGTTTCCGAACAGAGTGCCTTCCACACGGTCCGCTCCTGCAAGAAGTGCAAGCTCCGCACTGGCAACACCGGTTCCTCTGTCATTATGTGGATGAACGGACAAAATAATACTGTCTCTGTCTTCAAAATGTTTATTCATCCACTCAATCTGATCCGCATAGACATTCGGTGTATTCATTTCCACGGTAGACGGAAGATTGATGATAATCGGATCTTCCTTGGTTGCTCCCCATGTTTTCTGTACTGCGGTACAAATGCGGAGAGCAAAATCCAATTCTGTTCCCGTAAAGCTTTCCGGAGAATATTCTAAAATAATCTTGCCCGGAAATTTCGCCGCACGCTCTTTGACCATCTGTGTACCTTTTACGGCAATATCTATAATCTCATCCTGATTCATATGAAATACCACATCTCTCTGAAGTGTGGATGTGGAGTTGTAAATATGTACTACTGCCTGTTTACAACCTTCGATTGATTCAAATGTGCGGTCAATCAGTTCTTCCCTGCACTGTGTCAATACCTGTACCACAACATCATCCGGAATCAATTTACGGTCTACGAGCTGGCGGAGATAATCAAACTCAATTTGGCTGGCCGCAGGAAAACCGATCTCAATTTCCTTGAATCCGAGTTTTACCAGGTGCTGGAACATCTCTATTTTTTCCTCCACCACCATCGGATCAATCAGCGCCTGATTGCCGTCTCTGAGGTCTACACTGCACCAAACCGGTGCTTTTTCAATCTCTTTATTCGGCCATTCTCTCTCCGGATAATCTATCACCGGATTTTTGCGATATCTTTGATAATTCAACATTTTTCTGCCTTCCTTTTCCTTTTCATTGAAAAACAGCCCACCGTTAGATGGGCTGTCAAAATTATTCTCCCAGTCCGTTTTCGATTGCGGTGACAAGAGCTTTCAAAGCTTCTTCCTCATCCTCACCTTCACAGACAAATTCTATTTCATCGCCACATTTAACACATGCGCCGAGAACGCTGAGCACGCTCTTGGCATTCGCCGTATTATCCCTGAACGAAAATGTGATCAGAGATTTAAACTGCATCGCTTCCTTACATAGGTTGCCAGCCGGTCTCAGATGTAGCCCTGTTGGATTTTTAATAGTAACTTTCTGGCTTACCATTGAATCATACCCTCCATTACACTTTTGTTAAAAACTAACCCCACTTGTTAGTGTATC
Organism: Lachnospiraceae bacterium; assembly: GCA_017461865.1. Taxonomy (GTDB): domain Bacteria; phylum Bacillota; class Clostridia; order Lachnospirales; family Lachnospiraceae; genus SVFI01. Next base: position 40,930 of record JAFTVQ010000042.1, on the reverse strand, counting down.
ATACTTGTCTTTTTTTCACAAGAGATTACGAATACATTGCCTGCACCATCAGAACATAACATCCTGTATAAGATGCGCAAGTTTTTTGGCCTCTTCTTCAATCTGTGCCTGATTCTTTCCTTCGATCATAACGCGCACAAGCGGCTCTGTTCCGCTCGGACGGATCAGCACACGGCCCTCGCCTGCAAACTTGGCCGTAATCGCCTCGATAGCCTCTGCAATCTCCGGATATTCCATATAGTGTTCTTTTTTATGATTTGCCACCTTGGCATTGACAAGAGCCTGCGGAAGCACTTCCATAATCGATGCAAGCTCGGAGAGCGGTTTTCCCGTCTCCACCATAACCTGAAGCAGGTGAAGTGCGCTGAGCAGTCCGTCTCCCGTTGTATTTTCATCCAGGAAGATAATATGACCTGACTGCTCGCCGCCCAAGTTGGCGCCAATCTCGCGCATGCGTTCGAGCACATATCTGTCACCGACTTTTGTCTGCTCTATTTTAAGTCCGTTTTTCTCTCCCATCAGGAAGAATCCGAGATTGCTCATCACTGTCGCTACAATCGTATTATCATTGAGTTTTCCTTTTGATTTCATGTGATTACCGATGATAGCCATAATCTGATCGCCGTCTACGGTCTTTCCGTTTTCATCTACCGCAAGAAGGCGGTCCGCATCACCGTCAAAAGCAAGACCTACCTTTGCTTTCTCAACGAGCACACGCCCTTTTAACTCTTCCATATGCGTAGATCCGCAGTTGGCGTTGATATTGCTTCCGTCCGGATTGTTGTGGATTGCAATCACATTTGCCCCCAGCTCTTTGAGCGCTTCCACGGATGTATAAAATGCAGCACCTTCCGCACAGTCTACCACGATCTTCATCCCTGCAAGATCCATCGGAATGGACTGAATGGCATGATTGATATATTCTTCTCTTGCATCGGTACGGTATTTCACTTTTCCGACCTGAGATCCCGTCGGGAACTTCACGCCGTCCATACCGCTTTTGATTACTGCTTCAATCTCATCTTCCATTTCGTCCGGAAGCTTATATCCGTCGCCGTCGAAAAATTTAATTCCGTTAAACTCCACCGGATTGTGCGAAGCCGAAATCACAACTCCCGCATCCACTTTATATTTTCTGGTCAGATAAGCTACCGCCGGAGTCGGAAGCACACCTACATAAACTGCATTTGCACCTACCGAACACGCGCCTGCCATCAAGGCATTCGCAAGCATATCGCCGGAAATCCGAGTGTCACATCCGACCATAATCGTCGGTTTGTGCTCCTTTTCTTTCGTCAAAACATAAGCTCCCGCCTGCCCGAGCTGCATTGCCAGCATCGGCGTAAGTTCCGCATTCGCTACACCGCGAACACCGTCTGTACCAAACATTCTACCCATTTTTCTTCCTCGATTCTTTTCTTTTATTCTTCAGTCTCACTGAGACGAACATTGACATATATCTCTTTGGTGAGTTCGATTCCGTCCGGAAGAAGCACCGTCACAGGGACACGATAATTTCCCTTGGTCAGCTCTTCGGCATTTTGACTTTGCATATAACTTTCCCAATCGATCATCAACTGTACATCCGAAATTTTGAGATTGTTGATCTTATCGGAAACGCCTTTCACCTGTACCGCAACATCGGGTGCATTTCCGGTATACTCGGACTCAAGTCCGACCGGGAGTCCTTTTATCTGAATGTCTGATTTATTGTAATCGAATTCCTTTGTAATAATTTCATCAATCGGAACCTCTACCGCAACCATCTTGGTATTATCCGGATCCGCCAAAACAATACCTTCCGGAAGATACTTGCTCAAATCCACATCGATTGCAACATCCTTATCCGCGCCTTCCACGCTCACTGCCGAAGCCGCCACATCGATAACTGTCAGATTGGCAAGCTTCTCCGGTTTCCCTGCTACAAGAACAGCATCGGCAGATGCCGAAAGATCCCCGCTGATACTGTATCCTTCCTTAGGAAGTCCGCTTGTAGAAAAGCGGAGCGGTAATTCTTTTGTCGCCAATATCTGTGCCGACATGGCAACCGTAGAAATATTCTTTGTCAGATTTGTGTCTTTGACCTGCCTTCCTTCGTCATCATAAAACTTAAGGTCCACCGAGGTGTTAACATCGCTGTTCAAACCTGACACGGACATTTCCGCCGTAACTTTTTTAACCGAAGAAACGACCGATTCCGCACCGGAAATACGCACGATATTTTCGGCGGTTGATACCTCTCCCACAATATATCCGTCCTCAGGATCTCCGGATACAACAGGAAGGATAACAAACTGTTTGCGCATCATTTCTTCAATTTTTACGGAAGCAAATTCCGTCTTTGACTTCATACTTTCAATCTGTCCGCTGTATTTATTGGATTCTATGCGAATCGGTACCAGACCCGTATCCTCATCATAATCTTCCAAATCTACTACAGCCTTAAAATTATCTTCGCTCAGATAGTCCTGTATGGAACGTTTTGCACTGACCGAAATCGCAACCGTACTGTCGCTCTGTAACTCATATACCTTTCCGTCTGTCGTTACAATCTCTGTATTTGTCACAATCACGGGAATATCATTGTAGGTCGTATTAATCACCGGATCGGAAACATTAATCACGGCAAGCCACAGAAGAATCGATATAAACACTGCAAGTATTTTCAGGCCGAAGTTTTCAAAGATTTTAGCTTTCTTCATTCTTACCCCTTCCCTTCCATGACAGTTTCTTTTTCTTTTTGTCTTCCGTCACTTTGTTCTGCAACATGGTAATCTTGGATCTGAGAGTATCCGGTTCCACATTACGGGTTAACTTTCCGTCATGTGCTACGGAAACACGCCCCGTCTCCTCCGAAACGATAATTGTAAGGGAATCTGTCACCTCAGAGATTCCGACACCCGCCCTGTGACGCGTACCGAGATCTTTGGATAACTCCTTGTTGTCGGACAACGGCAAATAGCAGGTCGCCCACGTCACGCGGTTCCCGCGGATAATAACCGCACCGTCATGAAGCGGTGTGTTGTGTTCGAAAATATTAATCAAAAGCTGACTGGTCACCAAACCGTCCACCTCTATTCCCGTTCTTTCGTACTCTGCGAGCGAAGAATTGTGCTCAATAACAATCAGCGCTCCCGTCTTTACCTTTCCCATCTCATAACATGCTTTCACAATTTCCTGAACTGTCTGATCCGAAAAACGGCCTTCCTGTGCTTTGCTCATCTCAAACGGGAACAGCGCGTTCATAAAGCTCTTTTGCCCAATCTGCTCCAATGCACGTCTGAGCTCCGGTTGCAGAATAATCACGATTGCAATGGCTGCAATGGAAAAGATTTCTCCTGCAATCCACAAAATCGTCGACATGTTAAACAGCGCTGCAATAAGAAGAAAAGCAAGAATAACTAGTACTCCACGCAAAAGAGCCCAGGTTCTTGTATTTCGAATCCAGGCTAAAAGCTGATATACCACAAATGAAATTATGATGATTTCTGCAATATCTGTCCACATGAGTGTTTTTGGGATATGCATGGTAGAAAGATATTTGTCAATAAATGTATTGATCTGTTGCATTTGGAACACCTGACTTTAACGTTATTTTTTGGTATCCACGTGTATTTCCGTTCTACAAAACGCTCGTAATCTTCTTGACCGTATGTTTCGACTTTGTCATTGTATTCTTCGGAACAGCTTTCACATAATAATAGTATTCATCATCTTCAAACTGCACATACTCTGTTCTCGTATAATCTACATTAAATACGAAAAACTCAAAAATTTTGGCAATAACAATCGCGACTATCGTTCCGAGCACGAGAGACAACACGGAAATCCCTGTCTCATACATTAAATTTCCGACGAGAAGGAACACCACATTGGTTACCGCTCCCACAAACATGGCAATTGTCCATGCGTGGTCTACAGATAATCTACGGATAACGTAGACAATAATTGTGGTTACGCAGAAAGAAATAATTACAACAAACATTGCTTTGTTATTTACGATACCGTCAATCAGATAACGGAACTTCGAAACCGAGCCGTCCGCATCCAGCGATGCGATGACCGACGCATTTACCTTTATGTAATCAATCACATAATAAACCACAACTCCGCAGGACAGTGAAACAACGGAAGTCGGACCGCACAGAAGGCCGACAATAATCGGCATCAAAAACGGTATGTTAAGTCCGAAGCAGAGCGGCATAAGAACCACAATCAATGTATCTTTCGGTGAAAACCGATAGTACAACAAAAACATCAGAAGGAAAACTCCTCCCGTCACGATGGCACATTCCATGGAGACCGCATAGCAATGCAGCAAAACAAAAAGTGCCGACACAATGACCAACAGGTTCATCGGTAAAAACGAACACATCAGCGCAATCACCAAAACGATAACCGGGCTGTTAATCTTTGTCATAAAACCAAGATTCACATTCAACACCAGCAACGTGGTCATAGCAAGCAGCAACTTAAAAAACGGCAATAAATACGCCTCATTTCTGCTGTAAAAATTTCTTAAGTTCTCTCTTAACTCTAATAAAGAAGACATAATGTAACCCTTTCCGGAGAATAACGCCTATTATATCTGGCGGTTATTTTTCTCTATGTCATAGATTGCAGCAAGCTGCTTCAAATGACGGTAATATCTTTTCAGGCTGCGTTTCGCACGGCTGTACCGGAACGAATAAATGATGTATGTGATTAACGCGTACGCAGCAGTAAAAACCACATAATACAGCAGCACCTGTTTCCCGAATACCAAAAGATCCATCTTATAAATATCCTGCATCAATGTCTCAAAATGGTAATATACATAAAATCCACAAACAAGCATATACGCCAACGTGGCACTTATGATGGAACGAAGCACCTGCATTCCCATATAGTCACTGCGGAAATAACTTCCGATAGACATATATTTCTTTCCTTCATTTTCTTCATAGGCCGCCATCTTGGTCATAAGCTTGATTCTTTCCTGACTAAGCATCGGTATCTCCTTCTAAACTTATTTATCCAAAAAACGCATTCTGTTTTCTTTCGCCTTACGCACTTCAGCCGGCGATTCCACCTGCACACCGTGTTTACCCATAGCACTGTTGAGGTTGCGCATCATATTGTTCTTGCATTCCGGACAATATTTACCGCTTCCGATCATCTTACCGCAGGACTCGCACGGAATACCGATTGGCGAATCATCAGCAAACTCAAGACGCTCCTGACGAATCCATGTCTGAATCTGCGAAATCTCCACTTCGCATTCTTCCGATACTTCATTGATTGTTGCACGGCCATGCTGTTGTATGTATTTTTTTACTGTCTGGAATTTTTCTTCCTGTTTATCCCTGCATGACGGGCAAATAAAAGGACCCGCGATATAGTTAAATAATTTACCGCACTTACGGCAATTTCTTACATCCATATGAAACCTCCCGTTACTGACCGGCAGACAACGTGACAAAAAATACGCGCCTCACTCCTGCTTCCCGCAGTACTGCCGAAAGCGCATCCATTGTACTCCCGGTCGTATAGATATCATCTATAATTATAATCGTATTTAATTTTACATCATTTCCATTGATTTTAAAAGCCTTTTTCAAATTATTTTGGCGCCGGTCCCTCTCCAGCATTTTTAACGGAATTGTATTTTTCACCCTTTGCACCTGCCCACGCAAAACCGGAACCCCGACCAGACGCCCGATTTCTCCTGCAAGCAGCTCCGCCTGATTGTATCCTCTCTTCTGATACCGCTTTCTGTGCAGAGGTACCGGGACAAGCGCATCCGGCTTTATGCTCCTCACGAAATCACCCAATTCCCTCTCCACCAGCGTTGCATACGCCCGCGCATATTCCTTACGCCCTGCATATTTAAACCGGTAAATCGAAGCCTTAACCGGCTCTTCATACACAAAAAGAGAACGTCCTCTGTCATACAAGTGCGGATATTTCACGCAATCCGCACAAAACTCATCCTCCGGACGATCCAGTTTCTTGCCGCATTTCATGCAGTAAGAATCTCTGACCGGGCGAAGTTTTGTCATGCACTCCGCGCAGATAAGCATTTCCCGTCCCGGAACCGGCTCATCACAAAACGGGCAGCGCACCGGATAGACAAGCCGCAGTATATATTGCCAAAGCCATATGAAAACTCTCTTTATCTTATTCATCCATCACCTTTGTGTGTTCACATATTTTATCCCGCAGCCCCGAATACCTGGTCTGCACACTCTCATTTTTTATCATCTCGGCAACCAGATCTTCATTTCCGATAATTGTGACGCATTTGACCGCACGCGTCACAGCCGTGTAGAGAAGATTCCGGTACAGCAAGAGCCTCGGAACACCGAGCACCGGAATAATTACCGCCGGATACTCACTTCCCTGGGCTTTGTGAATTGTCATGGCATAGGCAAGCTCCAGTTCATCCACCGCATCAAATCCGTAATCCACCATTTTACCTTCTTCGTACTCAACGCGGATCTGTCTTGCATACTCATTGATGGAAACGATTTTTCCCACATCACCGTTAAAAATACCGCAGCCTTTTTCCACCGTGATATTGTATTTTCCGACAATCTCCCATTCCAATTTGTAGTTGTTTTTTACCTGCATCACTTTGTCTCCTTCACGGAATGTCCGCTCACCGAAGGTATATTCCTTTTTTTTGCTGTTCTGCGGATTGATATATTCCTGCAAAATGTGATTCAGCGCCGTCACCCCGAGCGGTCCTTTTTTCATCGGTGTAAGCACCTGTATATCATACGGTCCGGCCTCAACATAACGCGGCATTTTATCTGTCACAAGCTGTACGATGTTGTTGTATATTCTGTTCGTATCGTTCCTCGGCAGAAAAAAGAAATCTTTGCTTTGGTTATCAAGGGCAATCTGTGTCCCCGCCTTGATTTTATGGGCATTGTAAACGATGTCGCTCCCCTTTTCCTGGCGGAATATTTTTTCCAGGCAAATACAGGCAAAAGCCTTGCTTTCCACAATATCGCCCAGCACCTGACCCGGTCCGACAGACGGCAACTGATGTGTGTCTCCGACCATAATCAGCCTCGTCCCCTCCGGGATAGCTGCTACCAGCGACTGAAACAAAAAGATGTCTACCATAGACATTTCATCAATAATGACAACATCCTGTTCCAACGGATAAAACTCATCCCGTTCAAAGTATCCGCTCCTGCCTTCCATATCGCCGCTGACCTCGAGAAGACGGTGGATGGTCTGCGCCTCATATCCGGTCGCCTCCGTCATCCTTTTTGCCGCCCGCCCTGTCGGAGCAGCAAGCGCCACATGCAATCCCTGTTGCATGAAATATTTGATAATCACATTGATTGTCGTCGTTTTTCCCGTTCCCGGACCCCCGGTCAGCACAAAAACGCTGTTTCGCACACTCTGCCTTACCGCTTCTCTTTGAAGTTCATCCAGTTCAACCCGCTCTTCCTTTTCAATTGCACAGATCTGCTTCTCCAGAAGTTCCTCCGAAACATATGGTCTGTTTGCACTCAGACATACAAGAAGCCCGGCTGTCTTCACCTCCGCCTGATGTGCCGCACTGCTGTAAACACAATCCTGCTTCACAACAATCTTCTTATCTACAGCCAGATTCATAATGTGTGGCTCTATGTGTTCCGCCTTCACCTCAAGCAGTTGTTCTGCTGCCAAAAGAAGTTCCTCCTTCGGCAGATACATATTTCCGTCGCCCAGTGCCTGCGACAAAACATACAACAGACCGCTCCGGATACGGTAATCGGAATCCGTATGTATTCCTATTTTTTCCGCAATCATATCCGCTGTCCTGAAGCCGACGCCCTCAATATCTTCCGACAGTTTGTAAGGATTTTCATTCAAAATTCCATACAGTTTCAATCCGTAAGTCTCATATATTTTTACTGCCAACTTGTTGGTAATTCCGTATTTTTGCAAAAAAAGCATGGCCGACCGCAATTCCTTTTTTTCAGAAAAAGAAACCGATATTTCCTGCGCTTTGCGCAGACTGATCCCTTTAATCTCCGCCAACCGTTCCGGCTCCTCCTCCATGATGCGGAGCGTATCCTCACCGAACTTTTTCACAATACGTCCGGCAAGCGCCTCTCCGATTCCCTTTACCGCCCCGGACGAAAGATAGCGGCGGACCGATTCTTCGTCAGACGGCTCAATCACCTCATACTCACGGACTTTAAACTGTTCCCCGTAGCTCTGATGATAGTCCGACTCCCCCGTAAGGCGAAGCATCTGTCCCTGCATATTCCCGAAAAATGTTCCGACAACAATAATCTCTTCCTCGTTCCGCCTCGTCATCAAAACACAGTATCCGTTCTCTTCATTTTGAAATATCACACGCTCTACATATACGTCTATCGTCTGCATAATATCCTCTCTACGTCAAAAAGACAAAAAAAGGCTGTCATAAGACAGCCCTTTTATCCTATTCTTTTTCCGGCTCTATTTCTGTCGCCTTTTCCGTCGACATCTTCTCATCTCCCGGGGTTGTTACCACGGCAGAATCCAGGCCGTAATTACGTCTCATCTGCTCATACAGCGTCTGCGCCAGACCGAGACTGTTCTGCTCTGTAGCAGTCTTTGCCAAATCTGTGATGGCACTGTCCTTGAAATAATTGACAAGAGACGAATTACTTCCGCTGCTTTCCTCTCCGAGAAGACTTGTCGTACTTGTCATCTCTTTCATGATCATTTCCATGAAATACGCCTCAAACTCCTTACAGACCTCCATCAGCTCTTCGTCTGTGGCATTGGTGAGATCTTTCTTGTCTAGAGACGAAATGGAGCTTGCACTCTTGCCCGATGTGCTTGTCAGCGAGTTTGCATAATCCAAATATGTAGAACCAAGTCCGCCGATATCCATAATCTACCTCACTCTTATCTTCTCAGGTTATTCGCCTGACCCATCATATCATCTGTCGTCTGAATGGCTTTGGAGTTCATCTCGTAAGCTCTCTGTGCAACGATAAGGTTCACCATCTCATCCGCAACCTGCACATTGGAACCTTCCAAATACCCCTGTGCAACAGAACTCTTTACAAGCTGATCATTCGTGGCTTCATTCAAAGCCTGACCGCTGGCCTCCGTCACACTGTACATGCTTGCTTCCAGTTTTTGCAATCCGGACGGATTCTGGAACTGGAACAATCCGATCTGAATTCCGAGCGACTGTACATTATTGGTCTCATCCGGATATCCGATGGTTCCGTCTGATGTAATTACAATCTGCGAAGATACATAATCGTTACTGAACGTAATCTTATTTCCGTTGGAATCCAACACATAGTGACCGTCTGTAGTAGAGAGCGTAATATTGTCTCCATCCATCGCCCACAAAAAATTACCGTTTCTTGTATAACATGTTTCACCGTCTTCTCCCTGTACAGCGAAAAATCCCTGTCCCTGAATCGCAAAAGAAGAAGAGGAATTGCTCTCATACAAACTGCCCTGTTTAAATATCGAATTGATTGCCGAATTCCGCACACCGAGACCCACCTGCGCGCCGATTGGTTTGTTGGCTCCGTTGGCAGTTGTGGTCTTTGTCTGCAGATTCTGATAGAGGAGCGTCTTAAACTCTGCAACCTCTGTCTTGTATCCTGTCGTATTTACATTGGCCAGGTTATTTGCAATTGTATCTACATTTGTCTGCTGCGCAATCATTCCGCTGGCAGCTGTCCATAAACTTCTTACCATATGTTATCCTCCCCTACGATCAAATCTTACCAAGCTGGTTCGCTGCAATATCCAGTGTTCCGTCGATACTCTGAATCATCTTCTGATTGGTTTCGTAATTACGGGAAACCGAAATCAGCTCTACCATCTCATTGATTACTGTTACATTGGACTGCTCCAGATATCCGGAGAACATTTTTGCCTCCGCTTCTTTCATCTGTGCCCCGTCCACAGGAAGATAATAACTCTCACCATAGTGTTCCAGGTAATTGTAATCTTCGAAGTCGGCGATCTGTATATAGCCCACAACTTCTCCATCCTGCATAATGGCTCCGGACTGGTCAAAACTGGTCATCTTGTTCGGATCCAGTACGATGTGATCTCCGTTTTCATCGAGGACAAAATCGCCGTCCTTCGTCACCAGTTCACCTCTCACATTCAATGTAAAAGAACCATCACGGGTATACTTAACGGATGTCTCGCCGCTTTTATTCGTGTACTCACAGGCAAAGAAACCTTCTCCTGACAACGCAAGGTCAAACGTGTTATCCGTCACCTTGAACGCTCCCTGAGAGTAATCCGTATAATTTTCCCCGATTTTAACCCCGAGAGACATTTTTCCGATGTTGCGTGCAAGATTCGGATCCGATGAATCTTTAATCTTATATGCAAGCACATCATCAAACGCCTGGCTGGTCGCTCCTTCTTTTTTGAAGCCTACCGTAGCCGAGTTGGCAAGATTATTTGTCAGCACATCCATGCGGTTCTGCTGATTTACCATTCCGGTCCACGCCGTGTAGAGTCCTTTTACCATACCGTCCCTCCTGTAAAGGCCGCTTATACCTCGTCTCTGTATCCTGCCAGGAATTCTACGTACTTACCTGTTCCGATTGCCACACAAGTCATCGGATCTTCTGCCGTCATTGTATTGATACCTGTCTTTGCGTAAATCAAATCTTCCAATCCGCGAAGGAGACTTCCTCCTCCTGTCAGGACAATACCTCTGTCTGCGATATCTGCAGCGAGCTCCGGCGGCGTTTTCTCAAGAACGCTGTGAATTGTGTCGATAATCTGCGAAGTCGCTTCTCTCAGTGCTTCCTCCGTCTCCTCACTGGTCACTTCCACTGTGCGCGGAAGACCTGTCACAAGGTTACGTCCTCTTACTTCCACAGAATCCACTTCCGGTCTCTTATAGGCAGAACCGATTTTAATCTTAAGGTCTTCAGCGGTTCTTTCACCAATCAATAAATTATGTTTCTTTCTCATATAACGGACAATCGCCTCGTCGAAATCATCGCCGGCGATTTTGATAGATGCACTCACTACCGTTCCACCGAGAGAAATCACCGCGATATCGGAAGTACCTCCGCCGATATCTACGATCATGTTTCCGCACGGTTTGGAAATATCAATACCTGCACCGATTGCTGCTGCGATCGGCTCCTCAATAATGGAAACCTCTCTTGCACCTGCCTGGTATGTTGCGTCCTCTACCGCTTTCTTTTCTACTTCTGTGACACCGCTCGGCACACAGACCGCAATACGCGGTTTACGGAACGTTTTCTTTCCGAGTGCTTTCTGGATGAAATATTTCATCATTTTTTCAGTTACAGTATAATCAGAGATAACTCCCTGACGGAGCGGTCTCACCGCAACGATATTACCCGGTGTACGTCCGAGCATGAGACGTGCGTCCTCTCCGATTGCTTTAATCTTATTTGTATCGCGGTCAAAAGCCACTACGCTCGGCTCTTTCAAAACAACACCTTTGCCTCTGATATAAACAAGGATGCTGGCGGTTCCCAAGTCAATTCCGATATCTGTGTACTGCATGTCTTTTCCCCTTTCATGGTTCTGTTTTTATTGATAAAAAATCACTTTTTTCAGCTTCATCTGCATACGCTAAATCATTATAGCGCATTTCAATGCCATTTTCAAAGGGTTTTCATAGAATTTACACTTTTTTTCGGATTCCGCGACCATCATACGCAAAGACGCACAGGTTTAGGAGGAAATCATCCTTGAAAATCTGTGCGTCCATGCCTTGATATACTGTTACTATTCAACTTGTTCGTAAATATTATCGGTCTATTCTACGAAAAACTTTAGAGGCATTTTATCTTTTGTTTTGAAAACCCTATTCCATCTGCTCCCCGTCTTTTTGAAGCATTTTTTTGATATAGATTCCGGTGTAAGACTTCGGATTCTCCGCCACTTCCTCCGGCGTCCCCTCGGCGATAATCTGTCCGCCGTATTCTCCGCCTTCCGGCCCGATATCAATAATATGATCCGCTGTCTTGATAACATCCAGATTGTGTTCAATGACAAGAACCGTATTTCCGCTCTCCGTCAATCGGTGAAGTATCTCTACCAGCTTGTGCACATCGGCAAAATGCAATCCCGTTGTCGGCTCGTCCAAAATATAGATGGTACTGCCGGTACTCCGTTTGGATAACTCCGTCGCCAATTTAACCCGCTGCGCCTCGCCGCCGGAAAGCGTTGTTGACGGCTGTCCGAGCTTCACATAGGAGAGACCCACATCGTATAACGTTTGAATCTTTCTCCGGAGCATCGGGAGATTCTCGAAGAAACCGAGCGCCTCCTCCACGGTCATATCAAGCACATCCGCGATGCTTTTGCCCTTGTATTTCACATCCAGCGTCTCTCTGTTATAACGCTTTCCTCCGCAGACTTCGCACGGCACATAAACATCCGGCAAAAAGTGCATCTCTATTTTCAATATTCCGTCACCGCTGCAGGCTTCACATCTTCCGCCCTTCACGTTAAAACTGAAACGTCCCTTTTTATAGCCCTTTGCTTTCGCATCCTGGGTAGACGCAAACAAATCCCTGATCTGGTCAAAGAGTCCCGTGTAAGTCGCCGGGTTGGAACGCGGCGTACGTCCGATCGGAGACTGGTCGATATTGATCACTTTATCCAGCTGCTCTATCCCTTTCATACCCTTGTGTTTCCCCGGTATGGTCAGCGCCCGGTTTAAATCCCTTGCGAGGCGTTTATATACAATCTCATTGACAAGGGACGATTTACCCGAACCGGAAACACCGGTTACGCACGTCATAACGCCCAGAGGAATATCCACATCGATCTCTTTTAAATTATTTTCTGCCGCGCCGATTACTTTAAGATAACCGGTGGCCCGCTTTCTCATCTTCGGCACCGGAATTTTTTCGGCACCGCTGAGATATTGTCCGGTGACAGATTCCGGTATTTTCATAATATCTTCCGCCGTACCTTCCGCGATGACTTCGCCGCCGTGGCTGCCGGCTCCCGGTCCGATGTCAATAATCCAGTCCGCCTCGCGCATGGTATCCTCATCATGCTCCACCACAAGCAGTGTATTGCCCAAATCGCGCAACCGTTTCAGTGCACCCAGAAGCTTATCGTTGTCTCTCTGATGCAGACCGATGCTCGGCTCATCCAAAATATAGCAAACCCCTACCAGTCCCGATCCGATCTGAGTTGCAAGACGGATTCTCTGCGCCTCTCCGCCGGAAAGTGTTCCCGTTCCGCGGGAAAGCGACAGGTATTCCAGTCCCACATTGACCAGAAATCCTACCCTGGCACGGATTTCCTTCAGGATTCTCTTCCCAATCAGCTGCTGGTGCGGCGTAAGTTCCAAGGTTTCCAAAAAGCTGTGCAGACCGCGGATAGACATGGATGTAATTTCATGAATATTTTTATCCGCAACCGTCACTGCCAGAGATTCTCTTTTCAATCGCATTCCTCCGCACTCTTTACACGGGGTAATGCGCATGAACGCTTCATATTCCTGCTTCATTGTCTCAGAGCTCGTCTCGCGGTATCTGCGGTTGACATTTTTTATAATTCCCTCAAACGCTACCGGATAAACCCCTTTTCCTCTCTGGCCTTCGTAATATACTTCCACCTCTTCCCCGCCGGTTCCGTTAATCAAAATATCGCGGACCTTCTGCGGATAGTCCCGAAAAGGAGTGTCCAGACTGAACTGATAATGTTTGGAAAGCGCCTGCAAAACGGCATTGGTAAAGCTGCCCTTCTGGTGGCAGGACTGCCAACCCATGGCAACAATTGCACCCTCATTAATACTCAATGACTCATCCGGAATCATAAGTTCCGGTGCAAATTCCATTTTATAACCGAGTCCGAAACAGACCGGACAGGCCCCGAACGGATTGTTGAACGAAAAACTTCTCGGCTCAATCTCATCAATGCTGACACCGCAATCCGGACACGAAAAACTCTGGCTGAAATTCAGGGAATCCTCTCCCGTATCCACGACAAGCAGTCCCTCCGCCAGCTCCAGCGCATTTTCAACCGAATCTGTCAGCCGCTTTTCGATTCCTTCTTTCACAATCAAACGATCAACAACAATCTCTATCGTATGTTTTATATTTTTATCCAATTTAATTTCTTCAGAAAGCTCATACAGATTACCGTCAATGCGCACACGGACATATCCGCTTCTCTTGGCGCGGTCCAAAACCTTGACATGTTCTCCCTTTCTCCCCCGGACTATCGGTGCAAGAATCTGTATCTTTGACCGTTCCGGAAGGGTCATAATCTGATCCACCATCTGATCCACCGTCTGTTTGGCAATCACTTTTCCGCACTTCGGACAATGCGGAATACCTACTCTGGCATACAGCAACCGGAAGTAATCATAAATTTCCGTAACCGTCCCGACGGTAGATCGCGGATTCCGGTTCGTAGACTTCTGGTCAATGGAAATGGCCGGCGAAAGTCCTTCTATATTTTCCACTTCCGGTTTTTCCATCTGCCCCAGGAACATCCGGGCATAGGACGACAAAGACTCCATATAACGTCTCTGTCCTTCCGCATAGATGGTATCAAATGCCAGCGATGATTTTCCGGAACCCGAGAGGCCGGTGAGCACCACCAGTTCATTTCTCGGAATATTCAGGTCGATATTTTTCAGATTGTGCTCCCTGGCACCTCTGATTTTTATGAATTCTTTTTTCTCACTCATATTGTATCTTTTATCCTTCTATTTCATGCAAATGCTTTTTCAGTTGCAGCATTTCATCACGAAGCTGCGCCGCCACCTCAAAATTGAGATCCGCAGCCGCTCTTTTCATATGCTTCTGCACCTGCTCTATCTGTTTTTTGAGTTCCCCGGCACTCATGGACTCTATATCTTTTTCCATCCGGGTATCCTTGGAATCCACCGCTCGCGAAATACTGATCAGATCCCGGATATCCTTCTGCACCGACTGCGGAACAATGTTGTGTTCTCTGTTATATGCATCCTGAATGCTGCGACGTCTCTCCGTCTCCTCGATCGCCGTTCGCATGGAATCCGTCATGGTATCTGCATACATAATCACATGCCCGTTTACATTGCGCGCTGCCCGTCCGATTGTCTGCACAAGAGACGTCCTGGATCGCAGGAAACCTTCCTTGTCCGCATCCAATATGGCAACAAGCGAAATCTCCGGAATATCAAGACCTTCCCTGAGAAGATTGATACCTACAAGCACGTCAAACACATCCATACGCATATCACGGATGATCTCTGCTCTTTCCATCGTATCAATATCCGAATGGAGATATTTGACACGGATGCCGACTTCCTTCATATAGTCGGTCAAATCCTCTGCCATGCGCTTGGTCAATGTAGTGACAAGCACTTTATTTCCGCTCTGTGTCTCTTTCTTGACCTCTGCAATCAGATCATCAATCTGTCCCTCTACAGGGCGCACATCCACCTGCGGATCCAAAAGTCCCGTCGGGCGGATCACCTGCTCAACACGCAGAAGTTCGTGTTCCGCTTCGTACTCCGCCGGCGTAGCCGACACAAACAAAAGCTGGTCTATTTTCGACTCAAATTCTTCAAAATTCAGCGGCCGGTTGTCCAGTGCCGAAGGGAGCCGGAAACCGTAATCTACCAGCGTTGTCTTTCTGGAACGGTCACCATGGAACATGGCCCGGATTTGCGGAACCGTCATATGGGACTCATCGATGATAATAAGGTAATCCCCTTTAAAATAGTCCATCAACGTCATCGGCGTTTCCCCCTGCGCCATTCCGTTCAAATGACGGGAGTAGTTTTCAATTCCGGAACAAAATCCCGTCTCGAGAAGCATTTCCACATCAAAGTTGGTCCTCTCGCTGATGCGCTGCGCCTCCAAAAGCTTGTCCTCGCCCTTAAAATACTTCACCTGCTGTTCCATCTCTTTTTCAATTTCGCCGCATGCATGAAGTATCTTCTCCCGCGGAACCACATAGTGGGATGCAGGAAAAATAGAAATGTGCGAAAGCTCTGCATGCACCTCACCCGTCAGGGGATCCACCTCTGCAATGCGATCAATCTCATCACCGAAAAACTCAATACGGATCAGGTAATCGCTGCCCTGTGCAGGATTCACTTCAAGAACATCTCCCCGCACCCGGAAACACCCCCGGTCCGGATCTAAATCGTTGCGGTCATACTGTATCTCAATCAGTCCGTGGATAACTTCATCTCTATCCTTAATCATGCCCGGTCTGAGCGACACCATCATCTCCGTGTAATCATCCGGACTTCCGATGCCGTAAATACAAGATACGGACGCAACCACCACCACATCTCTGCGCTCCGCCAGAGACGCCGTGGCCGAAAGACGCAGTTTATCAATTTCATCATTGATGGACGAATCTTTTTCAATATAAGTATCGGTCGAAGGCACATATGCCTCCGGCTGATAATAATCATAATAGGACACAAAGTACTCCACCGCATTCTCCGGAAAGAACTCCTTGAATTCCCCGTAGAGCTGCCCTGCCAATGTCTTATTATGTGCAATTACAAGCGTCGGTTTGTTAAGTGCTGCAATAATATTGGCCATAGTAAAGGTTTTTCCGGAGCCGGTTACTCCGAGAAGCGTCTGAAACTGATTTCCCTCTTCAAACCCTTTGACCAATGCATCAATCGCCTGCGGCTGATCACCGGTAGGCTTGTATTGCGAATGTAATTTAAAACGATTTGCAGAACTACTCATCCTGATTCAACCTCTCCTTTGTCACTTTAAACCGCCCTGTACAACCCCGATTATATCAGAACGCAAAATAAAAGTACAGAGCAAAATCGAATGTTTGTTCTGTACTTCCTGTTTGATTATTTTTTCTGATGTATCTCGGTACGTATTTTGTCCCGAAGTTCCTTGGATAATTCCGGATGAAACTTGCGGGCAAAAACACATTCACTTTTCATAACGTTCTCGTAATCTTTCGGAACCAGATAACACGGGCTCGCTCCGTCCCCCCGGCTCCAATCCATATAACGGAGCTCCTTGTTAATCACGCGGTCTGCCCATTTGCTGCTGTTCATAAACAGCGTCTGAAAAAAGAACTCTTCCGGCACCTGACAACGGTACAAATCCCTCCAAAAATCTTCGTGCCCGGCAACATATTCTATCACATAAGCCGCTGCTTCCTTTGGCATGGAAATATACACAAGTCCTTTGTATATGCGATTGAATTCTCCGATACCTTCCCTGAAAACGCCGACCAGTTTCTGCAATTTTACGGTCATATACTGTATCGTCCAGAGAAATTTGTTCTTGACATTCCGGTCCTGGAACCAGTTGTAGTAACGGTAGCGGACCGTCACGGTATCCGGCAGATTCTCCGGCTCGATATACGTCATGTAAATATCGTTACAATCCACAAAACGGTCATCCAGCTCCTCCACCGGAAGCAGCGGATAATCCTCTCCGGTAAGCATATGCATATATGTTACTTCCTGGTTGGCTACCGCCATCAGGACAAGTTCCAAAATAGCGCGCACATGATTAAAACCACCCCATTTGATATCGTATTTCCGGATTGCGGTACAATTCGGAATATGATTCAACGTCTCCATATCTTCATCGGTGATCGTAC
The DNA here is from genome assembly GCA_017461865.1 of Lachnospiraceae bacterium. Classification (GTDB taxonomy): domain Bacteria; phylum Bacillota; class Clostridia; order Lachnospirales; family Lachnospiraceae; genus SVFI01. Next base: position 23,371 of record JAFTVQ010000042.1, on the reverse strand, counting down.
GACTTTTCTTGTCAATATGAATATACACGTAACCGTTCTGCGCAAGCATCCGTGCCAGTTCCAACAGGGAATCCGCATCTTTGTACGCCGTGATTAAGTAAGCCAGCTTCATTATTTCATTTCCTCTGACAGAATTTCCTTTGCACGCTCCAGCTGGTTGTCACTTCCGTCCTCTACATATTTTTCTGTATCAAGTTTCACTTCCACATCAGGTTCTATACCGACCTCATGAATGTCATTTCCCTTCGGTGTATAGTAATGGCTGATGGTAAGTTTCACACCGGAACCATCCGTAATTCCGAATACTTTTTGAACAATTCCTTTTCCGAAGGTCGTGACGCCCACCAGCGTTCCGATTCCGTAATCCTTTACTGCTCCGGCAAGAATTTCCGCAGCCGATGCACTGTTGTCATCCACAAGAACAACCAGAGGCACTTCCAGCTGCTGTTTACCGTCACAGCTGTACTCCTCACGCTCTCCGTTTTTATCTTCCATATATACGACAAGACCTTTCGGTAAAATCATCCGTGCAATTTCCACCGCGCTTTGCAGTGTTCCGCCCGGATTTCCGCGCAAATCAATGATGAGACCCTTCATACCTTCGCTTCTTGCCTGCTCCAATTTCTCTGCAAACTGATCGATGGTCACTGTTTCAAACTGCGTAATCTGAATGTACGCCATACCATCTTCCATCATTTCATATTCTACGGTAGGAGCTTCCACTTTACGGCGCGTCACCGTGATGTCCAAATACTCCGGCTCGCCCTTCCGATAGATCGTGAGCACTACATCTGTGTGCTCCTCGCCCTTTATGAGCATCACCACATCCGTAGTCGCCATTCCTCTTGTACTGGTTCCGTCCACCTCAACAATAATATCCTCCGCCTGTAACCCTGCTTCCTGGGCCGGCGCATTATCAATTACACCGGATATTTTGCAACACTGAGTTTCCGCATCAATACCTACATAGGCACCTATCCCGTAATAAATCCCGCTGGTGGATTCTTTGAGTTCTTCCAGCTCTTCTTCCGTGTAGTATTCTGCATACGGATCTCCGGTCGCTTCCACCAGTCCCCTGTAGAGACCGTTCTCCAACTGTTCATTGGTGACATCTCCCAGATAATACTCCTGGATACTGTCCTCCAAAATACTGAGTTTCTGTCCGACCTGCGAATTCAGAACCGAATCTTCCGCGTCGGTAGTTTCTGCGGACGCACTGCCTGCAAGACGCACATAAGCTGCATTGTTTTTTTTCATTCCGACCAGATAAACCACACAGGAAAGCATCAATGCAATTACAAGGCCGACAATGATTCCCCCCATAAACCAGTTGCGCTTTATTGCTTTACGCTCCCGTTTTTCCTCCGAAATACGGTCTACCAGTTCCTGACCTGTATATTCTTTTTCTTCTGTTCCGTTTACATTATGCCAATTATCACTCAATCTTATTACCTTCTAACTATAAATAATTCCACGGACTCACATAACTTCCGTTCAAACGCACTCCGAAATGAAGGTGCGGTCCCGTGGACCGGCCGGTGGATCCCACCGCCGCAATGAGATCACCCTTCGATACGGTATCTCCCGCAGACACATACAATGCAGACGCGTGCATATAAATCGTATACAATTCTCCTCCGTGATCAATCATCACGTAATTTCCCATCGTTGCATTGTAAGTAGCAGCAACCACACTTCCTCCGGCCGCAGCCAGTATATTACTTCCGCTCGGTGCCGCCATATCCACTCCGTTGTGGAACTGCTTTACTCCGAGAATCGGATGGTTACGATAACCGTAATCATCGGAAATTCTTGTATAGGACGGCGCCGGCCAACAGAAAGTTCCTCCGCTGTAAGAACTGTCTCCCGTTCCGTTTCCGGAAACATCAAGCTGAGCACGTTTTGCTTTTGCCGCAGCCACCGATGCTTCCAATGCGCGAATGACTGCATCCTGCTCCGCAATCATCGCCTCATACTCTTTGATCGCCTCTTCCTTGTTTTTGATGTCTTTCTGATATTTCTCTATCTGATTCTGCTTTTCTTCAATCAGTCCTGACATCTCATCCTGCTGACTTTTTACATCATTTCTTACCGACACCAGAATTTCTTTCTGGTCTCCCAGTTCCTTTTCCAGCTCCTCTATATTCTTTTTGGTTTCCTCGTAATAATCCAGCATTTCCCGGTCATAAGCAGAAACCTGTTCTATATACTCTGCTTTATTTAAAAGCTCACTGAAACTGGAGCAGGACAGAAGAATTTCCAAAAAGGACATAGTGCCGTGCTCATACATGAACTGAATACGGATTTTCATATCCTCATACTGTTTTTGTACATCCACCTTTGCCTCGGCCAGTTTCTTTTCGGTCTCCTCAAGCTCTTTCTGCTTATCTGCAAGCAAGTCTTCCACCTCGGAGAGTTTGTAAGTCACCTGACTCATTTCACTATCCAATTCTACCACGTGCTGAGACAATTCATCCTTCGTTTCTTCCAAAGATTCCTTCAGGGCTTCCGCCGCTTCCAGATTGCTCTGGAGATCCTTCTTTTCATCCTGCGCGCTGTCTAAAGCACTGGACTCGCTTTTGATTTTCTCGTCCAGGCTTTCCTTTGTATCAGCCAAAACGGAACACGGAACAATTGCAAGCATCAAAACCGCCAGCAAAAATCCCAACCATCTTTTTGTATTAAGCATCCTGTTAACTCCCGTACAATATTTCATATTCAAAATCAGACACGAATATGTTTGCGAACCGTCGAAAAACTTCCGATAAAACCGATTCCGATACCAATCATAAGCGAAACAGGAATCAGAATCTGGAACACCTGCTCTACCGACAAAAACTTAAGAAGCTGTGAAAGCATCTGGAATCTTGTAGATACATACGAAATCACACTGTTGTAAATAAAGTAAATAATCGTAAGCGGAATCAGTGATCCGATTGCTCCGATCAGCATACCTTCAATAACAAAAGGTGCCCGTACAAAGAAATCGGTCGCACCGATATATTTCATAATGTTAATCTCTTCTTTCCGGACAGAAATTCCGATTGTAACCGTATTGCTTATCAGGAACACAGATACTGCCAAAAGAATGGCAATAATTCCCACAGACACATAACCGATCAGACGGTTCATACCCGACAATGTGTTCGCCGTAATCTCAGAACGGTTCACCTTTCTCACGCCGCTGATGGACTCAATGTAGGTAACAAGATTTTCCTGCATGGACACATCATTCAGATATACTTCATAGTTTTCCGAGTCTTTGATCGGATTGTCATCCCCGAAACCGTCTGCGTACTCGCCCAGATAGACATCTTTAAAGTTTTCCCACGCCTCGTCGGAGGAGACAAAATTCACATGGGACACTTCCGCTCTTTTCTCGATCATCTCACCGATTTCGGAAATCCGCTCATCCGTGGTATCTTCATTAAAGAACACTGTGACTGCCACGCCTTCCTGCGCTTCCTTCACAATATACTGGAAGTTGGCCACCACCGCATAAAAAATACCAAACATAAAAAGACATGCGCTGATTGTAGCCATAGACGCCAACGAATACCACTTGTTCCGAAAAATATTTACGATACCTTGTTTTATTGTATAAACTAATGTACTAAATCTCATCGATGTATGTACCTTCCTTCTCATCACTGACAATTACGCCTTTGTTCATGGTAATTACACGCTTTTTCATCGCATTGACAATCTCACGGTTGTGCGTTACCACAAGCACCGTAGTTCCTCTTGCGTTGATTTCTTCCAACAACTTCATGATTTCCCACGAATTCTTCGGATCCAGATTTCCCGTCGGCTCATCCGCCAGGAGAATCGGAGGATTGTTTACCAATGCTCTTGCAAGTGCCACACGCTGCTGTTCTCCACCGGAAAGCTGACGGGGTCTCGCCTTATATTTTCCGGCCAGTCCCACGGTGGACAAAATAGACGGCACATTTTTCTTAATCTGCTTGTTCGGCGTCTGAACAATACGCTGTGCAAACGCAACGTTTTCATATACGTTCCGGTCCTTCAGCAAACGGAAATCCTGGAATACCACGCCGAGACTGCGGCGATACTTCGGTATCTGTCTGTGGCGCAGCGCTGCAACATCCATGTCGTTTACAACAATTTTACCCGAAGTCGGAAGCAGCTCCCGAAGCAGAAGTTTAATCAATGTCGACTTGCCCGATCCGCTGTCTCCTACAATGAACACAAATTCTCCGGCATCAATCTGAAGACTGATATCATTCAAAGCCGGGGCTCCGGTAGAATATGCCTTTACAACATTCTGTAATGTAATCATAGAATTCGTTTCTCCTTCGTCATTAATACTCAAAATTTTCCATATATTTCATGTACTTAGCAACCATCATGGCAATCTTAAAGGTGATGGCATCCTCAAACACCCTCAAATCCAGCCCGGTACTCTTCTGAAGTTTGTCCAGGCGATAGACAAGTGTATTTCTGTGAATAAACAACTGTCTGGAAGTCTCGGATACGTTCAGGCTGTTCTCAAAGAACTTGTTGATTGTCACAATCGTCTCCTCGTCAAAATCATCCGGGCTCTTTGTTCCGAAAATTTCACGGATGAACATTTTACAAAGAGGAATCGGAAGCTGATAAATCAGACGGCCGATACCGAGCTCGCTGTAAGCAATGACCTGTCTCTCATCAAAGAAAATCTTTCCTACATCCAGCGCCATTCTGGCTTCCTTATAAGAACGGCTCACTTCCTTCAGTTCTCCCGCCATACTTCCGTACGCAATATGTACCTTGGCCGCACCCTCTTTTTCCAACGCCGCAATGATTCCCGCCGCTGTCTGCTCCAGTTCAGCCTTGGCATTTTCTTCTTCCGTCTCCTTCACGATGATTACACTGTTCTCATCCACCGCCGTAATAAAATCTCTGTTTCCGGCTGCCAGATGTGCGCGCACCATCTCCACGGAATTGACATCTTTGCCTTCTCCGGCCTCGACAATCATGACGGTACGAGGCGCCTCCATACGGATATGGAGCTTCTTGGACCGGCTGTAAATATCCACAAGCAGAAGATTATCAAGAAGAAGATTTTTGATAAAATTATCCTTATCAAACCGCTCCTTGTAAGCAACAAGCAGATTTTGAATCTGGAATGTCGCCATCTTTCCGACCATGTAAACATCTTCCCCGGAACCTGTGGCAACCAGCACATATTCCACTGTCTGCTCATCATAAATCTTAAAAAACTGGAACTTTGAAACCTCCTGGCTGTCCGCCGGTGACTTTACAAAATCAATCACCGCCGACATATAGTCCGGCTCCCTGTCTTCCGTGGTAGCTACTGTCTTACCGTCCGTATCAATCACGGAAAAATCTACCCTCGAAATTGCTTTTAACCCATCCAACGTATTTTGCAGTATCTGATTTGAAATCATATCCCCGCTCCCTTTCCATTACAAATGTAATACCAACTTTTATACATTTTTCACAAATATTTGCAACCTCATAAATACCTTTTGCACATTACTTTTTTCATTTTAAAACATTTTGACAAAAAAATCTACTGATTTCGCCTACTTTTTTATGCAATTTTATTCAAAAAAAGACTTTGCAAAAGAATACAATCTCTTGCAAAGCCTTCCGACTACTGTTCGCTCTTATCATTTTGGTACTTTTCCGCCTTTTTTCGGAACATCATTTTCATAATACGGTCACCCAACTTTCGGGCCGGTCCTCTGTTTTGTGAAGCAAATATCATTTTATCTTTGAGCATCAACCATATGCTCACATTCATTTTCATATGATGATTTTCAAAAAACTGTTCCCTGAGCGGAGACGATATATTGGAAATAAGTACATGAGGCATAAGTCCGTTCATTTCATTGATCAGATAATCCTCATCATGTTCCAGTTTATCCATGGAAAACATCCCGACAATATCGATGTTCGGCTGATAATCCCGGACAGCCTCTTCCAAAATCCCCAACTGTTCCCCGGTATCGGACAACAGATATATCTTCTTTCTGCCCCTGACGAGCTTTTTTAAAAACTCTTCCAAAAACTCATCATTTTCTATTTCTTTTATTCTGCTCCGGACGGCAACTCCGCCGGCACGCAAAATATCAGCGTCTGACGCCACCGTCATATCCATCTCGGACAAAAACGTTTTCAATTCCGGCGAATTTTCCGCTTTCATAAGACCAAGCGAAGAAATATAGGCAATGGTTGCAACCCTGCCGTCACGCAGAAAAAAATCCACCTTTCGCATGGCTTCCCGCACGGAATAATCCTTAAGCTCTACACCAAGCACCTGCATATGTTTCATAATCAGTCACCTTTTACTACTTTATCAATGCAATTTCTGCAATCATGTATATCAGACACAGCACCATGGATATCACAAGAGGCCATGACCAGATTTTTTGGTTTTGTTCACGAACGGCAGATTTGCCTTCTTTTGCAAACAACAGACGGACATGCTCCGTTCTTCCTTCTTTTTTCAAAATCAAATAATACAGACATCCTGCAATAGATGTTGTCACGCAGGCAATCAAAATATAAACCGCACAGACAACACACATCGCCTCACGATACGGCATTTTCATAAGCGATTCCACCATTTCCTGTGTCTGCGCCGCATCCATGGACGAAGTCGCCGGATCCTGCGAAAGCATCATAAGTACATTACTCGTATTGATTGTGGCATGAAACAGGATACTGTAAAAAATACTTCCCGTTCCCTCAATTAACAGCACTCCCACAATTCCTACCACGATTGCATAACTCATCTGATTAAAATTCAGATGCATCAAACCAAACAGCACGGAAGACATGAGCATCGCCGCAACAAACCTTCCGCTCCGCCTGTATCCGTGATAAATCACACCGCGAAAAACCGCCTCCTCGCTGAACGGCCCCACAAAACCCACAACTAAAATCAGCAGCCACCACGGCACTTCCAAAAACAGCGCCTGCATGTTGGTTACCTCATTTTCCACAAACAGCATGGAAAGCGCGTTCACAGCAGTAATCAGCGGCATAATCATAAACGTGATCAGCACAACCAGCAGCGACAGGGACCACTTCGGCTTTGCCATTTGTATCAGATCCGACGGCTTTGTTTTGGTAAAAACCAAAAACAAGGCTGCAGGCACGAAAATCATTGCCTGACTGACCAAAAGCGCCGGAAGCATTCCGATGGAAATCCCTTCCGGATACAATGCTGCCAAAATAATCACAAGCACATTTAATATAATAATAGATGTAAATAACCAATTGACTTTTTTTGAATTCATATCCTAATCGTTCATCATAAAGTTTACTAATTTGTTAATATCTTCCGGTTCATATGCAAGAAGCTCCAGCTCCCCGATTGAATCATCCGAAAAAATGTTAGCCAGCGACACATACTGGGAAAGTTTAGACTTTAAATTCAGTCTGTCTCCCTCTCCGGTCACAAGTTCCACCTTCCCCATGCAACTGTCAACCACCTCAAAAAACTTTTCTATATCTGTAATATTCTGCACTTTCATTTGATGTCTCCTTTTTGTTTTTATAGTCAGTTTCTCCCAGTATAATGCATGTTATCCGAAAATGCAATTAAGGGGCAGTGAAGATCTTCTCCGCTTCCACCACAATTTTACGCTCTTTATATAACCGGCCTGCTGCACGCTTGAACTCATTTTTACTCATACCGGTCCAGCTGCGGATCTTATCCGGTGTGGATTTATCTCCGATCGGAAGCTTTCCTCCGTTTTTTGCAAGCAAATCCAACAACGTCTCCGCATCCTTATCCATCTGCAAATGGGCTTTCTGGCGAACGGAAAGATCCAGCTTCCCGTCCTCTTTCACTTTAATGACTCTCGCCGTCACCTTCTGAAGAACCTTAAGTTCCCCGTACAGTTCTTTCTTGGCAATCAGCGCAGAGTACTTATCATCCACCGCCACAAAGGCGCCGAAATTCCGGCTGATCTCATAAATGGTTCCCGTCACTTCATCCTCCGCCTGATAAGGACTTTCCGTTAAAAGATAAGGATAAATCCGCATGGTCGCGCAGAGACGGCTGCTCTTATCCAAATAGAGCGCCACAATTACCTCATCACCCTCTTTGACCTTTACGATCTGTTCACGGAACGGAAGAAACAAATCCTTCTCCAGTCCCCAGTCCAAAAAGGCCCCGACTTTACCGACGGAAACTACCTTAAGCCGCGCCGTCTCACCGAGGGTTAGCTTCGGTGTATTGGTTGTCGCAATCGGCCGGTCCTGCGAATCTTTGTACAGAAACACTTCAATCCCGTCTCCGACATTTGCTCCGGCCGGAACCTGCTTCCCCGGCAAAAGCACCCTGTTTTCCCCATCTTCTATCGACTCGGCAAGATATACACCGAATTCCACTTTTTTTACAATGACCATTAACTGTTTTTGTCCAAATAACATAGTTTCCTCTTTCTATTTGCAATTACAAAATTCGATATTTGCATAAGCGCTTCCGCTTTCATCGCAGAGCGCAACTCCCACACAATTTTCTTTTTCCTTATACACAACCGGATACAAAAGGTCTGCAAGCACTGCTGGCTTGTGATAAGATGCCCTCATACGCCGCACCGGAAAATCCTCCGGAAGATAATCATACGCAATGCCCACATACTGCGCATTGTTTACATGATGATTGGTATCCAGATGGTGCTTTCTGATTTCTACCGGATCCTGTTTTTCACCTCCCCCGGCAAAAGAAATCTTGCGATCAAGATACTCCATCTCATAGGGCGGCTCCGTCGCATATTTTTCCAGCATGTCCGCCGGCGGCTTGCTCGGCCGTCCGTTTTGCGTATCCAAAAATGTCCAAAGAGTATTAGCCACAGCTAACATTTCACCCTTCTCATTCTTCAAGCCGAAATTACGGAATCCCATACAGACTTTAAAATCATACGGATGTGTCTGAATCAAAACCTTTTCTCCCAGTGCCGGAAAACGTCCGATATCAATCTGCCAGAAATTCATCACCCAGACACTGTGCAGTTTCTCCAGATATTCCACGCCGACCCCCAGATCCTCCGAATGAAACGTTGCACAATCCTGAAAATAATTAAGCAACGAAAGAAGCGTAAGTTTCGTATCACTTCCCACTTCACTGTATCTTACTCTGCTGTCAAATGAGTACATCATTCCACTTCCTTTTCACAATCCCTTTTACATAAACCTTAGCCATTATAACACAGTTTTGCTCATCCTGTGTAGCATTTGTTTTTCGCATTGAAAAGGAATGCACAGCTCACTCAAATCCCCAGTTCCGTCATCGTGTCATTTCTTCCAAATATATGATTAGTCAGTTACAGCTTCCTCCTACCGGCAGCACCGAATGATATCCGTATGGGTATATATCAAATAATTCAAGTATACTACCCAAACCTCCGGATGTTTTTCTTGAAACAAATTAGAAATTTGCTTCTTTTGGGTATATGAAAAAAAGGAAGGCTCACATACCCAAAAACCTCCTACATCCCGGGTATCCGGCCAAACTTATTCTTTATATACCCACGATCCATATTTCCGTTCAAAAAAACCGCTCTGCAAAATGCAGAGCAGTTCTTCCTACCTTTATTTCTTCTTAAACTTCGCTTTTTTGTTTACACCTTTCTTGACAAGCATAGATTTGTACGATTTGAATTTTTTCTTCGGCACCGTCACTTTCATGCTCTTCGGTGTTTTTCCGAATGCTTTGCTTCCAACCTTTTTCGTTGTAAGCTTGGTCGTCTTGATTGTAAATGTCTTTAGCTTACTGCAGCCATAGAAGGCTTTGGAACCGATTTTGTTTACACTCTTTCCGATGGTGACAGTTTTCAGTTTCTTGCAACCATAGAACGCCTGCTTACCAATCGTCTTAACCTTTGACGGAATGGTAATCTTAGTCAGTGCGGTACACTTATAAAACGCCTTATCGCCGATTGCAGTCACATTTTTACCGAACTTCACAGTCTTCAAATATTTACATCCATAGAATGCATTTGCACCGATGGTTTTGATATTGTTCCCGATGGTAATCGACTTAATCTTAGAGTTCTTAAATGCATTCTTTTCAATAGCTGTTACCTTCCGGGTTACGCCGCCGACTGTTACGGTATCCGGAATGGTTATGGATGTCAAATTCTTATTGGCAGGTGTCTTATATGTAACTGTGCCGTCATCATTTACAGCCACTTGCGAATCACCGGTTTTAACCTCGGCTGCTGTTGTATATGTTCCGCAGGCAACGGTAAGAGTCCCATCCGCATTCTGTGTAACATTACCCGAAGTCACTGCGGTTCCGTTTAAGGTCACACTTGTCATAATACCCGCTGCATCTTTAAATGTATATCCGTCTTTTGCCGTCAAAGTCACAAATGCCCAATAGGTTGCACTTGATTCTGCCTTACCGGTCACCTTCGTTTCTCCTTTTTTCCATGTAACCGGCGCTTTCGCAGACACACCTTCTCCCGACACTTCCACTTCTGCCATTAACGGAAGACCCGTGATCGGTGCGCTGATACCGGCTATGTTGACAGCGGCAATTTTTGTTTTGACACCGATTTCAAAAGGAGCGCTTGCATAATCCGTGGCATTGTCCGCATTCACACACTCTGCCAAAATATAAATGTGATAATCTTTTCCCAGTGTTTTTCCTGCCAAACCACCCGGAAGCGCAAAGGTTCCTGTTCCGGCGCAAGCTTCTGCTACCGTACTGTCCGCTCCTTCTGCGTTTTTTATATTCTGTAATGCACCATAATAAAGAATCTGTGCATTCTCACTTCCGTACGCTTTGTCTGTAATCATAACGGAAATCTGATTTACTTTTCCGCTGCCCGAAGTGCTGTCCGTATAGGTATATGGCACGGTGATTGTTCCGTCGCCTGCTTTAACTGCACTTCTGCCCGGTGTCAGCGCGATAGTCTTACCTGCATCCAACAGCGTCAGTTTCCACTCTGCCTCTGTTGTCGTACCAATCTCACTGCTTTCGCTTGTAATACCCGAAGATTTGCCCGTTCCGCTCACCGATGATAAGAGAATGGATGACAGGTCCAGATTCATGGCCGGACTCACGCCGACGGTACTTTTGCTGGCAAGGCTCCAATAGATAGTTCCCACCGAACTTATATTGCCAACCATACTGCCCGAACCGTAGGCAGAACGAAGCCACCACTCCAAATCCTCAGAGGCACCTGTCTTCTTTTGGTTGCTATCGGCATTAGTCGTAATGCTGTATCCATATGCCCCGTTACATACATCCTCCACATCCAGCAAAAAGATTTTTTCGCCGGTCAATGCTATATACTTTTCAAATGTGGTCTTTACACCATTTGTCACATTGACTCCCGTTTCACTATCCGTCGTCAACACATGTGCTGCCACATTGCTTGTTGCAATGGCATTCTTTTCCGCCGCCGTAAACGCACCTTCTTTATCCAAGAAACCGGCTCCATTAAGACTTATATAAATCGGACTGTTTTTCCACACATTACTATATGAGGCTTCACCATCATACGCTGTGCAATAGAGAATACTGTCGCAATCCAAAAACATCGTTGTTCCGCCAAACCGCGAGGTGTTTGCATCCAACACACGGTATTTTACCGGACTGCCATTATAATTTCCATAGTAGACAAAGCATCCATTCCATGCATCCTTTTCACTGCGCGGAACAGCCGGGTCAACAATGCCCTGCGTGCCAATACTTATTTTCTTTACTGTCGGTGCTGCCCAAATATGTACTTCTGTCGGCGCACTTGCATAGTCCGTTACTTTCTCACCATTTATATCTTCCGCTATAACATAAACATGATAATCGGTTCCCGGGTTTTTACCGTTCAAAAAGTCCGGAAGCGTATAAACACCGGTTCCGCTCGGAGCAAAATTTTCCACATTCAATTTTTCATAAGCAAGAATTGACGCTCCGTTTGTATTCCCCGCCGTATATTCTTTGTCAAGAATCAGCACGGAAACCTGTGTCACCTTGCCCATATTCGTTCCCTTAAAGTTATATGGAATAAATACGGTATTACCTTTTCTTGTCACGCCGCTGGAAGAAATGGTGATATCACTGTCAAGCAGTGTCAACTTATACTCTGCGCCCGCTTCCCCTGCAGTTCCGGAAACAACAGAAGAAAAGAGAACCGAGGAAAGATTCAGGTTAAAAGCAGGGCTCACTCCCGGATGTATATAGCGAACACCGTTGCCTCCAAACTCACCACTCGAATCAACGAAACCCGCATAGCCATCCATACTGCCATAGGCGGAGCGAAGCCACCAAAAGGCATAATCGCCGTCTGCTTCCTTCCCGCGGCTTTTAGTACTACCATATCCATAGGTTGGTCTGGTTGCTTCTTTTGCATCCAGCACAAAAAGCTGCTCCCCATTCAGAGGGGCAAATTTATAAGCAGTCGCCTCTGTGCCGTCCAAAGCGTTTGCCGCTGTTTTTACACTGGCTGCTATAGCACTTTTTTCTGTCGCCCCAAAAGATGTATCTATAAATCCCCCATCTTTATTAAGGCTCTTATTTATATCACTTCCTGCCCAATCATTTACTTTTGTAACTCCGTCATTGGCAACCCCGTCTTCATCAAATGCCTGATAGTACAGAATTCTGTCACAATCCAAAAGCATCGTCTGTGTCGTTTGATCCGCACTGTATTCTGTGGTACTTGCATCAAGCACACGGTATTTTACCGGTTCTGCAGTAAGGTTCCCATCTGCATCATAGTTCCCGAAGTACACATAGCTTCCTCTCCATGCATCATTTGCATTTGTAGTTGCAATCGGATCTGCAATCATGCTCGTACCAAACCCGGCAATGGTTTTCTCACCGCTTGCCGTTTCTGCTGCACTTGCGGTTTCTCCCTGTACTTCTTCTGCCTGCACCTCTTCTGCCTGTATTTCCTCTACCTGTATTTCCTCTGCCTGTACTTCCTCCGCCTGCACTTCCTTTGCCGGAATTACCATCCCCGATAATACCAGTGCCAAACAAAGAAATATACTGAATATTCGTTTTCCCGGTCTCATCACTATATGCCTCCTTTGTTCGTTTGCATTATAGCACAGTTTTATTTCTGCTGTGTAGTAATTATTTTTTGACAAAAAATCAAACTGACACAATCTACTGTACCAACAAAAGCGGACATAAAATCCCTCATGGGTATATACCCAAAAACGCAATCATATTACCCAAAAATCAATATGCTTTTCTTAAATCAAATGGTAAATTCACTTCTTTTGGACATATGCTTAAAAATCATGCTCTTATGCCCAAAAATTCCTAAAATCGTGGGTACAGCACATAAATTATTTTCTATATACCCACAGCTGAAAAAGCAAAACAAAAAAGCGTGCATTCTGTTGAATACACGCTTTACAGCTGGGCTACAAGGATTCGAACCTTGAAATGACGGAGTCAGAGTCCGTTGCCTTACCATTTGGCGATAGCCCATCACAAGGACAAAGTATACATGATTTTTTTACTTTGTGCAAGTGTTTTTTTCAAATTTTTTAATTTTTTTCAAAATAGTTTCTGTAGGCTCTTTCCTACGCCTTTTCCCTATTCTTCCGGCTCTCTGCCGACCGCTTCTGACAGCTGCGCTTCCAAATACTCATACAGCGCCTCCTCGCTCCACCGGTCTTCTTCCTTCAGCGACCAATTAAACCTCATCATATCCGATTTCTCATAAACTCGCCCGTCATAAGCAATTCCTTCATACATGAACCGGAGATTCATGCCTGTATAGCCGACATAATTCTGATAATCTCCGCCTTCCAAATCAACATCAAGTGCATAGCCCTCATCATAACAAACAGAAAGAAGCTCATCAATCTGCGCTCCTGCTGCAGCCATATGTTCAATAACCTCTTTGTTTTCCTCCACGGTTCCTATCGGAAGTTCGAAATAAAACACATCCGGACAGGATCCCTCACCGAGGGCAATATCTTCATCCAGCACATAAGCCGGATCCGTCAAATATTGTTTCAAATCATACTGCTCGAGTATATCCATAATTTCCTGCTCACGCGCTTCCAATTTTGCCGCCACATAGTTATCCGAAATATAGCAGCGGTACATGCCTACCGCAAACCACCCCTGACTCATTTCACTGATCACGGCAAACTCTACGCCGTCTTCATCCTCAAATAGGTGCACAACCTTCTTTTCCTTCGGATACTTATCTGTAGAAACATAAGTCACATCCTGCCCGATGACGTCTTCCATCAGCGCTTCGGACTCCTCTTTCGTATAGTGATTTAAATTACCTGCACAAGCGGTAAGGCTGCACATCATCAGTACAGCCGTACAAATACAAATCAGTTTTTTCATGTTATACCTCAAACATCAATTCGCCGTAGGTCGGAATCGGCCAGACTTCCTTATCCACAATCATTTCCAGTTCATCCGCCGGAGCACGGAGAGCCTCCATAGCAGGAATCACTTCATTCATATAGAAGAAAGCCTGCTCTTTTGCATTTTTGATATTGCGTGCCTTGCGATCCACATCCTTTAAGTTTGCACACGCTGTCTGCATCGCTGCAAGACGTTTTGAAACACTTTCAAGCATTCCTTTTTGCACGGTAATATCGACGCCTGCATCATGCAGGGAATTTACCATATCCGCGAGTGTCTTTGTATATTTCACAACTGCAGGAATAATCTGCTTTCCTGCCATATCAATCATGGTAAGCGCCTCGATATTGATTGTCTTAGAGTATGTCTCGTAAATAATTTCCTCGCGGGACTCAAGCTCTGCCTTTGTATAAATACCGAACTGTTCAAACAATTCCACCGACTTATCGCTCGTCAGGGTAGACGCCGCCTCCACGGTCGTGCGAATATTCGGAAGACCGCGCTTTTCCGCCTCGCGCACCCACTCATCGGAGTAGCCGTTACCGTTGAAGATAATGCGCTGATGCTCGCTCATATATTCTTTGATCAAATCATGCACTGCCAAATCAAAGTTCGGAGCTGCCTCCAGTCTGTCCGCAGCCTCACAGAACGCCTGTGCCACGATAGCGTTGAGCGTTGTATTCGGGCCTGCAATGGAATCAGAAGAACCGACCATACGGAACTCAAATTTATTACCCGTAAATGCAAACGGCGACGTACGGTTACGGTCCGTTGCATCCTTTTCAAAATCAGGAAGTGTCGAAACGCCGGTCTCCAGCGTTCCGCCCTCTTTGAGAGATTCCGCCGCGCCTGTTTCCACAAGCTGTTTTACCACATCCTCCAGCTGTTCTCCCAGGAAGATGGAAATAATTGCAGGCGGCGCCTCATCCGCGCCGAGACGGTGGTCATTTCCCACATCCGCTGCCGACTGACGCAGAAGGTCTGCGTGTTTATCCACTGCACGCATTATACATGCAAGCACTAAAAGAAACTGAATATTTTCATTCGGCGTATCGCCCGGATCCAGCATATTGATACCGGTATCGGTCGTGATAGACCAGTTATTGTGCTTACCGGAACCGTTGACACCGGCGTAAGGTTTTTCATGCAAAAGACAACGCATGCTGTGCTGTGTCGCAACGCGCTTCATCGTCTCCATCACAATCTGATTGTGGTCTGTTGCGATATTGCAGGTCTCGTAAATCGGAGCAAGCTCATGTTGCGCCGGAGCCGCTTCGTTATGCTGCGTTTTTGCCGTCACGCCAAGCTTCCAAAGTTCCTCATTCAAATCTGCCATAAAAGCGGCCACACGTTCACGGATGACACCGAAATAATGATCCTCCATCTCCTGCCCTTTCGGTGCCGGAGCTCCGAACAACGTTCTGCCCGCAAACATAAGATCTGCCCTCTGTTTATAAAGTCCCTCGTCCACAAGGAAGTATTCCTGCTCTGCACCGACCGACGGAATCACTTTCATCGCATCATCGTTGCCGAACAGGCGCATAATACGGAGTGCCTGCTTTGAAATTGCCTCCATGGAACGAAGAAGCGGTGTCTTTTTATCAAGCGCCTCCCCTGTATAAGAATAAAATGCAGTCGGGATACAAAGAACAACCCCGTTTGCAGAACCTTTCAAAAATGCCGGTGATGTCATATCCCAAGCAGTATATCCTCTCGCCTCAAATGTGGCACGAAGTCCTCCCGACGGGAACGAAGATGCATCCGGCTCACCTTTAATCAGCTCTTTGCCGGAAAATTCCATAATCATCTTTCCGTCTTCATTCGGATGGGTAATAAACGCATCGTGCTTCTCCGCCGTAATACCCGTCAGCGGCTGAAACCAGTGGGTAAAATGTGTTGCGCCGTTCTCCACAGCCCAGTCTTTCATCGCTTTTGCCACGACATTGGCTGCCGTCATGGAAAGAACACCGCCCTGCTGCATTACGGTACTCACTTCTGCAAATATATCTTCCGGAAGTCTCTCCTGCATTTTCGGGAGATCAAACACATTCTGCCCGAAAATCTCTTCCACATTCATCATCTTATTCATGATCGTTTCCCTTTCTTTCGCAAAATATCATATTTCTCAGCCACCCCGGAGAGTGTCACCGTGAGTCTTTGCTGCGGATGCGGAGCACTTTCCTGCTCCTGTCCGTCTTCATTACGGATTGACAAAACAGTAACCGCTACGTTTCTTCCGTCCGGCTTCATAATCTCAATCTCTTCTCCGACGCTGAACTTGTTCCGCTGCTCTATCGAAACTTCGCAGCCGCCTTCCGCTGCCTTGACATCTTCTGCTATACCGAGATAAATATATTCCTGCTCGTACGTATTGCTGTCGTAAATCTGTGTATTTTCATCCGGTTTGCCGAAATAAAAACCGGTTGTAAACTGTCTGTAAGTACACTTGGAAATTTCTTCCCTGCACCACGGCAAAAGCGCGTCATACGCTTCGCGCGACTCAAGCGCCGCATCAATGGCCTTCCGGTATGTGCGCGCCACCGTTGCCACATAGAGCGCCGTCTTCATACGCCCTTCTATCTTGAAACTGTCAATTCCCGCATCCATCATTTCAGGTACATGCTCAATCATACAAAGATCCTTGGAATTGAAAATATAGGTTCCTCTCTCATTTTCATACACCGGGAGATATTCGCCCGGACGGGATTCCTCCACAACCGCATATTTCCAGCGGCACGGATGGGTACAGGCGCCGCGGTTGGCATCACGCCCCGTAAAATAGTTACTCAAAAGACATCTTCCGGAATAGGAAATGCACATCGCTCCGTGAATAAAACTTTCAATCTCCATATCCTCCGGAATTTCTTCACGGATCTGCTTAATCTCCCGAAGAGAAAGTTCCCTCGCACTAACCACGCGCTTAATGCCCTGCTCATACCAAAAACGATACGTCATATAGTTTGTATTATTTGCCTGTGTACTCAAGTGAATATCAATCTCCGGACAGTTAGCTCGCGCCAACATAATCATCCCCGGATCGGAAACAATAATCCCGTCCGGTTTTAAAACCGCCAATTCCTTAAAATACCCGGCCGCCGCTTCCATATCGTAATTGTGGGCGAGAATATTTGCCGTCACATAGACCAGAGCCCCGTGTTCATGCGCAAAAGCAATTCCCTCTGCCATATCTTCCTTCGAAAAATTTTTGGCTTTGGCACGAAGACTGAACGCCTCCCCGCCGATATATACGGCATCTGCTCCGAAGATAACCGCCGTTTTTAACACTTCCAGGCTGCTTGCCGGAATGAGTAATTCAGGTTTTCTCATAACTGTCTCCTTATTTTTTTACAGAAAGAGTAATTCCGTCCCCGAGCGGTAATATACTCGTCTGTAATTGCGGATGATTTTTAAGCTCATACAAATACTCCCGCATGCGCCCGTGTATCGTCCGATTTCTTCTTGTCACCGCATAGCGCGACTCAATCACATCCCCGTCCTGGAGCACATTGTCCGACAAAAGCACCCCTCCCGGTTTTAAAAGACGCAGAATGTCAGGCAAAAAATGTATGTACTGCCCCTTGGCTGCATCCATAAAGATCAAATCAAACTGCCCCTCCAGCGATGCAAGAACTTCCGTCGCATCGCCTTCGATCAGCGTGATTTTTTCCCCCTTCCCGTTTTTTGCAAAATTATCACGGGCAAGAGGTATTCTCTTTTCATATTTTTCTATAGTTGTAATATGTCCGTCCTCCGGCATATATTCACTCATCAGTAACGCAGAAAAACCGATGGCCGTTCCCACTTCCAGAATCTGCCTCGGTTTATTCATCGTAATCAATGTTTTCAAAAAGCTCTGCATCTCTTTCCGGATGATCGGAACCTCCGTCTCCAGCGCAAATTTTTCCAATTCCGCCAGATACGGAATGTCCTCTCTCTCCAGAGAATTCATAAAATCCACATATCTCTGCTCTACGATCAACTTTTATCTCCTCATTCCGAATCGTCTTCTTCGGATTCCTCCGTTGCGACTCCGGCCATCAGTTCTATCATTTCATCCGCCTTCATGGACGTATTCAGTGTGTATTCGCCCGGGATGATTTTATCCTTGTACTCAAGCAATATCGCCTGCACCACAAAAATTTTCGCATCGGAAATAAGCCCTCTGCGCTCCAGCGTTTCGCCGATGTCCATGATGTCATCACCGCTCTCAACCACTATGCTGACATCCCTTCCCGGAGACGCCTCCTTCGCCGCATCCGCAAACACCATGTACCCGAAATGATAGGAATACATCGCTGCACGATACACACAAACCACCACGATACATGCAATGGATAATCGGAAAACCATATTCAGAATTGCTCCCAATACTTGCTTTAAGCTCACTTTTTATCCTCTTTTCTACTCGAAATCCTCGGAGACCGCTTCCACGATCGACGCTGTTACTTTTTGAATCATACGGCAGAGCGCCAACTCCGCCTGCAGGAAATCCCGCACCTGCGGTATCGACTGAAACGCTTCGTTTTCCCTCTGAAACCGCTCCATTTCATCGTAAATATTGTCCGGATAATTTCTTGTCTGCAATTCGTAATTGCGCCTGCGGAAATCATCCACCCTCTGTTTAAGTTCCGGAAGTTCTTTTATTTTATTCTTTTGTATCTCATACTCACGATAAACTTCCGTATCTTTCAACTTTACAATAAATTCATCGAGTTCTCCCTGTAATTCCAGCATGAAACCATCCTTATCCGACGTCCTACACTTCCATGATAATCGGAAGAATCATCGGACGTCTCTTCGTCTTTTTCCATAAATATTCGCTGAGGTCATCCCTCACTATATTTTTCATTCTGCCCCAGTCGGATATGTTTCTCCGGATACAATCCTCCAAAACATCCGCCACCAAAACCTGGGCCTCATCCAACAGTTCGTCCGCCTCTCTCACATAGACAAACCCACGGGACACTATATCCGGTCCGGACACAATATAATTGTTTTCGCAATCGAGTGCCACGACAACAATCACAATACCGTCTTCCGCCAAACGCTGTCTGTCACGGAGCACAATATTACCCACATCGCCTACGCCGAGACCGTCCACAAAAATCGATCCGACCGGAACTTTTCCGGTTACTTCCGCACTCTCATCGTCCAGTTCCAGCACCTCTCCCGACCGGAGAATGAAAATATTATCTTTGTCCATGCCGAGCTGTTTTAATAAATTGGCCTGGGCCTGAAGATGGCGATATTCACCGTGGACAGGTATTGCATATTTCGGCTGCACCAGCGAATAAATCAATTTAATTTCTTCCTGACACGCATGTCCGGAAACATGGGCATCCTGAAAGATAACGTCCGCACCTTTCGCATACAATTCGTTTATTACTTTTGAAACCGCTTTTTCATTTCCCGGAATCGGATTGGACGAGAAAATTACCGTATCCAGCGGTCCGATATGGATCTTACGGTGCATACCGCTCGCCATACGGCTGAGTGCCGCCATACTCTCACCCTGACTTCCGGTTGTAATAATAACCGTTTTTTCATCCGGGTAATTTTTAATCTGCTCAATGTCTATCAATGTGTTGTCCGGAATACTGATATATCCCAGATTCATGGCCGTATCAATGATGTTGACCATGCTTCTGCCTTCCACCACAACTTTACGTCCGTATTTATAAGCAGAATTGATAATCTGCTGCACACGGTCTACATTCGATGCAAAAGTAGCTATAATCAAACGAGTCGTCTGATGCTCCGAAAAAATGTTGTCAAAGGCCACCCCGACGGTTCTCTCCGAAGGAGTAAAGCCCGGTCTCTCTGCATTGGTACTGTCGCACATCAGTGCCAGCACACCTTTTTTACCAAGCTCTGCAAATCTCTGCAAATCAATGGCATCTCCGAATACCGGCGTATAATCCACCTTAAAATCTCCGGTATGCACCACGATTCCGGCCGGCGAATAGATTGCAAGCGCCGCCGCATCCGCAATACTGTGGTTTGTTTTAATAAATTCCACTCTGAGTTGTCCCAGATTAATATGTTGTCCGAACTTAACTACCTTTCTCTTGGTTGATTTGTCAAGTCCGTGTTCTGCCAACTTACGTTCAATAACACCCATGGTCAGTTTGGTTGCATACAGCGGAACCGGAAGTTCCTTGAGCACATACGGGAGCGCTCCGATATGATCCTCATGTCCGTGCGTGATCATAAATCCTTTCACCTTGTCCGCATTGTCTTTCAGATATGTGATATCCGGAATGACAAGGTCGATTCCGAGCATATCATCCTCCGGAAACGCCAGACCGCAGTCCACCACAATAATACTGTCTTCGTACTCAAAGGCAGTAATATTCATTCCTATCTGCTCCAAACCACCTAATGGTATGATTTTAAGCTTACTATTCAATTATCTTTCCTCCAAATTCTCTTAACGAGCTATCTTTTATTCTTCCTCTTCAACAAATGCAATGTCGTCGAGCAGACTCTCGAAAACAGCTGCGACCGCATCCAGTTCCTTATCGTCGGAGACCACTTCGTAAGTGCTTTCATCTCCGTGCTCCGCTGTGACATCTTTCAGGATCAATGCCTGCGCATCGCCCTCTTCCCTGTCAGTCACGAGCAGATAATCCACTCCGCCCAGGCGCGTTTTTTCCAACACAAAAAGCTGGATCGCTTCCTCCTCTGTTTCCGGTGTAAATGTAATCTTTTCCATTTGTTCTCCTATACCTGATTTCTGTCAGCCGTTTCCTCCTGATTCCGGAGAAAATCCAAATATCCCTGCAATATATAAGAAGCAGCAATCGCATCCACATATTCTTTCCGATTCTCCCTGCGAATCCCTGCTTCCATCATAGTCTTATCCGCCGCAACCGTCGTCAGTCTCTCATCCCAAAGTACAACCTCAATACCGGTACGTCGAAACAACGCATCCGCAAATTCCCGGGACTTCTCCGCACGCTCACCCTCTGTCGCGTTCATGTTCTTCGGCAAACCTACCACAAACTTTTCAACTTCGTACTGCTGTGCCAGTTCCTCGATTCTGGCATATGTCTGTCTCAGTTTATTCTCTGACTTTCTGCGCACAATTTCGAGACTCTGTGCAGTGAGCAGAAGCGGATCACTCACCGCAACGCCGACTGTTTTTGAGCCTACGTCCAAACCCATAATACGCATATCGTATCCTCACTATTTCCAATGATTGGCTTTAATATACTCTTTGAGCATTTCTTCTACCAGCTCGTCTCTCTCGACTTTCATAATGAGACTTCTGGCATTTTTATGACTGGTAATGTAAGTAGGATCTCCGGACATGATATATCCGACAATCTGGTTTACCGGATTATATCCCTTTTCACTTAACGCTTCGTAAACCGTTGACAATACAACCTTTACACCTGTTTCCGGTTCAACCTCCACTTTAAAATATTGAGTATTTCCTAAATCCTGCATCTCATCACGCCCCATTCTGATTATCTTTACGGTAAATCTGATACTTTTCCATCGTATACCACTTTCGATTATAACACTACTTTTTGATAAACTCAATTCTTTTGAGCAAAAACCGTATCCTCACACAACATATCCGTCGCCAGACAGCACACTTCCCTGTTAATAATATCCTCCGCCGACAAAACTGCAACTTTCACATAGTCCGGGGTATGTCCCACATAATATTCCCGTCCTTCTATCATCTGTTTCTGCTCCACCAAAACCTGCAGGTTCCTGCCGATATAATATTCCCGGTAAGCCCTCGAATGCTCCCTGTCCATCTCAAGCAACCTGGCACTCCGCTCTTTTTTCACCTTTTCCGTCAGCTGGTCCGGCATATTTGCCGCCACCGTCCCCTCTCTTCTGGAATACGGGAACACATGCATCTCAAAAAACTTGATTTTCTCAAGAAAATCCACTGTCTGTGCAAATTCCTCCTCCGTCTCCCCCGGAAATCCGGTAATCACATCCGTCGTTATCGCCGGGTGTTCAAAGTATTCCCTTAAAATACGGACTCCCTCAGCAAACTCTGCGCAGGTATATCTGCGGTTCATACGCACAAGCACGCTGTCACATCCGCTCTGGAGGGAAAGATGAAAATGAGGACAAATCTTCGGCATACCGGAAAGCCGTTTGGCAAACTCCTCCGTTACAATCCGGGGTTCCAAAGACCCCAACCTGATTCTGCAGATTCCTTCCACCTCATGCACTTTCTCAATCAATTCCAAAAGGTCGCTGCTCTGCGTTACATTGTAAGCCTCCCCGCGAAAATCAAGTCCGTAAGAGCTGAGATGAATTCCTGTCAGAACAACTTCTTTATATCCTGCTTTTGCCAGTGCCCGTACTTCCTCCACGACATGTTCCGGTTTCCGGGATCTCACACGCCCCCTCGCATACGGAATCACGCAATAGCTGCAAAACTGATTGCATCCGTCCTGCACCTTAATATATGCGCGGGTGTGCTCCGCCGTAGTTTCCATTTGCATCTCTTCATATTCCTGCTCTTTTGCAATGTCCAAAACAGTGGTTCCCGACAAGGTCTTGTCCAATGCGCCTACGCCGCCTTCCCCGCCGGATGCGTCCCGTCTTCGCGCCAAAAACTCCTCCACAATCGCCACGATATCCTTTTTTCTATTATTCCCAATTGCAAGATCGATACAATCATCTTCTTCAATACGCTCTGATGCCGTTTGGACATAGCACCCCACAGCAACCACAATTGCATCCGGATTCTGCTTCTTTGCGCGGTGAATCATCTGCCTGCTTTTCCGATCCGCCATGTTCGTTACTGTACACGTATTTATGATATAAATGTCTGCTTTTTGTTCAAAACTTACAATTTCATATCCTCTTTTTTGTAAAAATTGCTGCATTACGTCCATCTCGTAAGAATTGACCTTGCAGCCAAGGTTATGGAATGCCACACTTTTCATCGGTTTCCTCGCTTTTTTTTGTAAGGTTTTCGTATTGACTTTTCAAACTCCTGCATTTAGTATAATAGGCGAAGGTATTAAAGAAGAAGGAGGAATTAGAAAATGAAAACAG
>JAFTVQ010000165.1 GCA_017461865.1 Lachnospiraceae bacterium | reverse complement strand
CTGACGGATATGCTCCTGACAGCGAAGAAGCACAGGCACTTGCAAAGAAATGGCAGGATTACATCACTGAGAATTTTTACACCTGCACCAAGGAAATTCTTGCGGGGCTGGATGTAATGTACACTGCTGACGAACGCTTCAGAGCGAACATAAACAAGCACGGCGACGGCACGGCAGAGTTTATGGCTGATGCGATAAAGGTGTATTGCGCTAAGTAAGAAATATCTGTAAAAACAAAAAGACCGACTATAAAAGCGACCACCCATATAGAAGTATTTAATATGTAACCGAAAGGTTGTGTAGGAAAATCCTACGCAGCCTTTCTTTTTCTGTCGTAAACCATACTGTCAGCGACAGCAGTTGCAATCGCAACATTGAAACGAAAATGAATATCAATCTGCTGTGTTCTGTGTCCGCTGGACTTGTCAGGGGCGTGTACGACAATCTTTTCAATGAATTCGTGCATAATTTCAGGAGTGAGCTTCGGGATTTCGGAATACTTACGGACTATTCCGATAAACTGAGCCGTGTCAGCATTCTTCTGTTCACTCGCTTTGATATACTGAGATAATTCAGGAATAATCTGTCGAAGCTCCTTCTGCTCGGCTTCGTAATTCTTCGACATCATCTCAAAACGCTCATCAGAAATCTTGCCACTCACATTATCCTCATAAAGCCTTGTAAACAGCTTGTCCAGTTCCGAAACTCGCTTTTCTGACTGAGCAAGCCTTTTCTTTGCGGCTTTCAGTTCAGCGGATTGCTGTTTCTGAGAACACTCATAGGCGGACTGCAAGAAGTCCGCTTCATTCTCTCTGACGAAAGTTGTCATCTTTCTGAGTTCAGATAGCACGATTTCTTCCAGTACAACAGTACGGATAAAATGTGCAGAGCAATCGTTCTTATCCGCCGAATAAGTCGAACATTTCAGATGTTCTTGGTCTGAGTTAAGACTTTTGGAGCGACAGAGATACATTTTCTTGCCGCAGTCAGCACAGTATACCATTCCTGAAAAAGGATTGACTTCTTCCTGATGCTGAAGCTTT
This sequence comes from Lachnospiraceae bacterium, assembly GCA_017461865.1. Lineage (GTDB taxonomy): Bacteria > Bacillota > Clostridia > Lachnospirales > Lachnospiraceae > SVFI01. Next base: position 1,188 of record JAFTVQ010000165.1, on the reverse strand, counting down.
CGCTTATTCTTGCGAAGCTCCTGCACCAAATCAAAATCTTCCTTTGAAATTATCGCCTCGTGCGTATTTTCAAAGATTGCCCATTCCTCTTTAGGATTATCAATCTTTTTCTTGCACTTATAGGATTTCTTTCTGGTCCTGAAATTTACTGTATGCCCAACATATTCAAGCTTTTCAAGTAAATCAGCTATCGTTCTCTGTGCCCAGCGATAAGGTTTGGCACAAGTAATATTTCCGGATTTTTTGAGTTCTGCGTAAGCAGTAGGCGTAAGAACTTTATCCTCAGTCAGTATTCTCGCAATCTGCGTCGGACCGTACCCGTCAATGCAAAGCTGAAATATTCTGCGGACTACCTCCGCAGCTTCCTCGTCAATCTCCCAGACATTTTTGTCTGCTTCAGATTTTTTGTAGCCGTAAGGCGGAATTGTGGTGAGTGGCTTACCCGACTGTCCCTTCGCCTTGAAAACTGCCTTAATCTTCTTTGAGCAGTCACGGGCATACCAGTCATTAAACACATTCTTGAAAACCATCATCTCGTTTTCGCTACGCAGAGTATCAACATTATCATTGATGGCGATATACCGAACATCATAGTCGGGAAGCACCATTTCGATATACTGACCCGTCATAAGATAATCTCTGCCGAAACGGGACAAGTCCTTTGTAATGATAGTTCCGATTTTGCCCGACTTCACATCTTCCATCATTCTCATAAAATCAGGTCGATTGAAATTTGTTCCGCTAAAACCATCATCAACATAGAACTGGAGGTTAGAAAATCCGTTGTCCTGTGCATACTTTAAAAGAATTGCCTTTTGATTGGTGATTGAATTACTTTCACCCTGTAAATCATCGTCGTTGCTCAAGCGACAATAAAGAGCCGTAATCTTGTCTGTAAACATAACCATTCCTTTCCGACAATTACGGCGGCTAATGTACTGTAATTATAGCACATCCGCCGTAAAATATCAATACTTTAAAGTGATAAAATCTTGTTTTTTCATAAAGTCGTGAAACGGTTATGCCGCTTGTTTCTTAATATCACGCTCTATCAATCGACGAACTACGTCGGAAATATTTTCTTTACAATTGGGTGCGAACTTAACGTTCACGATATATGTCGTATTACCGATTTTGTATTCGGTTGCAGATGTGATATCCTTTTGCATAAAGCTGAGCCTCCTTCCT
>JAFTVQ010000164.1 GCA_017461865.1 Lachnospiraceae bacterium | reverse complement strand
CTATATACAAGAGTGTCCACCGCCATACAGGTTGATGGGTACAGCTTGGATGCCCAGCGAGATAAGCTGCGGAAATATGCGGCATACGAGGATATGGTTATTGCCGGAGAGTATTCTGACGAGGGCTTTTCCGGAAAGAATATCCAAGGACGGCAGGAGTTCCAGCGGATGCTGAACGACATTCAAGACGGAAAAGATGGCGTTTCGTATGTACTCGTCTTTAAGCTCTCCCGGTTTGGCAGAAATGCGGCAGATGTTTTGAACTCCTTACAGCTGATGCAGGATTTTGGCGTCAATCTGATTTGTGTGGAGGATGGCATTGACAGCTCAAAGGATGCCGGTAAGTTGATGATTTCGGTATTGTCTGCGGTTGCGGAGATTGAGCGAGAGAATATCCGAACACAGACAATGGCAGGACGAGAGCAAAAGGCTCGTGAAGGTAAGTGGAACGGCGGCTTTGCTCCCTATGGCTACAAGCTGGAAAATGGTAATCTTGTCATTGCTGAGGACGAGGTCGAAGTTATCCGTGTCATCTATGACCGCTATATCCACACTAACGATGGTGTTGCCGGAGTTGCCAAATATCTGAATCGGAATGGCTATGTTAAGAAGCTGCGGCAGAACAATACCATTCCCGGATTTTCGAGGGACTTTGTACTGGATGTCCTTGACAATCCTGTTTATATGGGTAAAATCGCCTATGGCAGACGAAGAACCGAAAAGAAACAGGGTACGAGAAATGAAATGCACGTGGTTGAGCAATCGGAGTTCCCTATCTACGAGGGTCAGCATGAAGCTATCATATCCGAAGAAGATTGGACACTGGCACAGGATAAACGTAAGCTCAATTCCTTCAAGCGGGAAAAGGTGAATAATCCAGACCATGCACACATCCTGTCCGGTATCCTGAAATGTCCATGCTGCGGCAAAAGTATGTACGGCAATATTGCCAAAGCTCACAGCAAGGACAAGAAAACAAGATATTATTACTACTGCAAAAATACGGTGACGGCTACGGGGCATGAGTGCAGTTTCCGGCTCAACATTGAGCAAACAGAAATCAATAAAATGGTGGCAAAAATCATTTCTGCTATGGTCAACAAGCCTCGGTTTGTGGAAGCGATTAAAGCGAAGATCGGAACGGCTGTTGATACAGAAGATATGGAAAAACAAGTTGCTGTTTTGCAGGGACAATTAAAGCAGGTTTTGGGTACAAAAAGTCGATTGGAGCGTCAGATGGACACCTTAGACATTAACGATGTCCATTATGACAGAAAAATTTTGGATTTGCAGCGCCGTTATGATGAACAGTATGATATGATAGGTGAAATCGAAGCGCAGATTGACGAACTGCAAAATCAGATCCGCAGCATCAGACAAGAAAAAATTTCCGGCGACAATATCTATCAGCTCTTATTGGCGTTTGATGAAGTCTACAATTCCGCAACAGAAGCGGAGCAGAAAGAGTTTATGAAAGCCTTTATTGAGCGAATCGATATGTTTCCGGAAAAGAGGAAGGACGGCTGTTGGATTAAAAACATTGTGTTCAATTTCCCTGTGCCGATTGACGGCGAGGAAGTGAAAGAACTT
>JAFTVQ010000163.1 GCA_017461865.1 Lachnospiraceae bacterium | reverse complement strand
CTTGCGCCGGGAGGAAGGGCAGCGATTTTGACGTTCCACTCCGGAGAAGACCGTCTGGTGAAAAAATCATTTAAACAGTTGAAAAAGCAAGGCGTTTATGCAGAGGTATCGGATGATGTGATTCGTCCGTCCGCGCAGGAATGTGCTATGAATCCCCGTGCCAAATCAACAAAGATGCGTTGGGCAATCAGGGCAGAGTAAAAAGAAAAGGTGTCTGAACGGCGAAATCCGTAAGCAGACACCTTATTTTTATAACAATTTCCGAAGTCCTTTCGGATAATGGTTTTTCATAATGCCTCCGGCTGACTTTCCCCAGCCGAGGCTGTAGCCGTCAAGACAGATGAGATACCAACCTTTTTCACCTTCGCGCGAAAAGGTCTGCCCGCCGATATACTCGCAGGCAGTGCGGTAATCGGCTTCTGAGGAAGAGGTTAACATAACACTATTTAAGACCTCCGAAGGATGTAAGGTGAGGGCCAATGCATGGGACGGTTCAAAACGGTTTTTGCGCAGCGTTCCGAGATGAAGTCCTGCACGCAGTACGCGGAGTCCTGCAAGGGAAGGTGCATCCGGCGGAAGCAGATAAATCTGATCGCCGAACAGTTCGATATTCCCGGAAAACGAACGACTGACTGCACTGGTCAAAAACTCTGTAAGGCCGCTGAAATCAAGTGCGGCGGAATTTTGTTTTTTCTTTTTCTTTTCACCGCAGGACAATGTTTTCAGAATATTATCCTGCAGGTAATAGGTGTGACGGCCGTCGGAGACACTGTTTACACGCAGCTGACCGTCGGTCTGTCCGCTTTTTTTCAATACTGCCACAAAATGTCCTTCGCCGTTTAGCTTGTGCGGCCAAAGTCGTTTTTGTTCTGCTACGGTATATTCCGGATATTTTTCTGTAAATCGGAGAATGCTTCCCTCGTTTTCGTCCGGGGCAAAAGTGCAGGTGGAGTATACAAGCGTGCCTCCGGGTCTCAGCATGCGATGGGCACAGTCTAAGATTTCATCCTGGCGGTCTGCACACATCTGCACGTTTTCGAGGCTCCATTGCGACATGGCCTCCTCATTTTTGCGGAACATTCCCTCTCCGGAACATGGTGCATCTACCATAATACGGTCGAAATAGGACGGAAAACGGGCCATGAGCGTTTGCGGTGATTCGCTTGTGACGATAGCATTTTGTACGCCCATACGCTCCATGTTTTCGGATAATATTTTTGCCCGGGCGGGATGAATTTCATTGCTGATAAGGATTCCCTGTTGTTGCATGGCAGATGCAATCTGCGTGCTTTTTCCGCCCGGAGCGGCGCAAAGGTCAAGAACGCGTTCGCCGGGTTGGGCATCGAGAAGAGCAGCAGGCATCATGGCACTCGGTTCCTGGATGTAATAGGCACCGGCTTCGTGATACGGATGTTTGCCCGGCCGGAGTGTTTCGGGATAATAGAATCCGTCACATGTCCAGGTTACCGGAGACAGCTCACCGGAAAAATTGCATCGGGAAAAGAAATCTTCTACGGTTCCTTTGAGCCGGTTAATCCTTAGCGCCTGATAATTTGTATTTTCATAACTTTGCAGAAACAGGGGAAATTCATCGCCCAACATTTCCTGCATGCGATCGGTAAAGTCTTTTGGTAATGAGAAAGACATAATGTACTCCTTTGGTTTGGTCTTGCATCACAATTAAAAGAATTATATACTTTTTGTGGGACGCCTTCAAGCGTCAGTATAGGAAATATGAGGAAAAGAGCATGATATATACAGTGACTTTGAATCCGTCCATCGATTATGTAGTGCAGGTGGCGGATTTTCGAAGCGGAAAGCTGAACCGCACACAGAAGGAGATTTTTTTTCCGGGAGGAAAAGGAAATAATGTGTCCATGGTGCTGAATCATCTGGGGATTGAGAGTACGGCTCTGGGTTTTGTCGCAGGTTTTACCGGCAGCGAGATTGAATCCATGTTGCAGGAGAGAGGAATCCGCACGGACTATGTCCGGTTAGCAGAGGGAAATTCCAGAGTTAATGTAAAAATGCACAGTCTTTCCGACTCCACGGAGACAGAGGTGAACGGAAGCGGTCCGGAGATTCCGGAAAGCGCATTGGAAAAATTAATTAAGAAACTGTGCAGACTGAAAAAAGGTGACACACTGGTTTTGGCCGGGAGTATTCCGGGGACAGTTCGGGATACCGTCTATGAGGAAATCTGCATGAGGCTCGAGGGGAGCGATGTTCGGATTGTCGTGGATGCGGAGAAACAATTGTTGGAAAAAGTATTGAAATACCGTCCTTATCTTGTAAAACCGAATCATCATGAATTGGGAGCGATGTTTGGGGTAGAATTACAGACAAGAGAAGATGCTGTTTTCTATGCGGAGAAGCTGAAAGAGATGGGAGCCTGCAATGTGATTGTTTCCATGGCCGGAGAAGGGGCAGTGTTGGTAGGTGAACAGGGAGAAGTGTTTGTTATGAATGCACCGGAAGGTACCGTGGTTAATTCCGTGGGAGCAGGCGATTCTATGGTGGCCGGGTTTCTGGCGGGGATTGACAGGGGAGCGGAGTTGGAAGAGGCGTTCCGCCTTGCGGTCTGTTGCGGAAGCGCATGTGCGTTTGTACAGGGACTTCCGACAAGGGAAGAGATAGAAAAGATTCAGGAAGAAAGCGAAGGAAAATAATCAATGCAAAAAGATTTTATGGAGTTTATGGAAAACAGTACGACGGCGTTCCAGACGGTGGTGCAGATGGCAGAGCGTCTGGAGGCGGCAGGATATGAAAAACTGCTCGAACGGGATACATGGAAAGTAGAGCCGGGCGATAAGAAATATGTGGTCCGCAATGATTCTTCGGTAATTGCATTTTCGATCCCTGAGAGCGGAACATCGAAAGCGAACGGATTTCATATGGTCTGTGCCCACAGTGATTCGCCGTGTTTTAAGCTGAAAGAAAATCCATGCATGACAGTGGAAGATCACTATTTGAAGTTAAATGTGGAAAATTACGGCGGGATGATAAAGGAAAGTTGGTTTGACCGTCCGCTTTCTCTTGCCGGAAGAGTTGTTGTACGAAAAAAAGATTTGGAACTGGAAACAAGGCCGGTTGATTTGAAAAAGCCGCTTTTCATTATTCCGTCCCTTGCTGTGCACATGAAACGGAGTAAGGAAAAGGAAGGAGAATTGAATACACAGCTTCATCTTCTGCCGATGGCGGGGACTGTGGCGGATAAAGAAATGTTTTCGGAAATTGTCGCCCGGGCTGCCGGTGCAAAGAAGGAAGATATTTTGGGAACCGACCTCTATCTTTATCCGACGGACAAACCCGTTCTTATGGGAATGGAGGAAGAACTGATCGGTTCTCCGCGTCTGGATGATTTGGAATGTGTATACTGCGGTCTGAAAGCGTTTTTGGACAGCAATCCGCAGGATAAGATTGCAGTGCTGGCTGTTTTTGACAATGAGGAAGTCGGAAGTCAGACCATGCAGGGAGCGGCGTCGGATTTTCTTTTGTCGGTGCTCCGGCGGATAGCGGATTCCCTCGGAGAAGAGCTTTTACCTCTTTTGGCGGAAAGTTTTCTCGTCAGTGCGGACAATGCGCATGGGCTTCATCCGAATTATACGGACAAAGCGGATCCGACCAACCGCCCGATGCTGAACAAGGGAATTGTCATCAAATACCACGGGTCACAAAAATATACGACAAGTGCATATTCCGGAGCTTATGTGAAGGCTCTTTGTGACCGGGAAAAGATACCGTATCAAACATATCATAACCGGTCGGATATCGCCGGCGGTTCTACTCTGGGAAATATTGCACTGACCAATGTTTCGGTTCCGGCAGCGGATGTCGGAATGGCGCAGCTTGCCATGCATTCGGCGTTTGAGACGGCGGGAACAAAGGATTTGGAATATATGGTGCAGTTTATGAAAGCGTTTTATGAAGTTTAGTGATCGGAGCGGATGCATTTTGCGATGTAAGAAGGATCATCCGTGATGATCCCGTCTGCGCCGAGTCTGCGCATACGCTGTGTTTCCCCCGCACTGTTGACGGTCCAAACATAAACGTATTGGTTCCGGCTATGGGCGGTGCGGATGAGAGGGACGGTGGCGAATTGGGACCGGACACTGATACCGTCCACATAAGAGTCGAAAGAGCTGCTGTCCTCCTTTTGAATATAAGACAGGATACGCGCATATTTATACGCAGATACTGCGTAGTATGAGGATAGCAGTAAAACTGTTTTTATCCCGGGATTGAGTTTCTTTATTTTTTTTAAAACAGTTATATCTTTGGATGTGACTTCACACTGTGCGGACAAGTCGTATTTTTCGATGAGAAATACGACTTTTTCTTCTGTTCCGGATGCTTTTAGATCAAGATTAATCCGGGCCTTCGGATATTTCCGGCACAGTTTGAGTGCTTCCTCCAGTGTGCAGCCTGAAGAAGATTCAAAAGAATGAGAAACGTTACTCAGTTTTCGGAATTCGTTCTCGGTTATTTCTGCTACACGGTGTCCGTCCGCATACAGCCGTTTTAATGTAGTATCATGGAAAACGACAGGAACTTGATCCTTTGTTTTTTGGACATCCAGTTCGATGCCGTCAGATTCTCCCTCCAGGGCAAGGTAGAACGCGGACAGTGTATTTTCCGGTGCGTGAACTCTGTCTCCGCGGTGCGCGATGACAGCCGGGGTTACGGGGGCAGCAAAGGGTGACGGAAACAATCCCAGCTGGAAACCGCCGTAGAGTGCAAAAAGTGTTAAAATAATAAGACTGAGGGAATAATTTTTCATAGGGAAATTATCTGCATTTCGGACGGAATGTATGCAAAAGAGAGTTTGACACTGTTTTCAATTCCATGTATTCTGTAATAAGAAAGAAAACAGTCTTTTTCGATATGGATAGGAGGAGTTTTATGGGACAGAATCCGATGAACAATTTTTCTTACGGTCTTTTTGTTTTGACAGCAAGAGACGGAGCAAAGGATAACGGCTGTATTATCAACACTGCCATGCAGGTGGCCGGCAATCCGAATTACATTATGATATCGGTGAATAAAAATAATTATACCCATGATATGATTAAAAAGACGGGAGCATTCAACCTCTCGATTCTTTCCGAAAAGGCCACATTTGAGACATTCAGGCATTTCGGATTCCAAAGCGGAAAAAATGTGGAAAAACTTGTGGGGGTAGAGTTTTCACGGGCGGCGAACGGCATTACGTATTTGCTTAATGAGACCAATGCGTATATTTCCGGAAAGGTTGTTTCCGAGACGGATCTTCCTACCCACACCGTGTTTTTTGCACAGGTAACGCAGGCACTGGTACTTTCCGAAGAACCGTCGGTTACCTACAGCTATTATCATAAAAATATTAAACCGGCACCGGCGAAAACAGAGAAGAAAAAGGGATATATCTGTACGGTGTGCGGATATATTTATGAAGGGGAAGTTTTGCCGGAGGATTTTATATGTCCGCTTTGCAAACATCCGGCTTCCGATTTTAAACCATTGTAAAAGTTATCCGGAGGAAATTATGATACAAAAGAAAACAATCACCACTCTGCTTGCATGTGCATGTCTCGGTATGGGCCTTGTGCTTGGAGGTTGTGCCAAAGAAAATACGAAGATTGAAGAGGGTATGGCGGCAATCGAAAAACTGGACTATAATGCGGCGCTTCCTTTATTTGAACAGGCTATTGTGGAAAAAGAAGATATGGAGTTGGCTTATCGCGGCCAGGGGCTTTGTTACCTCGGACTTACGGATTATGCACAGGCGATAGAGTCTTTTAAAAAGGCGTTGTCCAATGCGGGAATGTTTGTTACCGATACAGAGATTGACATCAACTACTATTTAGCCATGGCTTACTATAAAAGCGGAGATAATGCATCGGCATTGGAAACGTTGGACGCGATTGCGGGAATGCGCGAAAAACAGGAGGAAGTGTATCTTCTGCGCGGAATGGTGCGGATGGAGAACGGAGATTATGAAAATGCGGTCTCCGATTTGGACAGCGCACTTGCAAAATCAAAGGGTGATACGGCCATGACAATCCGCATATATCAGGTATATGCGGATAACGGACATGCGGAGGAAGGAAAGATGTATTTATCCTCTGCGCTCAACAATCATTTGGATTCCATGGATGATTATGAAAAAGGTACTGTCTATTACTATATGGAAGATTACGAAAATGCAAAAAGCTTTTTGGAAAAAGCCAAAAGTGACAGTAAAAAAGGCGGCAAAGAAATTATGCTGATGTTGGGCAAGACCTATGAGCAGTTAGGGGACAGTAATTACGCAGCCAGCATTTACAAACAGTATCTCGAGAAACAGGGCCCGGATCCTGCGATTTATAATCAACTTGGATTATGTAAATTAGATGCGGGAGAATATGAAGAAGCATTAAATGCATTTAACAGCGGTCTCGCAATGGAAGAGAACAGTGAGTACATCCAGCAGCTTCGCTTTAATCAGATTGTTGCGTATGAATATCTCGGGGATTTTGAGAAGGCATCTGCCCTGATGAACGGATATCTGGACAGCTATCCGGACGATGCGGCGGCAGTGAGAGAATATGAGTTCCTGAAAACAAGATAATGGGTAAAAAAGCTTTAAATCAAAGATTTTTGCGTTAAAAACGGCATATGACGCAAGTGTCACGAGACACTATATCTTGTGTTTACATAAAAATGTTAACATAAGATATAGTGTTTTTTATTGTCTTTTCTGTTGACTTTATATATTGCCGATGCTACAATATTTGTAATCGGCGTTTGGGGCCGATTGGTTGACGATAAGTGAGTTATGTTAACTGCTATGTAATGTAAGTACAGAAAGGGAGATTTCATGTTAAACGTAGTAAAGAGGGATGGAAGCAGTGCAGAATTTGATTTGAAGAGAATTAATGATGCAATTATGAAAGCGTTTGTTGCGACGGATATGCAGTATACCAATGATATTGTAGATCTGCTTGCTCTTCGTGTGACTGCTGATTTTCAGAGCAAAGTAAAAGAGGAGAGTATTCATATCGAAGATGTACAGGACAGCGTGGAGCGCGTTCTGGAGCAGGCAGGCTATGCAGAGGTAGCTAAAGCTTACATTCTCTACAGAAAACAGAGAGAAAAACTGCGTACCATGAAGTCTACAATTCTTGATTATAAAGATGTCGTGAACGGATATGTTAAGGTGGAAGACTGGCGTGTTAAGGAAAATTCTACCGTTACATATTCTGTCGGAGGTCTTATTTTAAGTAACTCCGGTGCGGTTACGGCAAATTACTGGCTGTCAGAGATTTACGACGAGGAGATTGCAACGGCGCACCGCAATGCGGATATTCATATTCATGACCTTTCCATGCTGACAGGTTATTGTGCCGGATGGAGTTTGAAGCAGTTGATTAAAGAAGGTCTCGGAGGAATTACAGGTAAGATTACATCTGCCCCTGCAGCGCATCTTTCCGTGCTTTGCAATCAGATGGTTAACTTCCTCGGCATTATGCAGAATGAGTGGGCAGGTGCACAGGCATTTTCTTCCTTTGATACCTATCTGGCTCCGTTTGTTAAGGTGGACAACCTTACCTATCCGGAAGTGAAGAAGTGTATCGAAGCGTTTATTTACGGCGTGAATACACCGAGCCGTTGGGGTACTCAGGCTCCGTTCTCCAATGTGACACTGGACTGGACGGTTCCGAGCGACCTTGCAGAACTTCCTGCAATTGTCGGCGGCAAAGAAATGGATTTTAAATACAAAGACTGTAAAAAAGAAATGGATATGATCAATAAGGCATTCATCGAGACGATGATCGAAGGTGATGCCAACGGACGCGGATTCCAGTATCCGATTCCGACTTATTCCATTACCAGTGATTTTGATTGGTCCGATACGGAAAACAACAGATTGTTGTTCGAAATGACTGCAAAATACGGCACTCCGTATTTCTCCAATTATATCAATTCCGATATGGAGCCTTCCGATGTGCGTTCTATGTGTTGCCGTCTCCGTTTGGATCTTCGCGAACTCCGCAAAAAGACCGGCGGTTTCTTCGGCTCCGGAGAAAGTACGGGAAGTATCGGTGTTGTTACAATCAATATGCCTAGAATTGCATATCTTTCATCAAGCAAGGACGATTTTTACCGCCGCCTGAACAAAATGATGGATATCGCGGCAAGATCTTTGAAAATTAAGCGTGGTGTTATTTCCAAACTGTTGGATGAAGGTTTGTATCCATATACAAAACGCTATCTGGGGCAGTTTGACAATCATTTCTCCACCATCGGTCTTCTCGGAATGAACGAGGTGGGACTCAATGCAAACTGGCTCCGTGCAGATATGACAGAGAAGAAGACGCAGGAATTTACCAAGGAAGTTCTCAATCATATGAGAAACAGACTGTCCGATTATCAGGAACAGTACGGCGACCTTTACAATCTTGAGGCGACTCCGGCGGAGAGTACATCATATCGTCTTGCAAAACATGACCGTAAGAGATGGCCGGGCATCAAGACTGCAGGACATCTTGGTGATACACCGTATTACACCAACTCATCCCACCTTCCGGTGGATTATACGACCGATATTTTTGATGCGTTGGATATTCAGGATGAATTACAGACGCTTTATACATCGGGAACCGTATTCCACGGCTTTATCGGGGAGAAACTTCCGGATTGGAAAGCGGCGGCTAACCTTGTAAAGACGATTGCGGATAACTACAAGCTTCCGTATTACACGCTGTCTCCGACGTATTCTATCTGTAAAGAGCACGGATATCTTGCAGGAGAGGTAAAAGTATGTCCGCACTGCGGAAAGCCGACCGAGGTATACAGCCGTATTACCGGTTACTACAGACCGGTTCAGAACTGGAACGACGGTAAGCTTCAGGAGTATCAGAACCGTACCGAATATGACATTTCTTCTTCGACATTAAAGAAACCGGTGGCAAGTGTTGTCAAGTTGTCCGGTTATGATCAGGAAGTGACCGTATCTGTCGGGGTACCTGAGAATGTGAAGTATTTATTTACGACTAAGACATGCCCGAACTGTAAACTGGCGAAAGAATATTTAAAGAATATTGCTTATGTTCCGATTGATGCAGAGGAAAATATGGAACTTGCAGTCCGTTACGGCGTGATGCAGGCTCCGACGCTTGTTGTGGTAGACGGTGATTCTTATAAAAAATATGTCAATGCATCCAATATCAAAAAGTATACAGACAGTTTTGTTCACGAGATGGTATAGGAGACAGCAATGCACGATTTATTTATACGAGTAAAGGGTATTATAAAACAGGATGATAAATATCTGATTCTTAAACGCTGGATGGATGACCGTATTGTAGAGCCGTATGTATGGGAGTTTATCGATTGTGAACTTGAGAAAGGTGAGAGTCCGGATCAAGCTGTTCTTCGAGGAATTCACGAGGCGACCGGAGTGGACGGTGAGATTGTCAAGCCGCTTTATACGTGGTCTCAGATGATCGGAGAATTGCAGTGTGTCGGTGTGGCGTATCTTTGCAGACTTTCCATAGATGAAGGATCGCTTATGCTCAGTGAGGAATACAGCGGATTCGAGTGGATTACGGAAGAAGAACTGCCGATTTATATTGACAATATGAACATACTGAAAGACATAAAAAAAGCGATGGGAGATAACGCAGATGATTAATACACTTGTAGCAAAGATTCAGAAAACAAATGCGCCGATTGTTGTCGGACTTGATCCTATGATGAAATTTATTCCGGAGCATATTACAAAAAAAGCGTTCGCCGAGTACGGTGAAACACTCGAGGGTGCGGCGGAAGCGATTTGGCAGTATAACAAAGGGATTGTGGATGCGGTATATGATCTCATTCCTGCTGTAAAACCGCAGATAGCTATGTACGAGCAGTTCGGTATTCCGGGGCTTGTTGCATTCGATAAGACAGTGAAATATTGTAAAGAAAAAGGACTTGTTGTTATCGGAGATATCAAACGTGGAGATATCGGATCCACATCTGCGGCTTATGCAACAGGACATCTCGGAAAAGTACAGGTTGGAAGTAACTCCTTCTATGGTTTTGATGAAGATTTTGTCACGGTAAATCCTTATCTCGGAAGTGACGGAGTGAAACCGTTCATCGATGTTTGTAAAGAAGAAAAGAAAGGTATTTTTGTTCTTGTAAAGACATCCAATCCGAGCAGCGGAGAATTCCAGGATCGCTTGATTGACGGAAAACCGCTTTATGAGTGGGTCGGACAGCAGGTTGATGCGTGGGGCGCAGAGCATATGGGTGATGCGTACAGCTATGTCGGTGCTGTTGTCGGTGCTACCTATCCGGAGATGGGAAAAGTTCTTCGTGATATTATGCCGAAGGCATATATTCTTGTGCCCGGATACGGCGCACAGGGCGGTAAAGGAAAAGACCTTGTTCATTTCTTCAACAAGGATGGTCTCGGAGCAATCGTGAATTCCTCCAGAGGTATCATCGCTGCATACCAGAGCGATGCATACAAAGAAAAGTTTGCACCGGAAAACTATGCGGATGCATCCAGAGCAGCGGTTCTCGATATGATTGACGATATCGCAGGAGCACTGGGAACAAAATAGAAAACAGAGTAAATATTGTTGCCCCGGACGAGTTTGTCCGGGGTAATTTTGACAGTCATCATTAAGGGAGATGGAGAATGATAAACGGAAAAATGAAACGAAAGTTACTGATTGGTGCCATGTGGCTTGGCATTGTATGTGCAGGATGCGGTGCAAAGGAGCCGGAGGTGCAACAGGAAGAATCTGTTGTGTCGGAGGAATCCGTTGAAGAGATCCGGGAGGAGACGATTTCTTCGCAAGAGGCGGAAGAACAAGTGACGCCGGAGGAAGATTTGCCGAAGCAGGATGAGAAAGATTCCGCAGAGCCGGAACAGGTTGATGACCTGAGCATCTTTGAAGAGCTTTCAAAATGCCAGTTTTGGTATAGCAGCGGTGCCGGCGGTTGGGGCGAAGAGTTTGTAATCGAAAAGGACGGATGTCTCCGAGGGAAATGCCATGACAATGATATGGGGGATAACGGGGAAGGATACGAGAACGGAACGACTTATTTTGCCGGTTATTCCGGTCGTTTTACGGAAGCGGAAAAGGTGGATGAATATACGTATCGGATGAAACTTGCCGATATGGAATATAAGAATGAGATTGGTACGGAAGAAATCGTGGACGGGACCCGTTATGTGTATACAGAATCCTTTGCCCTGGGTGAAAATGATATGTTTTATGTGTATATGCCGGGAACACCGATCAGTAATTTTTCTGAGGAGGTTTGGATGTGGCTTCGCAGCGGTAACGAAAGTGAGACGGAGCTTACTATGATAGCGATAGTTGATGAAAAAAACGGTCACGGAATATGTTCCTATGAACGGATGTCGCCGGTGGAAGATGCCAGAATGAGTTATGATTCCTACAAAGAATCTTATGACTATTATTCAAAAAAAGCATCAGAGGGAATGACAACTTTGGAAATGCGTGAAAGTGCTTCGCAAATGTATGAGGTCAGCGATGAATGTCTGAATTATTTGTGGCAGATTATCCGCTATAATGTGGAAGGTGCGGAATATGACGAAATTCTTACGCAGCAGCGGGAGTGGATTCAGAAAAAAGAAGAAACAGCT
>JAFTVQ010000041.1 GCA_017461865.1 Lachnospiraceae bacterium | reverse complement strand
CGCTACGAATTGAAAGCCTTGAAAACATTTGTTTTCAAGGCTTTTTTGTGTTTGAAATCAGGTTTAATTTTCGGAATATACAGATAGCACACCATAATATTTTGAAACGACAGAGGTATTTTCTATGGAACTTTTCATGTCATTCAGCAATTCAATAAAGTTATTTGCATCAAAATAGTTCCAATACAAATGTTCTTTGTCTTCGAGTTTGCCGAATAAATCATCGTACATATAGGCTTCTTCCATTTGTAAGTTGGCAATTTTGATGTTTTCCGTCAGCCGCGCTATTTCCTCTTCGCTCATGCCCTGCAGCGTGATTGCACGCATTGCAAGGACTTCTTCTTTTGCGGGAAAGAGATTTTTGCACAGAAAAAGACAGCGAGGAGAGGTTGCTGTTTTGATAAAAAGGACAAGAATTTGATATATTCAACATGGAATGAATGTTAGTATAGAAATACATGAAAGAGTGGAGGCATAATCATGGCAAAGCTTGAGTCGGATTTGACCAAGGGAAGTGTGTGGAAGCAGATGCTTCTTTTTGCAATTCCTTTTTTTATCAGCAATTTAATACAGTCATTATATGGCATTGCCGACATGATGATCGTCTCGTATTTCGGCGGAACGGAGAGTGTGGCCGGTGTAAATACGAGCAGTTCGATTATGATTATTGTGACCAATCTTGCCACGGGAATCGCCGCCGGCGGTACGGTTATGGTCGGACAATTTCTCGGGGCAGGGCAGAGAGAAAATATTAAAAAGTCGATCAGCACCTTGTTTTTGACGCTGTTTGGGCTTGCAATGGCAATTGCCATCGGATTACTTTTGTTTGCGCATCCGCTTCTCAGAGTGTTGAATACTCCGGCAGAGGCTTACGGGGAATCATACGGTTATCTTGTGGTCAGTCTGGTCGGTGTGGTTTTTATTTTCGGTTATAATGCGGTAAGTGCCGTAATTCGCGGAATGGGTGACGGAAAAACGCCCCTTTATTTTGTGATTGTGGCATGTTTTGTAAATATCGGGTTGGACCTTTTATTTGTTGCCGTTTTTCACTGGGGAGCTACCGGTGCAGCTGCGGCGACGGTAATTGCGCAGGCGGTTTCTATGATCAGTTGCGTGGTATATCTGGTCCGGAATGATTTTGTGTTTGACTTTAAATGGTCATCCTACCGGTTTGACAGAGAGATGTTTGGCACGCTGATGAAAGTCGGACTTCCCAACGGTGTCCAGCATGCAGCGACCAATCTGTCATTTTTATTTATGACTGCGCTGATCAATGACATCGGCGGAGTCGCTGCCAATGCAGCGGTTGGTATTGTCGGAAAGTTTAATACGTTTGCGCTCATGTTACAGGTGGCGTTTAATACGTCTGCTTCGGCAATGATTTCGCAGAATATCGGCGCAGGACAGATGAACCGCTCAAAAAAAATCATGCAATGTTGTCTTGTACTGTGTTCGATTATGAGTGTTTTGGTTTATTCCATCGCGTATTTTTTCCCGGAGGAGATACTTCTTTTGTTCGGCGCGAAGCCGGATGTAGTGGAACAGGGCGTGATTTACATGAGTGCCTTCCGTTATGAATATGTGTTTGTTCCGGTAATTATTGCACTCAATTCCATGTTCCTCGGTAACGGAAACGGTTGGATATTGTTGGTGACAAATTTGATTTCGTCCTTCATCGTGCGTATTCCGGCAGCACTTTATCTGGGGATTACGAGAGATATGGGAGTATACGGGATAGGACTGGCTGTCCCGGTTGCATCTTTCGTGGGAGCTGTCGCCGTTGTGCTGTTTTACTACAGCGGTTGGTGGAAAAAGAATGTGGTAGTAAAAACCTCGGCAGAGGTATAGGATATGAGATAGGTATGGTTAATCATCAGAAAGGAGATATGGGGTATGAACAATTTTAATTTTTACAGTCCGACATTTTTTGCTTTCGGCAAAGACAAAGAGAATGAGGCCGGACAGCTTGTGAAACGTTTTGGAGGAAGCAAGGTGCTTCTTCATTACGGCGGGCAGTCTGCAAAAAAATCAGGTCTTTTGGACCGCGTGATTGCTTCTCTCAAGGAAAGCGGTATTGCATATGTAGAACTCGGCGGAGTGCTGCCGAATCCGAGAAGCGGATTGGTTTATGAGGGAATTGAGCTTTGTAAGAGAGAAGAGATCGATTTCATTCTTGCCGTTGGTGGAGGAAGCACGATTGACTCTGCGAAGGCAATTGCAATGGGAGCAGTTTATGACGGCGATTTCTGGGATTTCTATGAAGGAAAGGCCACAGCGCAGACTGCGCTTCCGGTCGGAACTGTTTTGACAATTGCAGCTGCGGGAAGTGAAGGTTCACCGGATTCCGTTATTACACACGAAAACGGAATGTTAAAGAGAGGCGCAGGCACAGATTTGATCCGCCCGAAATTTTCTATACTGAATCCGGCGCTGACGCAGACACTTCCGGCTTATCAAACTGCCTGCGGTGCAACCGATATCATTGCACATGTATTTGAGAGATATTACACAAATACGACAGAGGTGGAAGTGACAGACCGGCTTTGTGAGGCGGTTGTCCTCACCATGCTCAAGGAAGTACCGCGCGTCATTGAAAATCCGGACAATTATGATGCGAGAGCTAACATCATGTGGGCGGGAATGGTAGCACACAACAACGTGGTAGGTGTCGGACGTGACCAGGATTGGAACAGCCACGGAATTGAACATGAACTCTCAGCACTTTACGACTGTGCACACGGAGCAGGACTTGCAGTGATTATGCCTGCGTGGATGGAATATGTGGCAGAACACCACGATGTAATGCGCATGGCACAGATGGCAACAAGAATTTTCGGCTGTGAGATGAACTTTGCAAATCCGAAGGCGACGGCACTGGAAGGAGTCCGTGCATTCCGCCGTTTCCTTGTGTCCATCGGAATGCCGATTAACTTCGAACAGCTTGGCGCAAAAGAGGAGGACATTCCGGCATTAGTGGATAAGTTCGGCATCGGCGACGGTAAGACCGGAGGCTATGTGGCACTTGACAGAGCGGCTGTGACCGAAATTTATCAGATTGCAGCAAAAGCAAGCTTATAAGCTCTGCAAAAAGCGTTATATATGGAAAAATTCACACCTTGATTTGGCGAAGGCTGCGGAAGAAATTTCTTTCGCGGCCTTTGTTTTTTTGGAGATTTGTGATTCGTGTGTTTGGCTGATATTTGAAGTTGTACCTGAATTGCATTTGGTGGTTATTTAAAGTTGTACCAGAATTGCATTTGGTGGTTATTTGAAGTTGTACCTGGCTGGGCATATGCAGAATGGAGATATCCCTGATGCCCTGTTATAGAGGAAGAAGGATGCATTATGTAAACTAGATGGGCATATGAAGAGTTTCTTTTGTCTGGTGCCCAGTTTTTTGAAAAAATCAGGGCATCAGAATCAATATCATCGTCCATATGCCCAAATAGTTTACATAACACAAGTCAGAGAGGTAAAATCGGGGCATCACGACATGG
>JAFTVQ010000162.1 GCA_017461865.1 Lachnospiraceae bacterium | reverse complement strand
CGACAGGCTGCGAAAGAATATTTCCCGAAACGGGCGGATTTTTATGCGCAGCAGCTTGGTGTCGGTTACAAAAAAATCCGTATTGCGGAGCAAAAAACGCGTTGGGGAAGTTGCAGTTCCAAAGGGACGCTGTCCTTTAACTGGAAGTTGATGCTGGCACCGCCGAAGGTGTTGGATTACGTTGTGGTGCATGAGTTGTGCCATTTAAAAGAGATGAATCATTCCCCCAAGTTTTGGAAACTGGTGGAGGAAATGATGCCGGATTATAAGGAGTATCGGACATGGTTAAAAGAAAACGGAATTACATTACAGTTATAGCAGCTATCCTTTGCCTGTTGCTTGTGTGCATCGGTTGTGGGCAGACGACAGAGAATGAAAATCAAGCTGTCGATGAGACGGAGGTTTCCGTGATGGAGGAAATCCCGACAGACGATGATTTTAATGCAGAGACAAAAGTTGAAGATGAAGAAGAAAAAACGGAAGAAAAGTTAGCTGAAGATAACTCTGAAGCTGAGAAAGAGGAATCCGGAGACCGGATTTCGGAGGAACCGTCCGGGGAGCAAATGCCGGAAGAAGAACCTGTGCAGGAGCAGGCAACGGAGGATCCAGTATCGGGTTCGGGTCATCTTGTGGCAATTGATCCGGGTCATCAGACAAAAGGAAACAGCGAAAAGGAACCGATCGGTCCGGGAGCAAGTGAGACGAAGGCTAAGGTAACTGGAGGGACGAGTGGCCGTACGACAGGGCTTGCGGAATATGAATTGAATTTACAGGTAGGCTTAAAACTCAGAGATATTTTGGTTAGCAGAGGCTATCAGGTAATTATGACCAGGGAAACCAACGATGTGAATATGAGTAACAGTGAAAGGGCTGCCATTGCAAACAATGCAGGGGCGGAAGCTTTTGTGCGCATCCATGCCAACGGAAGCGAGGATCCGAGTGTGAACGGTGCGATGACGATCTGTCCGACTCCTTCCAATCCGTACACACCGTCTATCTATGAAAAGAGCCGGAGTCTTTCGGAACATGTGCTGGATCAGATGGTATCTTCTACCGGATGCAAGAAGCAGTACGTTTGGGAGACGGATACGATGAGCGGAATCAATTGGTGTCAGGTTCCGGTAACCATCATTGAGATGGGATATATGACGAACCCGACAGAGGATACCAATATGGCGACGGCAGACTACCAGATGAAGATTGCAGAGGGAATTGCCAATGGAATTGACGCATATTTTGCAGAAACAGATAAAAAAGATAATTGATTTTATAAAGGCGGAGGTTGTGCTGACAGTCGCTGTCTTTTTGGCGGTTGTTTCAATGTTTTTTGTTGCGCCGTCTGCTGCATATGCGGGGTATATGAATTGGCATGTGCTCTCACTCCTTCTTTGCCTTATGCTCGTCATGGAAGGGCTCAAACAACTCGGTGTATTTTCAACTATTGCAGCGGTTTTGATGCGGAAAGTAAAAGCTTTCTCGCAGGTTGTATTTATTCTTGTTTTTTTGTGTTTTTTCAGCTCCATGTTTATCACAAATGACGTGGCTCTGATTACTTTTGTTCCGTTTGCTGTCGAAGTGCTGAAGATGGCGGGAAAAGAGAAAAAAATGATTGCGGTTATTGTATTGCAGACAATCGCAGCAAATCTTGGAAGTATGTTGACGCCGATCGGTAATCCGCAGAATTTGTATTTGTATTCCTATGCGGGATTTACCTTGTTGCGTTTTTTGGGAATCATGGCGCCGGCGTGTCTGGTTTCATTTTTGTTGTTGTTCGTAAGTTGTCTATGGATAACTAAAGGGGAAACTATGGATGACATTTCGTTTCCGGCTATCCGATATTGGACGAAGAAGAGAATTGTGCTCACGGCGTTATATGTAATCCTGTTTTTTATAAGTATATTGGTTGTGGCGGATGTGTTTTCATTTAAAGCTGCACTTGCAATTACGCTTCCGGTCGTTTTTTTTGTGGACAGGAAAACATTGCGCAGCGTGGATTACTGTCTGCTTTTGACCTTTTGCGGTTTTTTTGTCTTTGTCGGTAACATGGGAAATATACAAAGTATTGCTTCTCTTTTGGAGGGATGGATGCAGGGGAGGGAATTCCTTGTATCAGTGCTGACCAGTCAGGTGATCAGTAATGTTCCGGCGGCGCTTTTGCTTTCCGGATTTACCAAAGATATTCCGGCACTCCTTCTCGGAGTGAACATCGGAGGACTCGGAACGTTGATTGCTTCCATGGCAAGCCTGATTTCTTACAAAGCGTTTGCCAAAGCTTACCCAAAGCAAAAAGGCAGATATATGGTATATTTTTCTGTCATGAACCTTGCCTATCTGGCAGTTTTTGTGTTTGGATATTTTCTTTTTTATTGATCGTCTAAAAGAGAACCGGTTGTATTTTAAATATAGTAAGAAAAAGAAAGGACTACCATGATTAAACTACCACAGGACGTAGCAAACATTATTCATAAATTGGAAGAAGCCGGTTACGAGGCTTATGCGGTCGGTGGATGTGTCAGGGACAGCATTCTCGGCAGGGAGCCGAATGACTGGGACATTACGACAAGTGCATTGCCACAGCAGGTGAAAGATTTGTTTTTGCACACCATTGATACCGGTCTTCAACATGGAACAGTGACCGTTATGATGCACCATGTCGGATATGAGGTTACAACGTACCGTATTGACGGAGAATATGAGGACAGCCGTCATCCGAAGTCAGTGACTTTTACACGGGATTTGATTGAAGATTTGAAGCGTCGCGATTTCACGATTAATGCAATGGCGTACAATGAAAAAGACGGTGTTGTTGATGCATTCGGCGGAATGCAGGATTTAAAAAACGGTATTGTGCGCGCAGTCGGTGATCCGAAGGAACGATTCACGGAAGATGCACTCCGCATGATGCGCGCAGTACGATTTGCAGCCCAGCTTGGTTATTCTATCGATGAAGATACCAAGACTGCAGTGAAGCAAATGGCAGATACATTGAACAAAATCAGTGCAGAACGCATACAGGTAGAGCTTATTAAATTAGTGACTTCCGATCATCCGGAGCATATGCGCCTTCTGTATGAGACAGGGATTACCAAGGTTATTCTTCCGCAGTTTGACCGGATGATGGAAACAGAGCAAAATAATCCACACCACTGTTACAGTGTCGGCGGGCATACCATCAAGGCAATGGAACAGGTCCGGGCGGACAAAGTACTGCGGCTGACCATGTTGTTTCACGATATGGGGAAACCGGACACAAAGACAACCGGTGAAGATGGCGTTGATCATTTTCACGGACATGCTGCCGTTTCCAGGGACTACGCCGGGGAAGTGCTTAAAAAACTGAAATTTGACAATGATACACTTCGTACCGTTACCAAGCTTACGTATTGGCATGATTATAAAATCAGTCCGGACAAAAAGAGTGTGCGACGTGCACTCAATAAGATGGGAGAAGACTTGTTTTTGCTGCTGCTCGAGGTAAAAAGAGCCGATACGATGGCACAGAGCAGTTATCAGAGAGAGCGGAAGCTGGAGGAATTGGAACAACTGAAAACAGTGTATGAGCAGATTAAGGAAGAGGGGGAGTGTTTTTCGCTGAAAGACCTTGCGGTAACAGGGCAGGATCTGATCGCACTCGGAATGAAACCGGGACCGCAGATTGGAGAAATACTTCATATGCTTCTGGAACTTGTGCTTGAAGATCCGGACCAAAATGAAAAAGAAAACCTTCTTTCTGTTGCATCAAAAAGCATTTTTTAAAGACGCCCTTCATAAGATAAATAAGACATTCTTATGAAGGGGTTTTTTTATGAATGACAGAGCTGTTTCCTTATTTGAAAAATATAATCTGAATATAGAAAAAACAAGAAAAGGAAGAGGAGCAATTATCGCCGAAACAGACAGAGGATTGGTTGCTTTGGTGGAATATCACGGACCCCAGGACCATTTACTTCAGGTGGAAACGCTGCTTCGGGAAGTTGCACAAAAGTACGACGGCCCGCTTGATCTTATTATGAGAACAATGGATGGGGAACTGTTTTGCAGTGATTATGAAGGTAAAAAATATATAGTGAAAGGATATATCGAGGGAAGAGAATGTGATGTGACAGACCCGGAGGAGTGTAAGACGGCGATTAAGGCGCTGGCCCGGCTTCATCTTGCAATGCGGAACGTGAAAGTGCCGGAGGATTTCGCGACATTTGATAAAGCGGATGATCTGCAGGAAGATTTTGACAGACGCACGGCAGAGATTGTGCGCACAAGAAACTATATCCGGAAAAGTCCCCGCAAGGAAGAGTTTGAACTCGCTTTCTTAAGATCGTATGACATATATATGGAGCAGGCTGCTGTAGCATATTCTTTTCTGGATAAAGATTGTATTGCTGTTCTCAGAGAAAAACAGATGGAAGAAAAAATGTTAGTTCATGGGGATTGTACACAGCATAATATTCTATTTGCGGGGAAAGAGGTAGCTTTTGTTAATTTTGAAAAATTAGGTGCCCATCTGCAATTGAAAGATGTGTATCTGTTTATGAGGAAGGTTTTGGAGAAAAACGACTGGTCATATACTATGGCAGAGGAAATGTTGAAAAGTTATGAACAGATCATTGTATTGGAGCGGGCAGAGAAAAGTTATCTGTATGCAAGATTTCTCTATCCTGAAAAATTTTGGAAAATTGCGAACGGCTATCTGAACCGGCGTAAGTCTGTTCCCGCGAGAAGGCAGCAGGAGAAACTTTCGGCCTTTGAGGAGAAGGAGGAGAAAAGACAGCTCTTTTTGAATAAATGGCTGGAAACATGCAGATAGTGTATGCTATACTTAGCGCAGAAAGGAAGGCTGCAGATGAAAAAATATTTCTTGCGGTTCTTTATTTTCTGCGCTGTTTTTATGTTGTACGGATGCGGATCGGATGGGCAGAATACGACAGAGACAGAGGATGTTGTTTGGCAACAGGAATTATTTTCGGAGAGTGAAGAAAAGATTCCCCAAGCAGATTCGCTGGATCGGGCAGTAATACAGAAAATAGATGAAGCAAAACAAAAAATAACATTTTATAATAGTTCTGTCGGAAAAAGTTATACGTTGTCTTACGATAACTCTACGGGCATTAAGAGCAGATATGATGAGGAACTTGTTGCGGGACAGTTGACGGAAGGTGATATAGTAGAAGTTACGTTTATCAAAGGGGATAAACGTGCCAAAAATATATGGCTGGATAAATCGGCGACGGTAACGGAACAGGTAACTTCTTTTGACATTAACCGCAGAGCACTTAAGTTTGAGGTGGATGGGGAGCAGTATGCCATCGAGGAGGGGGCACCTGTTTTGGCAGACGGAGAGCTGTTAACGCTTATGGACATTAATGAGATGGACACCCTTCGCATTGTAAGTACGGATCATACAATCGAAAGCATTGCGATTACCAACGGACACGGATATGTGCGCCTGGTGAATTCGGAACCTTTTGAGGGAGGATGGGTTGAGTTCGGACAGTCCATTATACGAAAAGTGGAGAAGGACATGCTTCTTGTTGTTCCGGCGGGCACCTACGAAATGCTCATTTCCTGTGACGATGTTTCCGGGTCAAAGCAGATTACGGTGGATTCTAACGAAGAGACACAGGTAGATGTTTCCGATCTTGTTCCGAAGGATCAGAATGAAGACATGACGGGAGGAATTGTGTTTACTATCAATCCGTCAAGTGCTGTTTTGAAGATTGACGGTCAGGAGACCGAATATAACGGTGTAGTGAAGCTTTCTTACGGAATTCATCATATTGAAGTGACGGCAGAGGGATACAGTACCCTTTCCCGCTATATAAAAGTCGGTCAGGAGATGGCGAATATCAGTATTGACATGGAGGAGAAAAAGGAAGATTCCGATACAGATTCCGGCGATGGTGCTACCCCGGACAAGGATGAGGATACAGTCAGCGGTAATAGCGCGATTACGGCGTCCGACGGAAGTGGGTATAAAGTGTATATCGATGCGCCGGAGGAAGCGGAACTCTATGTGGACGGCAAGTATATCGGCGTGATACCTACCAGTTTTGATAAGAAGAGCGGTACCTATACCGTGTCTGTAAGAAAGAGTGGGTATGTGACCAGAAGTTATTCTCTTGAAGTGGATAACACCGATAAAGATGTCAGATATTCTTTCTCAAGTCTGGAAAAGGACGGATAGCCCAAAAAACCTTGAAAAATACCTTTTTTTCCTTGACAACGTGGGTAAAAAAGGATATAAATAGTATTAGGCATTTCCCAAAGAGAGAAATGACAAAAATAAAATACTCAGTAATAAGAGGAGGAGTTCAAAATGAACAAAGCAGAATTAGTTGCAGCTATGGCTGATCAGGCAGGATTATCAAAGAAAGATACAGAAAACGCATTAAAAGCTTTCACAGATGTTGTTTCTAATGAGTTAAAGAAAGGTGGCAAAATCCAGTTAGTAGGTTTTGGTACATTCGAAGTATCTGAAAGAGCAGCAAGAGAAGGAAGAAATCCTCAGAGTGGCGCTCCGATGAAGATCGCTGCTTCTAAAGCACCTAAATTCAAAGCAGGTAAAGCTTTAAAAGATTTAGTAAACGCTTAATTGATTTGAAAGCTGTAGCACGAATGTGTTACAGCTTTTTTTATGAAAGGAATCAGGATGAGACTTGATAAATATTTAAAAGTGTCGCGACTGATCAAACGACGCACAGTAGCCAACGAGGCATGCGATGCCGGTCGGGTGAAAATCAATGACAAAGTGGCGAAGGCCGGAACAGAAGTGAAGGTCGGAGATGAGATTACAATCAGTTTTGGTGATAAAGAGGTAAAGGTCGAGGTTGTGGCAGTACAGGAAACAGTCCGCAAGGAAGAGGCAAAAGAAATGTTCCGCTATTTGTAGCGGGACATTTTTTCATAAAAGCATCCTCCTGTTCATATATTTAGATAACGTACTCTGTGCTGAATTATGAAAAACAAGGAGGAAATTTTATGGAAGAAACCAAGCAGCGTGCCCATAAGATTATGATGACAAACCGGAGGACATGTCTCGTCAGCGGTGTTTCGGATGTGCTTTCCTTTGATCTGTCGGAAATTCTTTTGGAAACCGATCAGGGAATGCTGATGCTCAAGGGGAGCGATTTGCATGTGAACAGACTGACTTTGGAAAAAGGAGAGGTGGATATTGAGGGAAAAATAGATTCTCTTACCTACTCGGATGTGAATAATTACAGTGGAAAAGGAGAGTCCTTTTTAGGGAAATTATTCAGATAATGAGTGCAGATGTGGTAAATGAGAGCATTCTGTGGGTGAGCTGCTTTTTTGTCGGAATTTTGATTACGGCGGTTTATGACGCGTTGCGTGTTGTAAGAAGAGTTGTGCGACACAAATATTTTTTTGTTGCACTTGAGGACATTCTTTTTTGGGTATTTGTTTCGGTTGCCCTGTTTTTGTTGCTTTATCATATGAATCACGGTTCTTTGCGTTGGTTTGCCGTATTCGGTCTCTTTATAGGAATGTTTTTTTATAAAAAAATAATTGGTGACAAACTGGTAATTTTTATGTCAACAATACTGGGCCGGATACTATATGTTGTGGTTGGCTTCATAAAGCCCCCACTAATGCTTGTAAAATCGGCATTTTCGAGAGGTGCAAGAGTCGTGAAAACCGGATTTTTCCAAATAAAAAAGAAGTTGACGGGCGACATAAAAGGGTTTAAGATAATTTTATGTAAACACAAAAATGAAAAACAGAGGGATACCCATGAGTCGGAACATTCATCGTAAAAAGAAGCAAAACCGGTTCGATGCGGTTCTCATCGGAGTTGTACTTTCGATTATGTTGGTGCTTGTGTCCTTTTCGGGAAAGAATTTAAAGGATAAGCAGGATGCATATGCATTGAAAAAAGCAGAGCTGGAACAGCAGATTGCAGTACAGGAAGAGAGAGCTTTGGAACTGGAGGAATTGAGAAAATATGTACAGACAGATTCTTATGTGGAAGAGGTTGCACAGGAGAAACTCGGGCTGGTACATAGTGACGAAATTTTATTTAAATTACAGAAATAAAGTATGTTTGTGAGAAGAGGCAGACATACTTTATTTTTTTGTCGCAATTTTAAGGGGATACAGGGAGTTTCTTTGACAAATTCCGAAAAGACTTTTCGGTATACTTAACGGTGAGTATATATGGACAGAGTTTTTGAAGAGGAGGCGTCGGGATGGAAGAGAAGGAAATTCTATCGGAATTTACAAAGAGCCGTGTAACGGAATATGCAGATTTGCTAAATGATATTGCAGAATCTTACTTGCCGGAAGAGAAGAAAGAGGATGAAGTTTATGTGACAAGGGCAGATCTTTTTGCAAGAAAAGAGATGGACAGGCAGAGGGCTGTTTTTTACGGTGTTTTGCGAAGTGCATCAAGACAACTGGCCGGACTTGCCAAGCCGGTATGGGGACAGTCCTCTCTTGCGGAAAAACAGGAAAAAAGAATTGTAAAAGAACTTATAAATGCAGGGATTGAAATCAGGGAATTTTATAAGACAGAAAACAGGAATGGATATACGGAAATAGGGATGTTGCTGCGTGCACGGGAAAGAACCTACTATGATGCGGATGATATTGCCGATTTGCTGACGGAGGTTTTGCATATCCGTATGCTTCCGCCGACAGAGGGGCATCTTTATGTGAAGGATGAATGGACAACATTTTGTTTTCAGGAGGAGCCTTCTTTTCAGATATACGGAGGTTATGCTAAGGTGACGAAAGAAGGGGAAGAGTTATCCGGCGATAATTATCTGATGAGGGAGTTTGGGGACGGAACTTATATTGCGGCCATTGCAGACGGGATGGGAAGTGGGGAAAAAGCCTGCGAGGACAGTGAAAAAGTTCTTCTGATGGTTGAGAGGCATGTGGAATCCGGACTTGCCGTAAAGAGTTGTATTCACATGTGCGATGAAATGCTCTATTTGCAATATCGGGGAGAGAGAAGCGTTTCTCTCGATTTGTTGGAGTTGAATCTGTATACGGGAGAATGCAGGATATGTAAAAACGGAGCGGCGCCTTCCTTCCTTATTCGAGACCGAAAAGTGAGAGAATTTGCAGCGGACAGGCTTTCGCTCGGAATCAATCCGCGTGTTGACGGATACAGGGAGTCTGTTTTTTTGCAAAGTCAGGATGTTATGATTCTCGCTTCCGATGGAATTATGGATTTGTTTTACGACAATATGGAGATGTTTCGGTCTTATGTGAGCGGATATGTCGGACATACCCTGTCAGATTTGGCGGCGAATATATTGCAGACGGCGATACGGGCCGGTGGGGGTGTGATACGGGATGATATGACGGTTCTTGCTGTGGGTGTGTGCGAAAAGGGCGTGCTTCCGGTTGCATTTTAGCCGCAAAAAGGCTATATTGAGACTATGGATAATATGAAGAAAAAGGGACGCCGGCTGGTGGATGCTGTGTGTTCTTATATGAAAAAATTACATATGACAGCACCGGGAGAGAAAGTACTTCTCGGTCTGTCCGGCGGTGCAGATTCAGTTTGTTTGTTTTATGTGTTTCTCGCTTTGCAAAAGGAAATGGGTATTTCATTTGAGGCAGCACATGTCAACCACATGCTCCGGGAGAGTGCTGTGCGGGATGAGGAGTTTGTAAAAAACCTATGCGAACGGGAAGGAATCCGTGTCCATGTGCTCCGGTCAGATGTGGCAGCTGTGGCAGGGGAAAACGGAATGTCAACGGAGGAGGCCGGAAGAAAGGTCCGATATGAATTTTTTGCTGAAACAGCCCGTAAGGTGGGGGCGCAGAAGATAGCCGTGGCTCACCATATGGATGATCAGGCAGAGACCATATTGTTTCACATGTGCAGAGGGACCGGATTGGATGGGCTTTGCGGTATCCGGCCTGTCAGAGATAATATTATACGTCCTCTTCTTTCGATAGGCAGAGAGGAGATTGAATGTTACCTGGATGAAATCGGGGCGGACTATGTAACCGATGAGACCAATGCGCAGACGGACTATTCGAGAAACCGCATTCGTCATAAGGTTTTACCTGTATTAGAGAAAGAAGTATGTGAAGGGGCGGCGGAACATATTGCCGGTGCGGGTCAGATTGTGTTGCAGGCACGGGATTATCTGCAGCAGCAACTGCACGAAGCGTTATCCCGCTGTGCGGATTTTCGGCAATTGCAGCAGGGGCGCATCGTGCTTTTGCTTGAGATATATGATCAACTTCATCCATATCTGTCCGGAGAGATAATAAGGTATTGTATTGCACAGCTGGCAGGCAGTAAAAAAGATATCTCTGCAGTACATGTGGAAGCGGTGCAACGACTGGCCGGTTTGCAGGTGGGAAGCAGCAGTGATTTGCCTTATGGAATTTGTGTGAAAAAAAGTTATCATGAGCTGATTTTCAGCAAAGATAAATGGGAAGAAAATGATGCAGAGCCTTTTTGTGTATATGTAGATCCGGCGGAGTTGGAACATGGTGTGCAGGTGATTCTTCCGGACGGAAGGGAAATGAATCTGAAAGTGTCGGAGTTTGATTTAAATGCAGACATTCCTACAAAAACATATACGAAATGGCTGGATTATGATAAAATAGAAGGACCGCTGATGGTGCGGTCACCCAGAGAGGATGATTTTTTCTATTTTAATCATAAAAACAGAAAATTTGTTAAAGATTATATGGTGAATGAGAAGATTCCGGCTTGGCAGAGAAATGAGAGCATTCTTGTGACCGGCGGAAATCATATGCTTTATTTTGTAGGAAAACGGATCAGCAGCTACGTAAAAACTGATGAGACTACGAAAAGAATACTGGAGATAACAGTTACGGGAGGATAAGAAAAATGGCAGAAAAGATTAGAGTCATGTTTTCCGAAGAAGAGGTTTCGGCAAGAATTCGTGAACTTGCAGAACAGATTAATCATGACTACGAGGGAAAAGAGATTCATATTATCGGAATATTGCGCGGAGGCAGTTATTTTATGTGTGAATTGTCCAAGCGGATTACGGTTCCGGTTACCATTGATTTTATGTCTGCATCCAGTTATGGTATGTCAACGACTTCCAGCGGAGAGGTTAAAATCGTGAAGGATCTTGAAGAATCAATTATGGGACGCCATGTTATAGTTGTGGAGGATATTATTGATACAGGTCGTACACTCAGCCATTTGCTCAATATGCTCCGGGAGAGAGGGCCGGCGTCGCTGAAACTTTGTACACTTCTTGACAAGCCGGATCGGCGCGTGGTCGAAGTTAAGATTGATTATAACGGATATACTATTCCGGATGAGTTTGTTGTGGGATACGGACTTGATTATGCACAGAGATATCGTAATCTTCCGTATATCGGTGTCGTGGAATTTGAAGAATAAAAGGATAGAGAAAGGTTATTTGTGATGAACGAAAATAATAAGTCAAAAGGTGTCGGAGGATATTTTATTGTCATTCTGATTCTTTTGGGGATTGCTATTTGGATTAGTACCGTAAGAAGTAATGAAACCGGGTATAACTGGAATGATTTTATGACGGACTTTGATGAGGCGAATATTGTTTCCGTGACGATTGCGCCGAACAGTGAAGTTCCGACGGGTACCGTTTATGTTGAGACGGAAGACGGGCGTATCAGGGAACTGTATGTTTCCGATGTGACGAAGGTGGAAGATGTTTTTCGCGAGACAAAGGATGTTCCTGTGATTATGCAGGACATGCCGAGTGAAAACTGGTTTTTGTACTATGTGCTTCCGATTCTTGTGGTTTTCATCGTATTCATTTTCTTCTTTTCATTGATTAACAGTCATTCCGGTGGCGGCGGAAGCAACGGAAAAATGATGAATTTCGGCAAATCCAAGGCGCGTATGATGGGAATCGGTGAAGGGAAATTAACCCTCAAAGATGTTGCCGGGCTTCAGGAAGAAAAAGAAGACTTGGAAGAAATTGTTGATTTCTTAAAGGATCCTATGAAGTTTTCAAAAGTGGGAGCCCGGATTCCGAAAGGCGTTCTTTTGGAGGGACCTCCGGGAACCGGAAAGACCATGCTGGCGAAAGCTATTGCCGGGGAAGCGAACGTTCCGTTCTTTTCTATTTCGGGATCCGATTTTGTTGAGATGTTTGTCGGTGTCGGTGCATCCAGAGTCCGGGATTTATTTGAGGAAGCCAAGAAAAATCATCCGTGTATTGTGTTCATTGATGAGATTGATGCGGTGGCGAGACGCCGCGGAACCGGTATGGGCGGCGGACATGACGAGAGAGAGCAGACGCTCAATCAGCTGCTGGTCGAGATGGATGGCTTTGCGGAAAATGAGGGAATTATCGTGTTAGCGGCGACCAACCGTGTAGATATTCTTGATCCGGCAATTTTAAGACCGGGCCGGTTTGACCGAAAGATCGGCGTAGGAAGACCGGACGTGGGTGGCAGAGAAGACATTCTCAAGATTCACGCCAAAAACAAACCTTTGGCGGAGGACGTGGATTTGAAGCAGGTCGCACAGACGACAGCCGGATTCACGGGAGCGGATTTGGAAAACCTGTTAAACGAAGCGGCTATTCTTGCAGCCAAGAAAAATAAAGCCTATATCCAGCAGGAAGATGTAAAGAAGGCGTTTATCAAAATCGGAATCGGTGCCGAAAAGAAAAGTCGTGTTGTATCGGAAAAAGAAAAGAAAATTACCGCGTACCATGAGGCGGGACATGCAATCCTGTTTCATGTGCTTCCGGATGTGGGACCGGTTTATACCGTTTCCATTATTCCGACAGGAATCGGTGCAGCCGGATATACGATGCCTCTTCCGGAGCGGGACGATATGTTTATGACCAAGGGGCAGATGCTTCAGGATATTATGGTGTCGCTCGGCGGACGTATCGCGGAGGAAATGATTTTTGACGATATTACGACAGGCGCATCCAGTGATATCAAGAAAGCGACGAGCGAAGCAAGAAAAATGGTGACAAGATTCGGTATGTCAGAGTTGATCGGAACAGTTAACTATGAAGATGACAGCGACGAAGTGTTTATCGGGCGGGATCTTGCCCATACCAAGAGCATGAGCGAAGCGGTGGCGAGTCAGATTGATCAGGAAGTGAAACGCATTATCGCAGAGTGTTACGACAAGGCCAAAGATATCATTCATGAGAATATCGGCGTTCTTCACTCTTGTGCAGAACTTCTTCTTGAGAAAGAACGTATCACGAGAGAGGAATTCGAGGCGTTGTTTGTTGATAATTCACAATAAAATAGGAGAAAAGCGTGTCTGTTATTGACACGCTTTCTTTGTTGTTGTGAAAAATAGACAAAAAACAATATTTGTTTTTGTTAAATTTGTGAAAAGTGAGACTGGACATTATAGATACCCTTTGCTAGAATACACTTGTAACCCCCCAATACATTACATAGTTTTTTGCTATACCCCATAAGAAAGAAATACCTTCTCCGAAAGGCCGGTTAACTTGTTAACCGGCCTTTCGACCTTTTACGGGTAAAAACTTATTGAATTAAAGGTGCATATACTATAAAATAGAGAGGAAATGCGGAGGTTTATATTATGAATGACAAGCAGCTCTATCAGGTAGAGAGAAATTTAAAATATATCACTTCTATGAGACCTGTCTTTAATAAAAAAGCTCTTTTTTCCGATATGACCGGTGATTATGTGATTCCGCCGGAGCCGGAACCGTTTGAGACGGTAAAAATTCGTTTCCGTACAGCCAGAAATAATGTAGATTATGTGTTTTATGTTCATAATGACGAAAAAATTGTTATGGAAAAGGTAAAGCAGACGGACGAGTTTGATTTTTACCAGATTGAAATTTCCCTCGGAAATGAAAAATTGGAATATTATTTTGAGATTCATGACGGAAAGGCATCTTGCGTTTATGATCTCCGCGGTGTGACGAAAGAAGCGCAGGATTATTATAAATTCACGTTGATACCCGGTCAGCATACGCCGGACTGGGCGAAAGGTGCAGTCATGTACCAGATTTATGTGGATCGTTTTTATAACGGAGATCCGACCAATGATGTTTTGACGGATGAGTATAACTATATCGGAGAGCATGTCAATCAGGTGACGGACTGGTATAAGTATCCGGCCATGATGGGCGTGCGTGAGTTTTACGGCGGTGACTTGGCCGGTGTTATGCAGAAACTGGATTATCTGCAGGAGCTTGGCGTGGATGTGATTTATTTTAATCCGCTGTTTGTGTCTCCGTCCAATCATAAATACGATATTCAGGATTACGATTACATCGATCCGCATTTCGGAAAAATTGTAGATGATCAGGGAGATTTGTTGCAGCCGCACGAGAAGGAAAACCGTATGGCAACACGCTACATTAACCGTGTGGCGAACAAAAAGAATCTCGAGGCGTCCAATGCACTTTTTGCGGAACTTGTCGAGGAAGCGCACAAACGCGGTATGAAAGTTATTCTTGACGGTGTATTCAATCATTGCGGATCCTTTAATAAGTGGATGGACCGTGAGCGGATTTATGAAGATTTTGAAGGGTATGATAAGGGAGCATTTGTCTCTGCAGAGAGTCCTTATCGCAATTTTTTCCGCTTTTATGAGGAACACAGATGGCCTTACAATCCGACGTATGATGGATGGTGGGGACATGATACTTTACCGAAACTCAATTATGAAGGCTCTAAAGAGTTGTATGACTATGTGCTTGAAATCGGAAGAAAATGGGTTTCGGAGCCGTACAATGTGGACGGATGGCGTCTTGATGTAGCAGCTGATTTGGGACATTCACAGGAAATGAATCACCGTTTCTGGAAGGATTTTCACGATGCGGTCAGAGAAGCGAATCCGAACGCGATTGTTTTGGCTGAGCATTATGGTTCGCCGAAAGATTGGATTGAGAATTGCGAGTGGGATACTGTCATGAATTACGACGCATTCATGGAGCCTTTGACATGGTTTTTGACCGGTATGCAGAAGCACAGTGATGATTACAGGGAAGATTTATACGGGAATGCAGACAGTTTCTGGGGAGCGATGATTCATCACGGGGCTGCATTCACAACACCGGCTCTTCAGGTAGCGATGAATGAACTTTCCAATCATGATCATTCGCGTTTTCTGACCCGTACCAACAAAAAGGTCGGTCGTGTAAATACTATGGGAAGTGAAGCAGCCAACTGGGATGTAAACAAGGCGGTGATGCGCGAGGCGGTTGCAGTTCAGATGACTTGGCCGGGAGCGCCGACGATTTACTACGGAGACGAGGCGGGACTTTGCGGATTCACAGATCCGGACAACCGGCGTACGTATCCTTGGGGAAGAGAGGATCATGATCTCATTGCTTTCCATAAAGAAATGATTCGTATTCACAAGGAAAATCCGGAATTGAAAACCGGATCAATCAAAAAAGCGCTTTCTGATTATAACTTTATTGCCTATGCGCGCTTTAACAAAGATGAACAGATGCTCATCATGGTGAATAATAATTATCATGAGATAACAAAAGAACTGACCGTATGGGAATACGGTGTGCCGAGAGAAGCCGTTATGGAGCGTCTCATGCTCACTCATGCGGATGGATATACGACGGAGAGAGCAGAATATGAGGTGTCCATGGGCAGGGTGACGGTGACGTTACCTCCGACTTCTGTTGTCATTTTAAAGCATAAATAATTTTCATAAAAATATTGCTTTTTTGGAATGTTTGTGCTAATATTTCATATTGTCAGAGCACAAGTGCTCTTACATGGGTGGATTCCCGAGTGGCCAAAGGGGACAGACTGTAAATCTGCTGGCAATGCCTTCGAAGGTTCGAATCCTTCTCCGCCCATTTCAGTAAAAGACCGCAAGGTCTTTTGCTTTTTATAGGAAAAGCCCGCGTGGCGGAACTGGCAGACGCGCAGGACTTAAAATCCTGTTGTAGCGATACAGTACCGGTTCGATTCCGGTCGCGGGCACTTATTTTATGGAAGAAACGTTGAAAAGTCGGCGTTTCTTTTTTTCTTGTACTTTGTCACATATTGTTGTATTATGATGGCGTTGAGAGATTCTTAAGAGGGAGGATTTAATATGCAAAGAAAGTTAAAAGGGATTCTGATTTTGATTGTAGGTATTGTATTTGCGTGGATTGTATTCCGGGAGGTAAAGATTATCATGTCTCCGGCGCAGGATGTATATGAAATGAATTGCAATGAATTGGAGCAGGGCATGCATGTCACGGGTAATGTGGATTTTGTCTATGATTATTATGCGTCACAGACGACGGAGAAGAAACGTTACGGTGTTACGGTAAGCACGGAAAATGATACAAAGAGATGGTATATATTCCCGGCTTACGGCGCGACAGAAGAAGAGACAAAGCTGCTGACACTTGAGGTGAGCAAAGCAAATTACGGTACAATGGATGACATTGTAGAGGAGACATGGGCTTATATTGACGGTGAAACCGATCAGTTCGGAACGACGGTTCAGCCAATCAATGCGAAGGTGTGGAAACTGGACAGTGATTTGTATGAACTGTATTATGATTGGTATGGTGCAGAGAATCGGGAGCAGGCAGAAGAATATTTTGTGCCGTACAAGCTGATTCCGGTTATGGAAAAAGATATGCTGATTGTTTTCGGCGTTATATCTGTGCTTTTTATTGTGATCGGACTGGCTATGTTTCTGTGGAAAGACAAACGTACCGAGCCTGTCAATGTGTCCCCGGAACCGGTAGATGTATCTTCGGATCCGTGGAATGAATAAAATATAGGTTATGAGCAAAAAGCTGTCATGAAAAAAGTGACAGCTTTTATTTTTTTTGCGATAATGTGTAACGAAACAGAAATTTTCAGCATTAACAGACAGAACAAACGAAAGGAGGGACAACATGCAGTCGATGGATGAGATATATCAGGCGTATGCGCAAACAGTCTACAAGTACTTGCTGACGCGTACGCAGAACAGCGATTTGGCCGAAGAACTGACGCAGGAAACATTCTATCAGGCAATCCGCAGTATCGGACGTTTTGACGGAAGCTGTCAGATTTCTACCTGGCTTTGTGCGATAGCGAAAAATCAATGGCTTTCTTATCAGAGAAAGCATCCTCATACGGAACCGTGGGAAGACAAAGCGGATGAACTGAGGCCGGCCGGAGATTCTGCAGAAGATGAAGTTATGAAAGCGCAGTCACGCGTGGAACTGATGAAAAAGCTGCATGAATGTCCGGAACCGTTTCGGGAGGTTTTGTATTTAAGAATATTCGGAAATCTGTCTTTCCGGGAAATCGGTGAGATTATGGAGAAGACAGAAAATTGGGCGAGGGTAACTTTTTACCGAGGAAAAGAGAAAATGAGAAAGGAGATGGAAAATGATGAAGAATAAATTACCATGTGAGCTCATCAGAGATTTGTTTCCGTCCTACATTGATAAATTGACAAGTGATGTAACCAATCAAATGGTGGAGGAACATGTTTTGGATTGCGCGGATTGTAAGGAAGCTTTGGATGCCATGCGGGAACCGGATGTGACAGAAGCAAGTGTGAAGGATGATGTGCAACAGAAGGAAATAGATTTTTTGAAAAAAACAAGGCATCAATCAAGAAGGGTTGTGGTCATAAGTGTTTTGGGCGCGTTTATTATTTTCCTTTCCCTTGTGTTCGCAAATATGTTTATTATCGGAGATCCGGTGGGGAGTGAATCCGTGTACTGCAAAGCGGAGGTGAGAGACAATATTTTAACACTGCAAGCTACAATGACAGACAGTGCCCGTGTTCCGTGTGATATTCACTTTGAGGAGGAAGAGCCGGGAATCGTAAATGTTTCGTTCAAAGCGGTGCTTGCCGGTCCGTGGAACAATTGCGGTGTTATGACATCGGAATATGCAGCGAAATCGGAGATGAAACAGGTAAAAGTGGGAGAGCGGATTATCTGGGCCGAGGGAGAGGATATATTGGCAATCACTTCTGCTGTGTATGCTGCGAGACATCCGTATGTGGGAGATATGCCGGCCAATGCGCTTCCGATTGCCGCGTTGAATATGGGAAGTTATCTCGGCAATTTCAGTAATGAACTGCAGACGACCCGGGAGCCTTACGGATGGAAATTTATTTTAGAAGAGGAAATGACATCGCAACGTGCAGCCATAAAAGAGAATATGCTGAAATCTTATGCTTACGTTCTTCTGGCGGTTGTGGAAAACCTGGGTGAAGTGACCTATGAATATGTGGCGGACGGAGAAAAAAATGAGCTTACAGTGACAATTGCAGAGGCCACGGAGTTTGCAGGATACGACATTAAAGATTGTTATGATAATGTGCTTTTGCTTCAGAAACTGATACAAAAAACAGGACTGGACGGATATGCGTTTATGGATGCGGAGGAGGCGCTGGCATTGCAGCAGGCTATGGAAGCTCAGAAGCATAGATCGCAGCAGGTAGATGCAGAAGCCCGCGCGCAGGAAGAACTGAGGTTGCAAACTGAAGCAGAATTTGAGCGGGAGTTCAATTCGCAGGTGGCAGAAGGAAAAGAAATCGGTATTAAGATTATAAATAATACAGAGGATGAGATTGCGATGATGGGAATTTCTTATTCGCTGGGCGGTGAGCATAAGGGAATGCAGGCCGGAGGATGTGCAGACGAAGACCGTGCAATCAGGCAGGGTGAATCCATGACATTTACATTTTATCCTTTGGATTTTGAACTGTCGGATTGGAAAAATGATATGGAAATCGTCATGCAGGCGGAAGTGTATGATGAACAAAATTATGCTTTCCCGGTAAAACCGGAGTTTAAGGTTGCTGCAAAAGCAGGTGCAGTTTATACGTATATTTTGAGCGGCAACGCGAAAGACGGATATGAAATCGGGCAATAATCAGAAAAGGTGTTCCTTAAGTCTTGACTTTGGGAACACCCTTTTGCTTATTTTTTCGTGTATATTATATTTAGAGACTTATCTACGCGCACATCAGTTGGAATGATCTTGCCTTCGGTGCATGCGTCGTAAAGTTCCTGTGTGCAGTGATACCACATGTCATCCATGTAAATCATCGGGACAGGGAGCTCTTCTCCGGTATAAGGATCGGTAAAAGTATGTACTTCTTTTGCCTCGCAGGTCGGATCAAACACGGAATAACCATTGCCCTCTCCTTCCGTGGCAGAATGAACATTGAGATCCGGGTAATTAAAATAACCGTCATAGTAACACCCTGTCTCCAAAGTGACTTCGGAGGTGGTGCGGAATACGTCGCCGCTGCGAAGAACCAGATAGCCGGAATCTTGTTGTTGCAGTACATAAAACGTATCGGATGACAGGGCAAGCGAGGTGACATTGCCATCGCTGTCGGTGGTAAACAAAACGCCTACGGTATCCAAAGAGTGTCCGTGTTTGTTCAGCCAGTTGAGCAGAGTTTCGTCAAGCAACATGGTATCGCATTCGGTATCTTCATACATGAGTGTCATGACGCCGTTCTCATCCAGGTGACCAATCATACCTTCTTCGTCGGTTAAAGAACGGATATCCTGCATTTCCGTGACATTTTCAGCGGTTGTATAATAGGAATCTTCTGTGCTATTTCCGTACAAACCATCCATGAAAGTAAAAGCGGAGCGTAAGGTACTGAAGAGAAATAAAAAGAAGAATAATATAAAAACCCCAATGATGGCAATGATTGTGATAATAAGTTTTTTGATAAAACGCTTGTTTTCCGGTGTGGATGCTTTTTCGATAGCGTCTCCGATCTCTGAGGCAGTTCCGTGTAAAGCTTCGCCGAAATGTTCCGCGGTTTCGAGGATGATATCCTCGAGTTGTTCCTGATAGTCTGTGTTGGAAGAATTTTCGGCAGTTTCCCGCTCCACAAAGGAATCACAGTATTCGCATTTTGTGTTCGGCGTAACTTCTGCGCCGCAATATGGACATTTCATAGAATTCTCCTTTTAATCTGTGCCGTACGTTTTGCTGCCTGCGCCATGCGTTATTCGCAAAATGCCTGCCTGCGCCATGCGTTATTCGCAAAAACGCCTCTGCGAGGCTTCCTTTTTGCTCATATCGGCGCTTCGCGCCTTATAGATAAGTGGAAAAGGACCTCAGCAAGCAAGCTTGCACGGCCCTTTCGCACTTATCTGCATGGCTTAAAGTTATTATAAGTTGAAGTATCTGTCGAACTCGGCAGGATGCGGAATCTTGGCAAGTTCGGCACATTCTTTCCGTTTGTTTGCAATGAAGTTTTTGATCAGATGTTCCGGGAACACGCCGCCGGCGGTAAGGTAGTCGTGGTCGGCTTCCAGTGCATCCAGCGCTGCATCGAGTGTTGTCGGAAGAGAGGAGAGTTTGGCTTTTTCCTCATCGGACAATGTGTAAAGATTCATGTCATACGGTCCCCATCCGTTTTCGTGCGGATCAATCTGGTTTTTGACACCGTCAAGACCTGCCATCAGGATAGCTGCATAGCAGAGGTACGGGTTACAGGTTGCGTCCGGATTACGGATTTCAAAGCGGCGAAGCATAGGCGTTTTTGCGTAAGCAGGGATGCGGATGACAGCGCTGCGGTTTGAAGTTGCGTAGCCGACGGTAACCGGTGCTTCAAATCCCGGAACCAGTCTCTTGAAGGAGTTGGTACTCGGATTGGTCAGCGCACAAAGGGAAGAAATATGTTTCAGAAGTCCTCCCATAAAGTAATGAGCGGTTTGGCTCAGATGCGCATAACCGTTATCGTCGGAGAAAACAGGCTGACCGTCTTTTAACAGAAGCATATGTACATGCATACCGTTTCCGGCTTCATTATAAATCGGCTTTGGCATGAAAGTTGCTGTCTTGCCGTATTTGAGTGCTGTGTTATGAATGATATATTTTATCATCATGGTATTATCTGCCATTTTTGACATTTGGCCGAGCATCGGCTCGATCTCGAACTGTCCGGCTGCGCCGACTTCCGGATGATGATATTTGATCGGGATTCCGGCATTTTCCATCTGGAGGCACATTTCGGAACGGCATTCATAGGAACGGTCAAAAGGCTTTGCTACATGATAACCTTTTTGGTGAGCTACCACATTACCTTTTCCTTCCTCCGCACTGTTCCAGTAGGCCTGTGCCACATCGATGCCTACGCCGATTTCATTCGGCTGGACGGACCAACCTACATTGTCGAGCAGATGGAACTCGAATTCAGGTAAAATCATCATGGTATCTGCGATACCGGTGTCTTTCATGTATTGCTCCGCAGCCTGCACAATGTTACGTGGGTACTGGTCCAGCGGACGGTTTTTCGGATAATCGATGATCATTGCATTTCCTGTGATGGATAACGTAGGGATTTCGCAGAATGGATCTACGATGGCAGTATCAAGATCCGGAATAAATACCATGTCACTTTTTTCTACCACTGCGTATCCGTAGTTGGAAGCGTCGAAACCGATGCCGTTTTCCATTGTTTCTGTAGAGAATTGCTGTGCAGGAATCGTTACATGACGATATTGTCCGTTGATATCGACGATTTTAAAGTCGACCATTTTAATGTCCTGCTCTTTGATGAGATCCATAATCTCCTGTGCAGTTTTAGCCATTTTGGCACCCCCTGATAAATTATTTTCTGAAGTATAGAAACTTTTCATATTTATCATAATAAAAAAAGAGCACATTTGCAATTGTGACGACAAAAGAAATTGACATTTTTCGTAAGAGATGGTAAGGTGATTCAAAATATATCCCATGAGGGAGTAGCGGGCGGTAACCGTAGCAAGTCAACATACTGGCATTTTGCCTGGCTTGTTTTAAATTGCGAGACTCATGTATAACTGTAAAGCTATACGTGGAGTCTGTTTTTTTGTCAAAAACCCCGGATGGCCAGACGGTTATCCGGATTTTTCTATATTTGACACTACTATAGGATAACAATTTAAGGAGGAATGAAAATGCAGCTTGGCATACGATTTTTTGTAAGCAGCATTTTGTTGGGCGTGGGTCTTGCCATGGACGCTTTTTCGGTGTCTCTTGCTAACGGATTAAACGATCCGGCAATGAAAAAGAAACGGATGTGCGGCGTTGCCGGCGTGTTTGCGTTTTTTCAGGCATTCATGCCGATGACGGGATGGCTCTTCGTACACACGATGCTACGATATTTTAAAAAGTTTGAGCCGTATATTCCGTGGATTGCACTTGTTTTGCTGGCGTTTATCGGAGGAAAAATGTTAGCCGAGGGTATCCGCGGAGAAGAAGAGGAAGTAAAAAAAGAGAAGCTTACGACGTGGGTTTTGTTTATCCAGGGCATAGCGACGTCCATTGATGCGCTTTCCGTCGGTTTTACGATTGCAGATTATAATTTGGGACAGGCATTTCTTGTATCTGTGCTGATTGCGCTTGTTACCTTTGTTATCTGCATGGCAGGACTTGGAATCGGAAAGAAATTCGGAACAAAGCTGTCAAATAAGGCTTCTCTGCTCGGCGGAATCATTCTGATCGGAATCGGGATTGAGATTTTTGTGACCGGTATTTTTTTCTGATAATAATCTGCTTCTGTACAGGTGTAAAGTCTGTTGACATGATAGCGGGAAAATACTATCATAAAAAGCGGGTATAGTATTTTTTTTTGAGAGGTATTTTGTAATGGGGAAAATGAAAATTAAAGCAGTAAAGCCGGGTATGCAGCTGGAGCAGTCTGTCTATCAGCCGGGGACGGATACGTGTCTGCTGAAAGCCGGAACAATTTTGAGCAATCGAAACCT
>JAFTVQ010000161.1 GCA_017461865.1 Lachnospiraceae bacterium | reverse complement strand
ATCAGGCATATAATGTGTGCGGGACGGAAGGTGTGACCTATGAAGTATGGAGAAACAGTCTGCAGGAGGCTGTGAGACGAGCCGGTGTACCGGCTTTTGAGAGTTTGCCGATCACGGTAGCACAAGTGTATGAAAAGCAGATTCCGTTGCCGTTTCCGCTGCGTATGGAAGAGTCGGAGCGCTACGACGGAAGTAAGGCGAAAGCTTTAGGGGTCTCATACATTGCTTTGGAAGATGGAATCCGCAATTGTTATTGGTATTTTAAAGAGAATATGCAGGAACGTTAAAATCCCGGACCGATTGGTCCGGGATTTTCATTTTCATATAACTTAAATTATGCTTCTGAGATAGCGCCTGTTGGGCAAGCACCTTCGCAAGCTCCGCAGTCGATGCATTTTGCTTCATCGATTTCGAATTTGCCGTCTCCCATGCTGATTGCTCCAACCGGGCATGTGCCTTCACATGCACCACAAGCTACACAAGCGTCTGAAATTTTACGTGCCATGTCATTATCCTCCTTAAATTATGTTCATCCTATAGCGTTGATAAATTTCTATCAACAACAGTATTATATAAAAAATACGCAAGAAAAACAAGTCTATTGATTATTTATTTTCTTCCATTTCTGCACGGATTTTCCGTATGCCGTCGAGTATGACTTTCTTTTTGTCGACAATTTTTGACTTGTCCATATCCGGGACATCTTTCAGTCGATATTCCATGCCGAGTTGTTCGTATTTGGCCTTTCCCATTGTGTGATACGGCAATACATCCAGTGCTTTCAGATTTTTAAAGCGACCGATGTAATAGCCGAGATCAAACAAATATTTGTCGTCGTCGGTCAGTCCCGGAACAACAACGTGACGAATCCACATCGGAACTTCTTTTTCGTTCAAATAGGCAGCAAAGGCGAGGATGCCGTCATTTGGCTGCTGTGTCAGATCTTTGTGTTTTTCCGGATCGATATGTTTAATATCGAGCATAACAAGGTCGGTCAGTTTCATTAGTTCATCGAGCTTTTTAATATATTCCGTATTGTCCGGTTTGTAAGTGATACCGGAGGTATCGATGCAGGTGTGCACGCCCTGTTTCTTTGCCTCTGTGAAAAGCTCAATCAGGAAATCGACCTGGAGGAGGGGTTCGCCGCCGGTTACGGTGATTCCGCCGCCGTTATAAAAAGCTTTGTTGCGTTCGTACTGTGCCATGATTTCGGATACTTCCATCTCAGTTCCGCCGTTCACCGGCCAGGTATCGGGGTTGTGACAATAGGCACAGCGCATCGGACAGCCCTGCACAAACACGACAAATCGGGTTCCCGGTCCGTCTACGGTACCGAATGTTTCGATTGAATGAATTCTTCCGCTCATATATAGTTACCTCATTTCAGATTAGTTTTTTATTTACAGCCGATCGGCTTACTTTGTCTTCGTATAGTATACCACAACATATCTGTTTTGTGGTGGGGAGTGTATATGAAAATATTCTTTTTTGTTGTCATGGGAATATGTGTGAATTTCCGATTTTGATGTTTGTGGGTATATATGAAAAAATACTGATTTATGTCCAATTTCGGACACTTTTGAGCAAAATAATAAAGAGAAAAGAGTTAAATTGGTTTATGGATCAAAAAAATACCCGAAAAATCCAATAAACCCGGGTATAAATTCGCGGTTTTTCTCTATATGCCCACGGGGCCGGTTAAACATCTCAGAATCAAAGATAAACATCTCAAAATCAAAGATAAACATCTCAAAATCAAAGTCACCGCAGCGCCGGAAGTTGATGCAAGTAAAAAAAGTGCCGCTTCCTATGGAGCGGCACTTTCAAGGCGTTTAATTAAACTGACTCGTGGAATGTACGTGAGATAACGTCATTCTGCTGTTCAGCTGTTAATTTAACGAAGTTTACAGCGTATCCGGAAACACGGATTGTAAGCTGTGGGTAGTTCTCAGGATGAGCCTGAGCATCTAATAATGTATCTCTGTTGAGAACGTTTACGTTAAGGTGATGTCCGCCTTTTGTAGCGTAACCATCTAATAAGTTCACAAGGTTATCAACCTGTGCTGTACTAATGTCTGCCATAATGTTTACCTCCTATTAGCTGTAATTACTGATAATCGTCCAAGCCCTGGTGAAGTGTCGGAACACTGCACGCAAGCGGTGTTCTGGAACAATCGGTGCATCCCATGGTCTCCACATTGCGGGAACCTGTCTGAGTTTCATCAACTTCGACATTGACATGACCGACGCCTTTTGCCATTCCGCCGTCAAGCTGTTTGATTAAATCTTCAATCATTGCATTTTCGTCCATAATTCACCGGTCCTTTTATACCAATTATTTGTTTAAGTCGATTTCGATATCGCCTGCGAATACCTGATCTTCTTTTCCAAGTGCGCCAGGAATGATTGTAAATGTATTAGAAATACCATCCTGTGCATGCTGGAACGGAAGTTTAGATACAGAAGATAAGGAAGCAACTGCACCATGAGTATCACGTCCGTGCATTGGGTTAGCACCAGGAGCGAAAGGCTGTCCTTTCTTACGTCCGTCAGGTGTGTTACCTGTAGCTTTTCCGTATGTTACGTTGGATGTGATTGT
>JAFTVQ010000160.1 GCA_017461865.1 Lachnospiraceae bacterium | reverse complement strand
TTCCAACGTCTTGCGGTATAAAGTTCTCACATTGTAAAGAACGCTTCT
Source organism: Lachnospiraceae bacterium (assembly GCA_017461865.1). Lineage (GTDB taxonomy): Bacteria > Bacillota > Clostridia > Lachnospirales > Lachnospiraceae > SVFI01. The sequence goes on along the minus strand of JAFTVQ010000160.1, from coordinate 12,762 downwards.
TTTAAAGAGCTCTTTATCGAATGTAGGTGAAACCGGAACTGTACTTTTCTTTGTTGCCATGTTTTTTCTCCTCATTTTAATAGCGTTTTCTTGTCCATTTGGTATTATACAATAATTTCCTCAGAAAAGGAAACATCCTATTTATACAAAAAAAACTGTATTTTTGCCTATCTTTTATACCTTTTCAACGGAAACAACAACTTTTTCGCCGTTTACATTCCATTCCTTGCTGTTAGCAAAGGCTACCTCTGTTGCCAGCTCATCTGCAAGTACCTTTCCGCAGATAACATCTTTGTTGGCCGTTGCTACCTTTGCAACTTTTTCGTTACCACTGATACCTACTTTGATGTGATCCATCACTTCAAATCCGGAATCTTTACGCATCGTCTGTACCTTGCTGATAATCTCGTATACGAAACCTTCCTCGATGAGTTCTTCGGTCAGATTGGTGTCAAGAACAACGGTCACTGTATTGTCTGCTTCTGACATATACCCTTCCTTCTGACTCATCTCGATAAGCAGGTCTTCCTCTGCAAGTTCCACGGTCACGCCGTCCACATCAAATGTGAGCGCATTTCCCGCTTTCAAAGTATCCATCGCTTCATTTCCGTCCACACCGGCAAGATAATTTTTAATTCCGCCGAGCTGCTTTCCATATTTCGGTCCGATGGTGCGGAGCTGCGGTTTGAATGTGTAAGTTGTGAAATCTCTCACATCGTCCGTGAATTTCACGGTCTTCACATTCAACTCATCCTCGATAATCTCCTGATAAAACTCAGAGAGTGCTTTCGGAGCTTTCACAAACATTGTTCCGATCGGCTGACGGTTCTTAATATTTGCTGTATTTCTGCAGGCGCGGCCCATAACAACAATCTTGAGAACTGCATCCATGTCCTCCTCGAGCTGTTTATCCACGAAAGCCGGATTTGCAACCGGGAAGTCACACAAATGTACACTCTCCGGAGCAGCGGCGTCTGTTGAACACACAAGATTTCTGTAAATATCCTCTGCCATGAACGGAATCATCGGAGCTGCACATTTTGCAACTGTCACAAGGGCTGTGTACAGTGTCATGTATGCGTTGATCTTATCCTGCTCCATTCCTTTTGCCCAGAAACGCTCACGGCTTCTGCGCACATACCAGTTACTCATCTCATCCACAAACTCATCGAGTACTCTCGCTGTTTCCGGAATACGATAGTTGTCAAGGTTTGTATCTACTTCCGTAATGAGTGTGTTTAATTTAGAGAGTAACCACTTATCCATAACCGGAAGTTTATCATATTCTAATGTATATTTGCTTGCATCAAATCCGTCAATGTTAGCGTAGAGCACAAAGAACGCATAGGTATTCCAAAGTGTACCCATGAACTTACGCTGGCCTTCCTGCACGGTTTTTCCGCTGAAACGGTTCGGAAGCCAAGGTGCGGAGTTAATGTAGAAGTACCATCGGATTGCATCTGCTCCGTAAGTTTCCAGTGCATCAAACGGATCAACGGCATTACCTTTGGACTTACTCATCTTCTGTCCGTTTTCATCCTGAACATGGCCTAACACAATAACGTTCTCGTAAGGTGCCTTGTTGAACAGGAGCGTCGATTCTGCCATCAGAGAGTAGAACCAACCACGTGTCTGGTCAACCGCCTCTGAAATAAACTGCGCCGGGAACTGCTGCTCGAACAGATCCTTATTCTCAAACGGATAATGGTGCTGTGCAAAAGGCATCGCTCCGGAATCAAACCAACAGTCAATCACTTCCGGTACACGCTTCATTGTCTTTCCGCAATCCGGACATGTGATGGTTATCTCATCGATGTACGGTCTGTGAAGCTCTACGGTAAGAGCTGCATCATTACCGCTCATCTCAGCCAGCTGCTTACGGCTGCCGATAGACTCCATATGTCCGCAATCCTGACAGTGCCAGATATTGAGAGGTGTTCCCCAATAACGGTCGCGGGAAATACCCCAGTCCTGAATATTTTCAAGCCAGTTTCCGAAACGGCCCACGCCGATGGATTCCGGAATCCAGTTTACGGTCTTATTGTTGCGCACAAGGTCATCGCGCACTGCTGTCATCTTGATAAACCATGACTCACGCGCATAGTAAATAAGCGGAGTATCACATCTCCAGCAGAACGGATAATCATGCTCAAACTTCGGTGCGTCGAACAGTTTTCCCTCTTTTTCCAAATCGATGAGAATCGGTTTGTCCGCATCTTTTACAAACATACCTGCGTAGTCGGTTTCCTCTGTCATCTCACCTTTTCCGTTTACGAACTGAACAAACGGAAGATCGTATTTTCTTCCGACCTGGGCATCGTCTTCACCGAACGCCGGCGCAATATGAACGATACCGGTACCGTCTGTCATCGTTACGTAGTTATCACAAGTCACGTAGTGACCTTTTTTACCCTGTTTTTCCGCCGCATCACCTGCGCATTTAAAGAGCGGTTCATACTCTTTGCGCTCAAGATCGGTACCCTTGTAAGTCTCAAGTACTTCATATGCTTTTTCGCCTTCTGCTGCCAAAGCTCCAAGCACTTTATCAAGCAATGCTTCTGCCATATAGTAGGTATAATTATCTGCAGCTTTGACTTTCACATATGTTTCATCCGGGTTCACACAAAGTGCCACGTTAGACGGAAGCGTCCAAGGTGTTGTCGTCCATGCAAGGAAATATGCATCTTCACCTACTACTTTAAAACGGACAACAGCGGAGCGTTCTTTCACTGCCTTGTAACCCTGTGCTACCTCGTGAGAAGAAAGCGGAGTTCCGCAACGCGGGCAGTAAGGAACAATTTTAAATCCTTTGTAAAGTAATCCTTTATCCCAGATTTCTTTAAGTGCCCACCATTCAGACTCGATAAAGTTGTCATCATAAGTTACATACGGATCATCCATGTCAGCCCAGAAACCAACCGTCTGTGAGAAATCCTCCCACATCCCTTTGTATTTCCAAACACTCTCTTTACACTTGGTGATAAACGGATCAAGACCGTAAGCTTCAATCTGCTCTTTTCCGTCAATACCTACAAGTTTTTCTACCTCAAGCTCTACCGGTAAGCCATGGGTATCCCATCCGGCTTTACGCGGAACCATATATCCTTTCATGGTTCTGTATCGCGGAATCATATCCTTGATAACTCGTGTCAACACGTGACCGATATGCGGTTTTCCGTTTGCAGTCGGCGGTCCGTCATAAAATGTGTAAGTCGGACAACCTTCTCTGGCTTTCATACTCTTTTGGAAAATATCATTTTCACGCCAGAATTTTTCCGTTTCTTTTTCTCTCTCTACGAAATTAAGATTCGTGGATACTTTTTCGTACATGTTTTTACCTCCTGTTTCTTTGCGTGCAGACTCCGGACGATCACCGGAGCTTTCAAATAAAAAAAGCCCGCCCGTAAAAGGACGCGCTATCGCTTCGTTAACCACCTGTTACTGCATACTCCCACTTTGTGTGTTTCATATGTGCCCGCTGTAACGGAGCGGAGACCGTCAGAACCTACTTTTTTGCAACACAGTTGTGTCTGCAATGTTTCGATCTGCAACTCAGAAGTGATATTGGGCTGTCTGCTACTCGCACCGGGCTTACACCATCCCCGGCTCGCTTTGCCTTTGGCTGACAGCTTACTGTCTTCGTCATCGTCTTTCTCTCTAATCCGAATTATAGTGCGCATTTATGGGCATTGTCAAGGTATTTTATAAAGTAAACATGGTAATTATAATAGGAAAATGGTATAATAAGACTGCTTTTTTCACCATCTGCACATCTGTCTTGTCAGATGACTTGACAGATGTATATAAAAAAGAGCTATAATAACAAAGAATTTGCCAAACAATGAGGACATCCAATGATGAAACAAAAATTAACCAAAACAGAACTCAGCTGGATTTTATATGACGTGGCTAACTCTGCTTTCATTATGATACTTACTGCCACCATCCCGATTTATTTCCGGGGTCTGGCAACAGAAGCCGGTATCAGTGCATCACACGCCACTTCCATCTGGGGCACCTCGACATCGATTGCCATTTTAATCCTTGCTCTTCTTGCCCCGATTCTCGGTGCACTGGCAGATTATCAAAATATGAAAAAAAGAATTTTTGTTTTTTTTCTCTGCATGGGCATCGGCGGCGGTATCGCTTTTACCCTTGCTCCGAATTGGATTGCGTTTTTAGCATTTTTTATTGTCGCACGCCTCGGTTACTCCGCATGTAATATTTTATATGACTCCATGCTTGTGGATGTCACCACCGATGAACGGATGGACCGGATTTCATCCCTCGGCTACGCCTTGGGATACATTGGCAGCTGTATTCCGTTTGTTGCAGGAATCGTGCTGATTCTGCTAAAGCCATTCGGTTTGTCCACGGTTACAGCCACAAGAATTTCCTTTGTAATCACTATGCTTTGGTGGCTTATACTCGCGCTGCCTCTTTTGAAAAATGTAAAGCAGACACATTTTCTTAAGCCAAAACAAAAGGTTGTGCGCCACAGCTTCCGAAGACTTTGGGTTACCTTCTTGAAACTAAAACGCGACCGGAGCCTGCTTTATTTTATTATCGGTTATTTCTTTTACATTGACGGCGTCTACACAATTATCTCCATGGCGACCACCTACGGCGGGGAAGTCGGAATCGATTCCACACTGATGATTCTCGCACTCCTTTTGACCCAGATTGTCTCGTTTCCTTGTGCGCTTTTCAGTTCAAAACTGGCGGCTAAATTCGGAACCTTGAAGATTATTAAAATATTTATCATATGTTACTGCGTGATATGTATCTTCGGCTACAATCTGGATACCCCGACGGAATTCTGGATCCTGGCAGTGGCGGTCGGAATGTGTCAGGGCGGTGTGCAGGCATTGTCCCGCTCTCATTTCGGTAAGTTGATTCCGAAAAAAGAAGCCAGCGAATACTTTGGATTTTTTGACATTTTCGGAAAATTTGCAGACTTTTTCGGTCCGCTGATTTTATCCGTATGCGCCCTTTTGTTCCACAGTTCAAAATACGGCGTATTGGCACTTATTGTTTTATTTATAATCGGCTTTATACTGATTTGCAAATCAGAAAAAATAGCAATTACGGAGGAGAAATAGACAATGGACAGACAAAACTTAACACTTCTGACCGACCTCTACGAACTTACAATGATGCAGGGTTATTTCAATCATAAGGATATGAATGAAACTGTCATCTTTGATGCGTTTTTCCGCAACAATCCTATGGACAGCGGATATTCCATCATGGCCGGCCTGCAGCAGGTAATCGAGTATGTAAAAGAGCTTAGATTTGAGCAGGAAGATATTGACTATCTTGCAAGTCTCGGCATTTTTTCAGAGGATTTCCTTGCTTACTTAAAAGATTTCAAATTTACCGGTGATATTTATGCCATCCCGGAGGGAAGCGTTATGTTCCCGCGCGAACCGATGATCAAGGTAATCGCTCCGATTATGCAGGCGCAGCTTGTAGAGACGGCGATTCTCAACATCATCAACCATCAAAGTCTGATTGCCACAAAAGCATCCCGTGTGTGCTTTGCAGCCAAGGGTGACGGAATCATGGAATTCGGACTTCGTCGCTCGCAGGGTCCGGACGCCGGTACATACGGTGCAAGAGCTGCCATGATCGGCGGATGTGTCGGCACTTCCAATGTGCTTGCAGGACAACTTTTTGATGTTCCGGTCAGCGGAACTCACGCTCACAGCTGGATTATGAGTTTTCCGGATGAATACACAGCATTCAAGGCCTATGCCGACATTTATCCGAATGCATGCATTTTGTTAGTCGACACTTACGACACATTAAAATCCGGTGTCCCGAACGCCATCCGTGTGTTTAAAGAAATGCGCGAAGCCGGTATTGAATCCAAAAAATACGGAATCCGCCTCGACTCCGGCGACCTTGCTTACCTTTCCAAGAAAGCACGGAAAATGCTGGATGAAGCAGGCTTCCCGGATGCCATCATCTCCGCATCCAATGACCTTGACGAAAACCTGATTGACAGTCTGAAAACGCAGGGCGCAACCATCACTTCCTGGGGCGTAGGAACACACTTAATCACAAGCAAGGACTGTCCGTCTTTCGGCGGTGTTTATAAACTTGCTGCCATCAAAGGTCCGGACGGAAAATTTATTCCGAAAATCAAGCTTTCTGAAAATACGGAGAAAGTGACAAATCCGGGCAATAAGATGATTTATCGTATTTACGAGAAAGAAACAGGAAAGATTAAGGCCGATCTCATCTGTCTTGTCGGTGAAACCTTCGATGAAAATGAGCCGATGCTTCTTTTCGATCCGGTAGAGCCTTGGAAGAAAACAAAGTTAGCAGCAGGTACTTATACCGTTCGCGAGCTGATGGTTCCTGTATTTTTGAATGGTGAGTGTGTTTACGAATCACCGAAGGTAATGGATATCCGCGCATATTGCCAGCAGGAGCTTGAAACTCTCTGGCCGGAGACAAGACGTCTTGTCAATCCTCACAAGGTCTATGTGGATCTTTCTGCCAGACTTTACGACATTAAGATCAGTCTTCTGGATCAGATGAGCAAGGATTGATTTCCCTCTCCTTTTGTTTTATAATCATAACAAATTTATGAGTCTTCATAAGGGGGAAATATTATGTTAAAAATTATCACTGATTCGGCCAGTGATCTTCCGAAAAGCTATGTTCAAAAACATGGCCTTCATGTCATTCCGACACCGGTCGTTATCGATGAAGTAGATTATTTTGACGGGGATACCATTCAAACAGGCGAGTTTTATGACATTTTGGATGATATCAAACGTGATATCCGTACATATCATATCAATCCGGAAATGTTTGAACAGGCGTTCCGGCCTTACGCGGAAGCAGGTGACAGTGTAATCTATCTGTGCTTCTCCACCGGAATTGCCGGAACATTCAATGCTGCAAACATTGCAAGGACTAACGTTCTTGAAGATTATCCGGACTTTGATCTTACAATCATTGACTCAAAATGCGCTTCCATCGGATTCGGTCTTCTTGTAAGCAAACTTGTACATATGCTGGAACAGGGTGTAGACAAAGAAACCATCTTAAAAGCAGCAGACTACTATATTTCTCATATCCACCACGTGTTCACGGTACGTACCTTAAATTATCTGATTAAGGGCGGCAGACTTTCCAAGTTCTCCGGAACCATCGGTGAAACACTGGATATCAAGCCGATTCTGATTGTAGATAAAGAAGGAAAACTTTCCGTTCTACAGAAAGTACGCGGCGGTAAAAAAGCACTGAAAACTCTTGTGGAATATGTAAAAACCAATGCTCACGACCCGGCAGGTCAGGTCATTGCCGTTTGTCACGGCGAAGATCAGGAATCACTTGCTCTCGCAAAAAAATATTTAGCAGAACAAGTGTCTCCGAAAGATTATTTTATATCTACCGTGGGTTGTGCCATCGGTGCACATACCGGACGTGGCATTGTCGGTATCTGCTTCTTTGATGCGGACGATGGAGAGTTCGCAGAGTATTTTGCGGATTTTAATCCGGCATTTTAATATTTGTTCATTTAAAGAGCAACAAGGATCGGTCTTACGGACCGATCCTTTTGAATAGTACAGCAAAATTCCATTTATTAATTGTCGTGGGTATATAACAACAAACACCTTGAAAATACCCTCTATTCTGTCGAAACAAGGGTATTTTTTGATGAAAATCTCACCCTTACCTCAAATAACCATATTCACTTCAAAAAACCTCATTTTTGCTGAATAATTTGGGTAAAAATTAGTATTTTTTATTATATGCCCAAAGCCACAAAATTTACCTTGATAAAATTTATTACTTTTATATGACTTTTTTACTGCTCCATCTGCCTCCCCAAAAATCCTGCTGCCGACTGAACAAGTTTCTGCTCCACTTCTCCCATTTTTTCCGTGCTATCGTTGGACGCAAGAATCACAACACCGATCACATCTCCCTCTGCAATAATCGGCACAGAGACAAATTGCTCCATCTCCGGCGTCTTCTCCGCAGATATTTCAATAAATGTCTTTTCTCCCTTTGATGCATTGATACTTTTCCGGTCGGTAATTGCATCCTCCATCTCTCTGCTCATTGCCTTTCCCAGCAGGCTTTTGTAACCGCCGGACACGGCAATGTACTGATCTCTGTCTGCAATGAGCGCCGACTTCCCGGACACTTGGGCAAGACTTTCCGCATATTGTTTAGCAAAGGTTGTCATTTCTCCGATGGGAGAATATTTCTTTAAAATAATCTCCCCTTCCCTGTCTGTAAATATTTCAAGCGGATCACTTTCACGGATCCGGAGTGTTCTTCTGATTTCTTTCGGAATGACAATACGGCCCAGATCATCAATTCTTCTTACAATTCCTGTTGCTTTCATATAAAAATCCTCCATTTACATTTTCTACGTCTGTGAGTAGTATTTGTAAATGGAGGTATTTTATGCCTTATTTTTTTACTTTAAATTTCTTTGGTGTTGACCAGTCAGAATAGTGTTTCTTTCCGTTTACCAGCTTGTATGTGCGCACGCGCGCATAGTATGTTTTTCCTTTTTTCAGCTTCGTAAAAGTGTGGCTCTTAACTGTTTTTTTGGTAATAGTTTTTGTCTTTTTCCCTTTAGTGAACTTCTTGTTCTGTGCCACCTGAACCTGGTATCCGTTCACATCAGACTTCTTTGTCCATGTGATTTTTACCTTTTTTCCTTTGAGATTCTTAGCTGATTTTACTTTAGACATTGTAATACCGGAAAGCTTAGTACTGAAAGTGTAGGTTCCGGTATAGTCTTTGTCGGCTCTTACAAAAGAGACATAATATGTTCCCTTCGGTACAAAATATTTGTAGCTGCTTGCTCCGAGCGGAATATTGTTCTCTCTATAAGAAGTTTTCCCATCTGTACTTACCATCTGCATATTCATTTTTGTAAGATTGCTGCTAAATTTTACTGTGAGATATCCGGGTTTTTTTACACTCATTTTATAAATATCAGTGTCGTCGTTTCTTGCAAACTGTGCCTTTACTGTGCTGCCAACTGCATAAGCAGATGCCGTACCGACCTGATTATTTTTATTCATGTAGCTTTCGGATACGGTTTCACCGCTTGCTGTGAATGTCGGTACAAACGATTCTTTTAATCGGGAAATGGAATTCACTCTTAACTTGTAAGTTCCGGCCAACAAATCTATTTTATATGTATTTAATCCTATCGGCACGAATTGGCTCCAAACACTTTCATCGCTCGAATTATAAATAATAATTTTTCCTTTGTGTGCATATTCCGTACAATTTACTGTCAAGACTACCGATCCTGAAGTTGATAAAACAAAATTATAATCGGTATTGATATCAAAGCTGCCATTTTCCTCATGATTTATTTCATATCCCTTTCCCCATGCTAAATCCGCAGCTTTTACACCTACAGACGCCATCAAAGTCATCACAAATGCAAACACTGACAAAATGACTGTTTTCTTAATCTGTTTCATGCTTTTTTCTCCCTTTCCTCTACTGAATTGAGTTGTTAAAAATAGCCAAAAATTCAGTATTTATTATATGTACATGTATATATATTGTCAAGAATAAACTCTTTTTAATAAAATGAACGATACTCTATCCCTTATATTGACACGCCCTTTACATATAAATATAATAGTCATGTTGTTTTCATGGAGGTATTTATGGTTTTATATTTTTCAGCAACAGGTAATACGGAATTTATTGCACAGGAAATTGCCCGGCGATTGGATGATGTGTGCATTAATCTGCTTGACAGAGTAAAAACGGACGACCACAGCGAGCTTCATTCCGATAAGCCCTTTATCATCTGCGCACCGGTTTATGTTTGTGAAATGCCGAGATTTATGAGCAAGTATTTGAAAAATCAAATATTTACCGGACATAAAGATATTTATTTTATTTTTACCAGTGGCGGATATTGCGGGATTTCCGGTCAGCTCGCGAAATCTATGTTTCGCAAGAAAAAAATGAATTATCGCGGACACGCAGAATTTAAAATGCCGAGAAATTATGCGGCAAACGACTCTTATCCTATGTTGGAAAAATCCGAAGTTGAGAATCGGATTTTAAAATCTTACGAAAAACTTACTTCTGTAGTTGCAGACATAAAAGCTGGCAAAAAGTTAACCGCCAGACATATTTTTCTGTTTGAAACCATCATTACCGTTCCTTTTAATCCGGTCTGGTGCAAATATAAGCTCCTTGCAAAAGATTTTTATTCTACCGACAAAGGCCATCGAATACGGAACTATTACACAAAATAAAGAGCAGTACAATTTCGGAAAATACCGTTATGTGGTAGATTCTTTATCAAAGGAAACCGAAAATAGTATTTCTACATAAAACAGGCTGTATCACATCATGTGATACAGCCCTTTTTCATAATCTCATTTTAGTTCGCAGTCTCATACAAGACAACCTTGTTTCTTCCTGCTGCCTTTGCCTGATACATAGCCTCATCCGCATTTTTTATGGTATCATGGTAATCCCCGCCATGATAAAGAGCCACGCCGATGGAAATCGTCATCTTACATATACCGTTATTGCTCTGCTCCACTTTTTCACGGATTTTTTCCGCAATACGCATGGCCTGGTCACTGTCACATCCCGGCATTACGATGAGAAATTCTTCTCCTCCCCAACGGATCACATAGTCCGTCGCGCGAACACTGCCTTTGAGAAGTTGTGCCAAATGAACCAGGACTTTGTCTCCGGCCTCATGTCCGTACTCATCATTAACCTTCTTAAAATAATCGATATCAATCAGTAACATACTGACATTCAACTCCGGCTCAAAAATAAGTTGCCCTGTCATTGCATCGCTGATTTCTTTCATCTTGTTGCGATTAAACATATCTGTCAGCTGATCATGAACTACCAGTTTTTCCAGTTTATCTTTCGTTATATACTGCTCAAGATATACTCTCTGCATCATGTTATGCATCACACAAACCGCAATTACGGCCGGTATATTGAACATATACATCATATCAAGATTATCATAATGAATAAACAAATTTGCAAGGGCAATATCGGCGATCAGTAAGCAATGTCCGACGATGCTGTATGAAAACGGCGCCGCAAAACCCGCGCATACAAAAATCAGGTTCATAATGATCATACCGGAAATCGCATGTTGTCGGTCCGGAAGCAGATAGGTCGCCCAGTCGGTACACCATATGATGCAGTGAATGAGCAGATAAGTGAGCGGAACCATAATCCGGTAATCTTTTATTTTTTTCTGCATAACCATGTAAGAGATAAACGGAATCAATATAATCACTCTCGGAAGTAATGTTTCATATGCAAATCTCCCGAAAATACCACAATCCGTAAAAAAGTATGACAAATATGCTGCTACTGCCACAATTGCCATGCACAGATTAAATGCACGATAATAATCATATTTTGACTGATAAAACGCTTTTCTCTCTTCTTTTGAAAGCTTGCCCACAACAAACTTTTCCATTTTTAAATCTCCCGTAAGGTTTATTTTTATCTTTTGCAAAGATTACTTTACACACACTCTTTAATTTACTACAATACACTTTCTTTGTCCATGCATAGAAACAATGAAAAAAATCCCGTTGTTATGGTAAAAATGCCATAACAACAGGAATTTCCTTTCTAAATTACAATATTTTTTTAATTTCCAAACGGAAACTATTTTGGAAATCTTCATTTTCCAAAAACATATAAGGGCGGGTATTCACCTCAGTAACTCCTATAATTTCTATCTGCAGGTATTGATCCGGTCCCATCTCCAAATATCCGACAAACAGACTCTGATCGCGATCCGGCCATACGCGGTTCTGCGTCATATGCTCCTGATAAATAATATCATGTCCCCAAAGCTCTGCTTCTGCCTGCCAACAATCCCCCTGGGGCGGAATCGCATCTGCATAATTGATTTTGATATCCAAATCCAACTCTTCCCTCGGATCTTTGTAGCAGGTCCGCCATTCGCTCTCCGCATCCGGGTGTCCGTCCTCCGGACAAGAAAAAGTGATACAGTAGTCTCCGTCATACAACGTTCCCACATTCCATGCACCGGTCTCCGTCACCGCAGCCGATCCCTTGTCCTCCTCAAGCGAAAAAGACGGAACGTCAAGTGCCATTCCCGTAAGTGCGGCCAGGACAAACGGCGCGAAAATCAGCATCAAATACAATACACCGATGAAAGGCTGCCAATAATATTCTTCCACAGAAAAAAGCTTGCGCGGAGAATTCTTATAATAAAGATCGATGGTATCCGGCGGATAGTTATTCCCGAAATACGCATGATATTCTTTCTCTTCTCCGTCTATGGTGTACCGGTAAGTGGCACTGTACGTTTGTTTATTGCCCTCTTTTCTCTCTTGGTATGTTCCTTTTTTTCGCACTTTGATACGCTTTGCATTCTCAATTACGTGACCTTTTGCGCGCGCCTGATCTGCCTTCTTTTGAATCGACAAGTGATATTCGATTTTACCGTAAATCTTTACTGATAAAATAAAAAAGCCAATCAATACCGTAAACACAACGGCCCATTTGACCCAGTTAACCGGATCGTCTGTAAACATTGCAAGCAATGGTTCTTTCACGTTTTCCATAAAATTCCTCTTTTCTTTACTACTTCATTTTTACATGTGCATGGACAAATATTCCGACACAAACAAACATTCCGATAACGCAGGAAATGATGACATCGACATAAAGAGAATTGTATTCTTTATACACTTCATATCCAAAAAATCCTGCCATCACCGCAAAGAC
>JAFTVQ010000159.1 GCA_017461865.1 Lachnospiraceae bacterium | reverse complement strand
CCTGCCAAATCACCGACCAGCTTTGTGACGCCGAGGGCCGACTCTGCAAAAGTGGATGCCCACTGACTCATTCCCTGCTCCGAAGCCCCGGCTCCAATCATCAAAAACAACAGAATCCAAAATATCTTTTGCCCAAACAGCCCTTTTACAGACGTGTCTGCATGACCGCCTGCAATAGGATAAATAGGCACTACACAAAAATAAACTGCATTCATAACCGGAAGAATCGCCCACAAACAGGCCAAAAGTTTCCAATTCTGTATTCCGCAAACTTGGAAAAACAGCGTGGAACCCAGCACGACAGCCACATGCCCCCAACAATAGAAAGAATGCAGCAGACTCATAGCCGCCTCTTTCTTCTCCGTCGGACACGCCTCCACAATCGGGCTGATCAGCACTTCTATAATACCTCCGCCGACGGCATACAAAACAACACATATCAAAAGCCCGAGGTAAGCACTCGGCAACAATTCCGGAAGGAAAGCCATTCCAACCAGCCCTGCCGACGCAAATATGTGCGCTGCCACCACAGAAACCCTGTATCCGATTTTATCAATAAATTTAGCAGAAATTAAATCTACCAAAAGCTGAACCGCAAAATTAATCGTCGTAATGAATGTGATTTTATCCAGCGTCAATTGATACTGCCTTGACATAGTCAAAAATAAAAGCGGCGTAAAATTATTCACGATTGCCTGTGTTATATACCCCATATAACTTGCATATATCGTATGTTCGTAATTTTTCAATGTTTTCATTTCAGTTTTTTTCCTATCATGATAGCTTTTGAATCAAATCCGTGACCGACATTTCGTGTCACCGCAATCGGGAGAGAATCTCCCGCAAATCGTTTCACCATAGTAACTATGTCCGGAACACTGTTAGTCTTTTCCATCTGCGTAAACGTCCCAAGCAAAATGCCCGACACCTTTTTAAAAGCTCCGAGCTGCTGCAACTGGGAAAGATAAGCCTCCATCTGCGCCACTCCTCCGCTATAGCTTTCCAGCAGCAATACCTTACCGTTTAAATCCGGAAAATATTCCGTTCCCGCCAGTTTCAGAAAACAACGGATATTTCCTCCGACCACAATACCCTGCATTTCACTGCCCTGTAGAAAGTCATAGGTGATATCAAACAAATCTGTCTTATTATCCAAAACGGTGTTCCTAAAATCAGTAATCTGCTGCTTACTGTCATCCGCCACAAGATTACGTATCTGATACAAGACGGATGCTTTTCCGGTCTTTGTATAAATCCCGTTGATGACACTGGTCAGATCACTGTAACCCCAGAACAACTTTTCACTCCGGGCAATCAAGTCATAATCCAGATACGGCAAAATACCGTTGGCAAGATCCCCGCCGGAAATGTCAAAAATTCCTTTGATTTCATCGTCCGCATAAAAATCCATCAGTACCTGCGCCCGTTGCTGAGCATCCGCCGCATACACACTGTCTTTTTCATAAATATACGGACTGAAAACAGGCGCAATCCCCATATCTTCCAAGGTTTGCGCCAGTACATCCAGTTGCTCTGCATTTTCTTTTTTCTGCCCGTTGGAACAACAGACGATTCCGATTTTATCTATTCTACACATTGTCTATATACCATCACATTATCATCTATCTGCGCCGTAATCCGTCCGCATTCTTTTAGCCACGTCAAATAAGAACGCACGGTACTTCCCACCAGTGCATGCTGCTCAAAGGTCATGACAAGTCCATATTCCTCAAACAGCTTCTTAAGCAGCTCTTCAAAGCAGACCGGCTCTCTGCAAAGCTCCACGATTTTCTCCGCCACCTCAAGCACTTTATCGATATTGTACTGTGCTAACTGCGCAACATCCTCCGCCGGAGCTGCATGAGAAGGAACGAACATCTTTGCTTTCATCTCTTTTACTGCTTTAAGCGTTTCCAGATAGGCTCCCACATCATAAATGAATCCTATCTTATATTTGTCGATAGTCTCCCTGCTCGACAAACAATCTGCCAAGTACACCACATCGTCCGGCGTACGCACTCCGATCATGTCAAAGGAATGTCCCGGAAGCGGGATTATCTGCCATCCTTCCGGCAAGACCACTTCCGTCAAAGGCTTTGCATCACTTTCCTGCGCCATCAAAAACTTATGTCGCAGTTCCTTCGCCGGGCATGCTCCGTACAAAAAGGCAGGTTCCAGCACCGGTGCACATGTGAAATACTGCTCAATCCCCGGTGCATAAATCTCACATCCTGTCTGCGTCTGCAAATATTTGTTGCCGCCGATATGATCCGCATGGGAATGGGTATTAAAGATTGCTTTCAGAGTCCATCCGTTTTCCTCTAAAATGCGTCGGATCTTTTTTCCCGCATCCTTGTCATTTCCGCTGTCGATAAGACAAACTTCCGTATCACTCACCTTCACCAAACCGATTTTGGCCGGGCTTTGAATATAATAACTGTTTCCTGAAACCTGAACTAATTCGTACATTCTTACTCCTCCGGACTCTGCAGCCATTCCAGTTCCTTTGCCGGAACAACTACATAATTGTCTGTGCCTTCCCCGACTCTTAAATACACGTTGTTAATCCCCGCCTGAATGATCGTCCTCGCACAAAGAGGGCACGGCTTTGCCTTATGAATGGAATTATCCTTCGGATTGATGCCCGTCAAATACAAATCCGCCCCGATTGTCTGCTGACGCGAGCAATTAAGCAGCGCATTTGCCTCCGCATGAACTGCACGGCAAATTCCGTAGCCGTCACCCTGATGCATACCTCGTTCCATGCGCGGACATGTCCCAAGATCACAACAATTGTCAAATCCTCTCGGCGCACCGTTGTAACCGGTGGAAATAACAACATCATCCTTCACAATCACCGCACCGTATTTTCTTTTAATGCATGTACTCCGGTAAGCAAACACCTCCGCACAGTTTAAATAAGTGTCTATCTTTGAAATTCGTTTTCCTTCCTGTGGACTTACCATTTTTCGTCCCCTTTCTACAGTTACCCTCTGCTAACTTCCAATTCTAAACAACGCCATTCTTGTCCTAAAACAGAGCAAAAACTATTTTCTCCAGTCTCATGAAAACCGGAAGAAATATAGCATTTGTATGCAGATTCATTATTATCAAACACGCCTATGGTAATCTTTTGGACTTTCAAAATCTCAAAAGCATATTTCATTGCTAATCCTATCATTTCCCTACCATAACCTTTGCCACGCTTGGAATCATCCACAATAACAAACCCAAAACGCAATTCCTGTTTTTCCTCATCCGTAAAACGCATAATCATATGTCCGACCACTCCAGTCTCATCAAACGCCGTCATCGGAAAAAATGTGTCGGTATCATCCGTCGCCGCATATTGCGCGTTCATATCTTCCGGACCGATCGGATAGGATTCGTATCTGTCTGCACACCATTTGCGGAAAGAAACCTCATCCTTAATCCAACTTACAATATATCTTGCATCACATTTTTTATATGGTCTGAGTCTTAGCATGATGATTCTCCTTTCAACTCTACTTCACATACTTCCCAAGCAGCTTATACATAAGCCCGTCTGCAATCTCATTCGGGTTTTCATGAAATATTGCAATCCTATCACTGTCGCTGCTGCGATCCGAGAACGCCGGATATAGAAATCCCCAAACAGGCTTACCCGGCTCGTACTCGCCGATAAGCGGACTCACCGTACAAATAATAAAATCATACACCTCTTCCGATTCCCAAAGGCTTTGCTTATCTCTGGCTTTAAGCGGTACATCGTAAGTTCCGTGAAACACAAAAACCGCCAGTTCATGGCTCACCGGATATCCGTCCGTAATCTGCTCGTACAACACTTCCATCAGTGCATCATTGCGAAGCCCGCATTCCTGCACCGCCGTAAGAAGTTGCCACATGCTGTCTTTTCCTTTGGATGTCACAGGAAACGTATATTCCTTCAATTGATCGTTCGTTCTTGCAAAAGGAATAGCCTTGGCTAACTCCAAATTCTTCGTCTTCTCGGAAGCTGAGAGATTTCCGAAGTGGATATTAAAGCTCTCATCCACTTCGCCCATGTCATTTATGTAAGCACCGGCTATCCGGTCAAAACAGCTCCTCGCCGGCGTCATGCGCCTCGTCAGCTCCAGCATATCATTTCTGTTAATCATAGGTTACTCGCTCTCCTTGGCGTCATACATGAATCGGAAAGAAAAATCTTTCATATCGGCATACGCTGTCCAAAACACCTCATATCCCGGTATCGTTTCGTGGTTCAGCCATAGATCATAAGATATATTTTCTTTGTTTTCAGAAAGAAATCTCGATGCCACAACCACATTTTCATCAAACTCTCCGGACGG
>JAFTVQ010000158.1 GCA_017461865.1 Lachnospiraceae bacterium | reverse complement strand
TTGTCATTTTGCCATAATGTATAGTTACCTTCTGCTAACTCTGATGAGGAGAGTATCAGGTAAGAATAATTGTTTTCCGGTGTGTATCGGAACAGGATATCATCGGATGCATTTTTCATAAGAATGCAAGATTCTGCAGTTTGCGGGGAAGCAAACTGAAATATCGTATAAGTCTGAGTGCTTTCGGCAATGGCGTCCAGCATGTTTCCGCTTGCCACTACAGTACCGCCGTTTATATGAATACCCATGTCCGAATCAATACCTGCATCGCCGCTGGTACTGCATGCCTGTGCGGTTACGGAACCGCTGTTGATGACAAGCCACCCGTTGGAGTCGATACCGTCGCCTTCTCCGGTTTCGCCGGTCACTAAAATATTAACGTTGGCGCCATCTACCGTTGTGACGGAAACATTGTCCTCGTTTGTATTGATGCCGTCATTTCCGGAAGTGATATTGATAGTTCCGCCCAAAAGAGTCAGGTGAAGCTCGGAATCCAAACCTTCGTTTTCGGCGGTAATATTCAAAACACCGCTGTTTTCGGTTTCGCCGTAGATATTCATGCTCTGCTTTGAATAAAATGCGGCGTCATATTTGTGCAATTTCTTGCTGTCGATGACTTCCGTGCCTGCTTCGTTGAGATCGCAGGATTCAAAAATTTTGGCCACATAGGAACCGTTTATATTGTTGACAGAACCGTCGGCGATGATAATATTAGCGCCGGCAGACGATGTATCTACGTCTTTGGAAGCGGTTTCTGCGTCGGTATTTCCGCATTCGTACACATTGTAGAAAATAATGGCCGGAGCCACTTCGCAGGTAATATCGGCGCCGTTTAAGATTAAGGTAACAACGGCTTCTGGATCTTCTTTGGCATCTTCGCCCAGGTCTACGGCAATTTGCCCTGCGGATAGTTTTCCGCTGACTGCATAGGTTCCCGGTTTTGTAATATGGATTACGGTGTTAGCATCGGCTTCCTCTTGCGGGTGTTCATCTGCTTCGGTGCCTTCCCCGTAGGTGATACCCTGGTCTGCGAGATAAAAAACGATATCATGGGCTGCATATACGCCGGTTTGGTCACTGTTTGCGTCCGTCGCAACTTTTTTACCGTTCACCTTTGTTCCGCTATCGGAAAGTTCGATGGTGATGGCGTCTGTGTTTTTACAGCCTGTCAGTAAGAATATGGAACAAATCAATATAAGGCCTGCTTTTATAAAGTGTGTCATAACTGTAAATCTCCATTTTTTTAATAATTTGTAAAAATATAACACAGGTTTGTGAAAATGCTGTGAAAATATTAAAAATTATAAGTGAAAACAATACCTGCATCACTTGAAAAATAGCCCCTAAAGTGGTAATCTATTAAAGTATTTTTATTTCGAAAATTACGGACCAAAAGGAAAGGAAACATGTGCATGGACAGAAACGGATTTGATAACGACTTATATATGAAAAAACAAAAAGAGCACATTCTGGAGAGAATTCAGCAGGCGAACGGAAAGCTTTATCTGGAATTCGGCGGTAAGTTGTTTGATGATTACCATGCAGCCCGTGTTCTTCCGGGGTTTGATGTAAATGCCAAGATTAAGCTTTTGTACGAATTGAAGGAGCAGGCTGAGATTATCTTTGTCATCTCCGCCGGGGATATTGAAAAGACAAAGATGAGAGCTGAT
>JAFTVQ010000040.1 GCA_017461865.1 Lachnospiraceae bacterium | reverse complement strand
TTCCGAACACCGACGCAGATCAAACGTCAGAATGCATACAAAAAGCAGACGGTCAAAATACAAAAAATTGCAAAACATAAATGTGCCATCTGCGGTCGCACCGGGGATGAGTATCCGGAACTGGAATTCCGTTTCTGCTCGAAATGTGACGGAAATTATGAATATTGCAGCGACCACTTGTTTACACATACACATATAAAAAAATAGACAGGAGTTTTTGTATGAACGAGCAACAATTCAGGGAAAATCTGGCGACGCTTACGCAGCTGGCAAAGGCGCAGAAAATGTGTGTCAGCCATGAGCAGGTTTCGCAGTATTTTTCGGACATTATAGAAAATGAAGAACAAAACAAACTTTTGCAGGATTACCTGCGCTCGCAAAAAATATCCATCGGAGAGAAGGCGGATCTGGATGAATATCTTTCCATGGAGGATAAAGACTATCTGAAGGAATATGAAGAAAGCCTGAAAGCAATACCGCAGATGGAAAAAGAGCAGCTTTCCGAGGTTATGCTTTCTGCGGTTGCGGGAGATCAGGATGCGCAGCAGATTGTCCTGGCTCAGTTTCTTTTACAGGTTGTGGAGCTTGCCAAGCTCTATGCCGGACAGGGAATTCTTTTGGAAGATCTGATCGGCGAAGGAAATCTTGCGCTGACACAGGCTGTGACAAAGCTTCCATGTCTGGAAGTTTCGGAGCAGATTTGGGATGATGTAAACGGCTTTTTGGGCAAATGTATGATGGATGCCATGGAGCAGATGATCAACGAGGAGGCCGATGAGAAAAGTGTCGACCAAAAGATCGTGGACAAAATTAACCGCGTGGCGGAGATTGCAGGAGAATTGTCGGAAGAGATGCGCCGTAAAGTTACGGCGGAGGAAATCTGCGCCAATTCGGATCTGACTTTGGAAGAGGTGGATGAAGCAATAAAACTCAGCGGAAATCAGATTGATACAATAGAGATGGAGTAAGCATATGACAACAATCGGGAATGAAAATGATTTTAAATTTGTATTACAGGATTTTTCCAATATATACATCGGTATGCGCATGACCTATAAAGAGGTGGCAGAGGCGGACGATACACCCCAGAGATTAAAAACAGCACTTTACATGTATGTTCTGCCTGAAATCGGTGAAGATATGAGAGTGTGTGACCATGTCCTTTCTATGACGTCGGAAAGCCGTGCTTACATGGTTTTTTGTCAGTTGAAAGGTAAGCTAAAGGTAATGGTTCCGGTGGAAGTGACAGACCGGAAAGGAAATACGAGAATAGAGTACAGAGAGCAGTTATATGCAATAAAAGATTTTGTGGATAAGGCAGAGCTGAAAGAGAAGCTTAAGCCGGAATATATCATGGAGTACAAATTTTCTAAATTGCATCTTGCATCTCTTGCGGTATAAATAATTTTTCGGAGGCATAGACATGAATTTCAGCAGACTGAGTGCATATGAACTGATAGAGGAAAGGCAGATTGACGACCTGAAATCACAGGGGGTCATTTTACGACATAAGAAGACAGGGGCCAAAATAGCACTTCTTTCTAATGATGATGAAAACAAAGTGTTTTACATCGGATTCCGCACACCGCCGACGGACAGTACGGGAGTTGCCCATATTATCGAACACAGCGTGCTCTGCGGTTCCGAGAAATATCCGGTGAAAGATCCGTTTGTGGAATTGGCCAAGGGATCACTGAATACGTTTTTGAATGCAATCACATACCCGGACAAGACCGTATATCCGGTAGCGAGCTGTAATGACAAGGATTTTGCCAATTTGATGGACGTGTATTTGGATGCGGTATTTCATCCGAATATTTACAAAGAGAAAAAGATTTTTCTCCAGGAGGGTTGGCACTATGAATGCGAGAGCCCGGAGGATGAAATTACCTATAACGGAGTAGTATACAACGAAATGAAAGGGGCCTATTCTTCGGCGGATGATCTGCTCGACCGCAATGTTTACAACGGCCTTTATCCGGATACGGCATACGGAGTGGATTCCGGAGGCGATCCTGCGCGTATTCCGGATCTTACCTATGAAAACTTTATTGCATTTCATCAGAAATATTATCATCCTTCCAACAGCTATATTTACCTGTACGGCAATATGGATATGGAAGAAAAGCTGATTTACCTGGATGAGGAATATTTATCCAAATACGACTATCTTGACGTGGATTCGCAGATCGGTATGCAGAAACCGTTCTGCAAGACGCAGAGAGTGGAAAAAAGTTATCCGGTACTGGAAACGGATGATACGGAAGCTGCGGCTTATTTTTCGTACAATGTTTCCATCGGTACATGTTTGGATAAAGAGCTTTATGTCGCACTTCAGGTGCTGGATTATGCGCTTTGTTCCGCACCGGGCGCACCGGTGAAAGTGGCACTTCAGGATGCGGGTATCGGTGAGGATGTATACAGTGTTTGTGAGAATGGAATTTTTCAGCCGTTTTTCTCTTTTGTAGCCAAGAATGCGAAGGCGGAAGAGGAAGAGAAATTTATCAGTGTGTTGGAAGAAACATTGAAAAAACTTGTGGAAGAAGGAATTCCGCAAAAGGCACTTCTTGCATCGTTGAATTATTTTGAATTCAAATACAGAGAGGCGGATTTCGGATCTTATCCGAAAGGTCTTATGTACGGTCTGCAGGCACTTGACAGCTGGCTTTATGATGCGGATGCGCCGTTTATGCACATTGAAGCTAACGATACGTTTGCTTTGCTTCGTGAACGGGCGCAGACCGGTTATTTTGAAACACTGGTCAAAGAGCAGATTCTCGAAAATCCGCATAAACTGATTCTTACCATGCTTCCGGAAAAGGGATTGGAAGAGCGGGAGAAGAGTGCGCTCGCGCAACAGTTGGCAGAGTTTAAAAAGTCTTTGACCGATCAGCAGCTGATGCAGATTATTGAGGATACCAAGGCACTTGCGCAGTATCAGGAAGAAGAGTCGTCGCCGGAAGATATGGCTAAAATCCCGATGCTTTCGAGAGCGGACCTTAAGAAAGAAGCGACCGGTTTTTGCACAGAGGAAAAAGAATGTGCCGGGGGCAGACTTTGGTATCACCCGGTGGAAACGAACGGAGTGTCCTATGCGCGTATTGCGTTTGATGTGCGCGATCTGGATGCGGATCTGATTCCTTATCTTGGACTGCTGAAAAATATACTCGGTCTTGTAGATACAGCGCATTACAAATACGGCGATTTGTTCAATGAAATTCATTTGAATACCGGTGGTATTTCTTTCCAGGTTAATACTTATAGCAATTCAAAAAATAAAGATGAATTTAAAATGATGCTGGAAGTGAAAGGAAAAGCGTTTGAAAAACAGACACCGCAGTTGTTTGAGTTAATCGGGGAGATTCTGTTGTCTTCAAATCTGGAGGATGAGAAGCGTTTAAAAGAAATTCTCGGAGAGTTGAAGTCTCGCATGCAGGCAAAAATGAGTAATGCCGGACATTCTGTGGCGGTTATGCGTGCGAAATCTTATTTTTCACTCTCCGGCTGGGCGGACGATGCCATGGGCGGTGTGGGCTTTTATCGCTTTATCAGCGGTATTCTGTCTGATTTTGAAAACAGGAAAGAAGAGTGCATACAAAAGTTGCAACAGGTGCTCGCGTTCCTTTGCCACAGAGACCGCGTGATTTATGATTATACAGGTTCAAAAGAAGGTTTGGAGCTGTTTGCCGGATCGGCAGAAAATTTTGCAGATCAATTGAGCGGACAGAATAATGCAGGGGAACCGTTTGCAGTCAAATTATCGAAAAAACAGGAGGGGTTATGTACTTCTGCGGGCATTCAATATGTATGCAGAGCGGGCAATTTCGGTAGAAAAGGATTGGAATATTCCGGAGCGCTTCGTGTGCTTCGGGTGCTGATGGGATACGACTATCTTTGGCTGCAGGTCAGAGTGAAGGGCGGCGCCTACGGCTGTATGAGTAATTTCGGCAAAGGCGGAACTTCTTATTTCGTCTCCTACAGAGATCCGAATCTGACGCAGACGGTGGAGACGTATGAGAAAGCACCGGAATATCTGCGCAGTTTTGCGGCGGATGAGGATACGATGACAAAATACATCATCGGAACCATTGCAGAGAAGGATATGCCGTTGCCTCCGAGTGCGGTCGGAGCGCGCAGTTACATGGCGTACATGACAGGATATACGTTGGAGGATGAACAAAAGGAGAGAGATGAGATTCTTTCATGCAGCACCGACGATATCCGTCGGATGGCGGACTATGTAGAGGCCATGTTGGAGGGAGAGGCGTTCTGTGTAGTCGGCAATGAAGGGACAATCCGAGAAAACGGAGAACTGTTTGAAGAAATTTCGTCCTTATTTTCCTAAAATATCAATAAAAGTATGGGGATAGCACGTATTTATGTTATAAATCATATAATAAGGGGGCTTTATTATGAAAAAACAATGTAAAAGATTAACGGTGTGGTTGTGGATGATTGCGTTTGCTGCGACGATGCTGACAGGGTGCGGTTCATCTTCGGATAATGCGGCGTCGGAGGCAGTGACGGAGGCAGTGACGGAGGAGTCGTATTCATACGATTCATACGACAATTCCTGGGGTGACGGGCTCTATTCGAGTACAGGGTCGAAAGATTATGCGGAGGAGCCGATGGAGGAGGAAGCGACAGAAGAAGCGGCTCCGGAGGAGATGGCGGACGGCAGTGCCGGTACAGGAGAAGAACTGGGCGATACGGTAGCATCAAACCGCAAACTGATCCGCCGTGTAAATCTCAGCGCAGAGACACAGAATTTTACGGAATTGACCGCATTTATTGAAAATAAAGTCAATGAACTGGGCGGTTATATGGAATCCAGCGACGTGTACGGCGGAAGCTATGAATATGATGCTCTCCGGAATGCACAGTATATTGTGCGGGTACCGGTAGATAAGCTGGATGCACTTGTGGGCGCGGTTTCCGGGCAGGCGAACATTACGAGAAAAAATGAGAGCGCGACGGATGTAACCCTTTCTTATGTGGACACAAAGAGCCGCAAGGAGGCTTATGAAGTAGAGTATGAACGTTTGATGGCGCTTCTTGAAAAGGCGGAGGATATCGATACCATCGTGGCGCTGGAAAGCAGACTGACCAGTGTAAGATACGAGATTCAGGGGCTGGAATCCCAGCTTCGTACATATGACAATTTGGTGGATTATGCGACAATCAATATCAGTGTACAGGAAGTAAAGATTTATACCCCGGTCGAGCCGGAAAAGAAGACAGATTGGCAGCGTATGACGGAAGGTTTTGTCAACAGCATTCAAAATATTGCTTACGATTTAAAAGAATTTGCCATTGATTTTGTGGTCTCATTGCCTTATCTTATGTTATGGGCAGTAATCATCGGTGTGATCGTACTTGTAATCCGTAAGCTGGTGAGACGTTCAAAAATGAAAAAGGAAAAGAAAAATGCAGAAAGAAAAGAAAACGGGGTTTGTGACGCTGATCGGAAGACCGAACGTGGGGAAGTCAACGCTGATGAACCGGCTGATCGGGCAGAAGATAGCAATCACATCAAATAAACCGCAGACGACAAGAAATAAAATACAGACGGTATACACCTGTGATGAGGGACAGATTGTATTTCTGGATACGCCGGGAATTCATAAGTCCAAAAACAAGCTCGGTGATTATATGGTGAG
This sequence comes from Lachnospiraceae bacterium, assembly GCA_017461865.1. Taxonomy (GTDB): domain Bacteria; phylum Bacillota; class Clostridia; order Lachnospirales; family Lachnospiraceae; genus SVFI01. The sequence goes on along the minus strand of JAFTVQ010000040.1, from coordinate 6,544 downwards.
TGCGGCGATGCATACGCTCAAAGAAGTGGATGTTATTCTCTGGCTCGTGGAACCTTCCAATTTTATCGGAGCAGGGGAACGCCATATTATCGAACAGCTGAAAAAGGTAAAAACACCGGTTATTCTTGTTATTAATAAGATTGATACGGTTAAAAAAGAGCAGATTTTGGAATTCATCGATACGTACAGACAGGTGTTTGATTTTCAGGAAATTGTTCCTGTTTCTGCGCTTAAAGGAGATAATGAGGAGGATCTGATACGGACGATTTTTAAATATCTTCCTTACGGTCCGATGTTTTACGATGAAGACACCGTGACGGATCAGCCGCAGCGTCAGATTGTGGCGGAACTGATCCGTGAGCAGGCCCTTCGCTGCTTGGATGAAGAAATTCCCCACGGAATCGCAGTTTCCATTGAGAGTATGAAGTACAGGGAACATGTGGTGGATATTGATGCCACAATCGTATGTGAGCGCGATTCCCACAAGGGTATCATTATCGGAAAAGGCGGAAGTATGCTCAAGAAAATCGGCAGCAGGGCACGGCGGGAGATTGAAGATTTACTGGAATATCATGTGAATCTGAAACTGTGGATCAAAGTGAAAAAGGATTGGCGCGACAGCGATTTTCTGCTGAAGAATTTCGGATACAATCCGAAGGATATCACAAAATAAATGAATAGGAATAAACTGGTACACATATTTTAAGACCGAAAAGCAGACTATAATTTTAGGTTCGAAAGATATGGAAAGCAGGTGGCGGTCGTGGAAAAAGATGAGTACTGGGAGACATTTATGACAAGCGGAAGTGTTGCGGATTATCTCAGGTTTAAGCAGAGCGAGCGAGATGGGATAAAACAGATTCCGCAGGACACGGATCTGCGGGCAGTTCGGGAAGAAGCAGGCGGATTCCGTGACAGGGTGGAACATAATGCAGGATTTTATTGAAGTGACAGGGATGGTTTTGAAAGCCGTCCCTGTTTTGGAAATGGACAAAAGAATAACGATTCTGACAAAAGAGAGAGGCAAGATTTCGGCGTTTGCCAGAGGGGCAAAACGTCAGGGGAGCCGTTTTATGGCAGCGACCAATCCGTTTTGTTACGGAACTTTCCGGCTCTATGAAGGCAAGACTGCCTACAATCTTTCGGATGTAAAGATTGATCAGTATTTTGAAAGCCTCAGGGAGGATTTTGAAGGTGCCTTTTACGGCATGTATTTTACCGATGTTGCAGATTATTATGCGAGGGAAAATAACGATGAAAAAGAGCTGCTCAAGCTTCTTTACGTATCGCTGAAAGCGCTGGAAAAAGATTCCATCCCAAATGAGTTGGTGCAGTACATATTTGAAATGAAAACGTTGACGGTGAACGGGGAGTTTCCCGGTGTGATTGCAGAACATGAGCTTATGGATTCCACAGCGTATGCAATCGGATATGTGCAGAATTCACCAATCGAAAAATTGTATACGTTTACCGTTTCTGACGAGGTGCTTGGCGAATTGGAGCGGGAATGCGACCATTATCGCAAAAAATATATCGGACATAATTTTAAAAGTCTCGAAATACTAAAAAATTGCAGGTTGAAAAACTAGCTTTTCACTAGTATAATATAATGCGGTATGCAGGAGGTAAAAATATGAAAAGAATGAGAGCAGTGCTCCTGATTGGGTGCATTTCTTCTTTGATATGTGCATGCGGATTGGGAAATAAAGTGGACACAACAACCGTTTCGTTTGCCAAAGACGGAGAAGTGACGGAGATAATTGTGGAAGATTTTTCGCAGCCATATTATGACATGGAAGAATTAAAGACAGATATACAGGCGGAAATTTCGCAGTACAATGCGAACGCCGGCGCGGAGGACGCGGTTGAGCTCGGAGATGTTGAATTGACGGATGAGAATGTTATCTGCGTGGAAATGAATTTCAAGAGCAGTGAAGATTACAAGGCATTCAATGAAAAAGAACTTTTCTGGGGAACGGTAGCAGATGCTTACAGTGCCGGGTATGAATTCACGTCCATGAGAGATGCCGGACAGGAAGGGGTAGTTCTTTCTGCAAAGGATGTTTTGGAAAAAGGTGACATGCACATTGTTATTCTTGAGGAAGCACAGCAGGTCGTTGTCCCGGGCAAGATAGCCTATATCAGTGACGGAATTTCTGTGATTGAAGATGGCAGAGCAGTCAATCTGAATGAAGGACAGACGGCATTTATTCTTTATCAATAGAATGTAATGAGAAATATAATAGAACAGTGAGGATAAAAACATGGAAAAATCTTTTGAGAAAATTGTAGCACTTGCCAAAAACAGAGGTTTTGTGTATCCGGGTTCCGAGATTTACGGCGGACTTGCCAATACATGGGACTACGGTAACCTCGGTGTTGAACTGAAAAATAATGTAAAAAAAGCATGGTGGCAGAAATTCGTTATGGAAAACCCGTACAATGTCGGTGTAGACTGTGCCATTCTTATGAATCCGCAGACTTGGGTAGCCAGCGGACATTTAAAAGGCTTTGCAGATCCGCTCATGGACTGTAAAGAATGTCACGAGAGATTCCGTGCAGATAAGTTGATTGAAGATTATGTGGCGGAAAACGGACTTTCTCTTGAAAAGCCGATTGACGCGTATTCCCATGAAGAGATGAAAGCATATGTGGAAGAGCAGAATATCAAGTGTCCGACATGCGGAAAACACAACTTTACGGACATCCGTCAGTTTAACCTGATGTTCAAGACATTCCAGGGTGTTACGGAAGATGCGAAGAATACGGTATATCTTCGTCCGGAAACGGCACAGGGTATCTTTGTAAACTTTAAAAATGTTCAGAGAACATCCCGTAAGAAATTACCGTTCGGTATTGCACAGATCGGTAAATCGTTCCGTAACGAGATTACACCGGGTAACTTTACATTCCGTACCAGAGAGTTTGAACAGATGGAACTTGAATTCTTCTGCCAGCCGGGTACTGATATGGAGTGGTTCCAGTACTGGAGAGGATTCTGCCGTGACTGGCTTCTTTCTCTCGGTATCAAAGAGGATGAGATGAGACTCCGTGACCACGATCCGGAAGAACTTTGTTTCTACAGTAAAGGAACAACGGATATCGAGTTCTTATTCCCGTTTGGTTGGGGAGAACTTTGGGGTATTGCGGACAGAACAGATTATGACCTGACCCAGCACCAGGAGACATCCGGACAGGATATGACTTATTTTGATGATACAACAGGTGAGAAATATGTTCCTTATGTGGTTGAACCGTCACTCGGTGCAGACCGTGTTGTTCTTGCATTCCTCTGTGCAGCTTACGACGAGGAAAATATCGGAACAGAGGAAAAACCGGACATGAGAACAGTTCTTCATTTCCATCCTGCACTTGCACCGGTTAAGATCGGTGTGCTTCCGCTTTCTAAGAAATTAAATGAGGGCGCTGAGAAGATTTATACAGAACTTTGCAAGAAATACAACTGTGAATTTGATGACAGAGGTAACATCGGTAAGAGATATCGTCGCCAGGACGAAATCGGTACACCGTTCTGTATCACATATGACTTTGAGTCTGAGACAGACGGATGCGTAACCGTTCGTTTCCGTGATTCTATGGAGCAGGAGCGTGTTGCGATTGCAGACCTTGATGCTTACTTTGCAGATAAGTTTACATTTTAAGTTAGGAGAAGCGTGAAAATGAGACAGTTCACTTCAGATGAGTTAAGAAAAACATGGAAAGAGTTTTATATAGAGCGCGGACACGTAGATGTAGGAGCGGTATCGCTTGTCTCTGACGGTTCTACCGGTGTTATGTTCAACGTGGCGGGTATGCAGCCTCTTATGCCTTATCTGCTCGGTCAAAAGCATCCGCTCGGAACACGCCTTTGCAACGTGCAGGGCTGTGTACGTACAAACGATATTGACTCGGTCGGAGATAAGAGTCATGTTACGTTCTTTGAGATGATGGGTAGCTGGAGTCTCGGTGATTATTTCAAAAAAGAGCGTTGTCAATGGAGCTATGAGCTTTTGACACAGGTGTTTGGATTTGATGCGGAACATCTTGCTGCAACGGTGTTTGCCGGTGATGAAAATGCACCGCGCGATGAAGAAGGTGCACAGTACCGTATCGAGTCAGGATTTAAGAAAGAGCATATTTACTATCTGCCGGCGGAAGACAACTGGTGGGGACTTGAGTACGGCCCGTGCGGACCTGACAGTGAAATGTTTTATATTGCAGACAGACCGGATTGCGGACCGGATTGCGGACCGGGATGTTCCTGCGGTAAATATACAGAACTTGGAAATGATGTTTTTATGCAGTATGAAAAGCATCATGACGGTCATTTGACCCCGCTTGCAAAGAAAAACGTAGACACCGGTTGGGGACTTGAGCGTATTTTGGCATTCTTAAACGGAAGTCGCGATGTGTATCAGATTGACCTGTTTGCTCCGGTTATCGCTTATATTGAGCAGAAATCCGGTATGAAATATGAGCAGGACGAGAAGATGACACGTTCTATGCGTATTTTGGCCGATCACCTTCGTACAAGTGTTATGCTGATCGGAGATGAAGCAAAACTTCTGCCTTCGAATGCAGGTGCCGGCTATGTACTTCGCCGTCTGATCCGTCGTGCGGTAAGACACGGACGTACGTTAAAACTTGCAACCGAGGATTTAATTAAGATTGCCAGCATTTATATTGATGATATTTACAATGAAAGTTATCCTCTTTTAGTGAAAAACAGAGAATACATCCTTTCAGAACTTCAGAAAGAAATTGCCCGTTTTGAGAGCACTCTTGAAAACGGAATGAAAGAGTTTCATAAGATTCTCGAGACGAAGAGAGCACAGAAGGAAACAGAGATTGACGGTAAATCCGCATTCTATTTATATGATACGTTCGGTTTCCCGATTGAACTGACGGTCGAACTGGCAGAGGAAGAGGGGCTTAAGGTGGATGAAGCCGGTTTTGCCGCTGCCATGGAAGAGCAAAAGCAGAAGGCAAGAGAGCATCAGAACTTCTCTGCAAAACTTACGGCAGGTGCAGATGTGTTTGAAAATCTGGATGAAACGATTGTCAGTGAGTTTGTCGGATATGACAATCTGGCCTTTGAGAGCAAGGTTCTTGCAGCAGCATCAGCGACAGAAGCTGTCGATGCGTTGAGTGCCGGTGAAGAAGGAACCATCATTACAGAAAAGACGCCGTTTTATGCGACCATGGGCGGACAGAAGGGCGACTGCGGCGAGATTCGTACAGATAAAGGTGTATTTGAAGTTGTTGAGACTGTGAAACTTCCGGGTGACAGAATCGGTCATGTGGGAAAAGTAACAGAGGGTGTGATTACAGTCGGTGAGACGGCAAATCTCGCGGTGGATACGGTTAACCGCGGTAATACATGTAAGAATCACTCTGCAACACACCTGCTTCAGAAAGCGCTGCAGATTGTGCTTGGTGACAATGTACATCAGCAGGGATCTTATCAGGATAACGGAAGAACCCGTTTCGATTTCAGCTACTCTCAGGCGATGACAGCAGATGAGATCGCACAGGTAGAGAAGATTGTAAATGAGAAGATTGCAGAGAATATTGCAGTTGTAACAGAGGAAATGAGCATCGAGGATGCGCAGAAGAAGGGTGCTATGGCACTGTTCGGGGAGAAGTACGGCGAGACGGTAAGAGTGGTATCTATGGGAGATTTCTCTATGGAACTCTGCGGTGGTACGCATGTAAAGAATACCGGCGATATTTCCTTCTTTAAGATTTTGTCAGAGAGCGGTGTTTCTGCAGGTGTCAGAAGAATTGAAGCACTGACAGGTGCCAATGTGATGGAATATTACAAGGCGATGGAGGAGAATTTTGCAAAAGCTGTGGCAGCTGCAAAGGCAACTCCGGCAACTCTTGCAGACAAGATTGCGCATATGCAGGCCGAGATTAAGTCGCTTACTTCCGAAAATGAATCTTTAAAGAGTAAAGCGGCGAAAGAGGCGCTCGGCGACGTGATGGATCAGGTAAAAGAAGTGGCAGGTGTGAAACTTCTTGCAGTCAGTGTTGCGGGCGTGGATATGAACAAACTCCGCGACCTTGGAGATCAGCTGAAAGAAAAGCTCGGCGAAGGTGTGATTGTGCTTGCATCCGATATGGACGGCAAAGTAAACCTTGTGGCGATGGCAACGGACGGTGCAATGGGAAAAGGAGCCCATGCAGGAAATCTGATTAAGGGAATCGCTTCGCTTGTCGGCGGCGGCGGTGGCGGACGTCCGAATATGGCACAGGCCGGCGGAAAGAATCCGGCGGGTATTCCTGCAGCAATTGCAGAGGCAGAAAAAGTGCTTGCTTCGCAGCTCGCCTAAGGAATCGCAGAAAAAAGTGTTGACTTGGGAAGAAAATCTGCTATAATCATAATGTACGTCAATGCGTGCAAATAAAATTAACCCACCAGTCAAGGGACTGAAGGGAGGTCAGGTGTTTATATGTCTAACGTAATCGTTAAAGAAAATGAGACTTTAGATAGCGCTTTACGTCGTTTTAAAAGAAGTTGTGCAAAAGCTGGTATCCAGCA
>JAFTVQ010000039.1 GCA_017461865.1 Lachnospiraceae bacterium | reverse complement strand
GTCTTCCGGAAGTTCTACGCGAATCTCCTTTGTACGGATTTCTTTGCAGATTGCATCCACAAACTCCCCGATGCTCTTCTGGCCTTCGTTTCCTTCGTAACGGCTTCTGACAGACACAAGTCCCTGTTCCTCCTCCTGCTGCCCGACAACAAGCATATAAGGAACTTTTGAAAGTCTCGCATCACGGATTTTGTATCCGATTTTTTCGGAACGGTTATCGACTGAAACATCCACGTTGTTTTTCGCCAGTTCTTTGCGGACTTTTTCTGCGTAATCTGCATATTTCTCAGAAATCGGAAGCACGCGCACCTGCTCCGGACAGAGCCATGTCGGAAACTTGCCGGCATATTTTTCAATGAGCCATGCAAGGGTTCTCTCATAGCATCCGAGAGAAGTTCTGTGAATAATATACGGACGCTGTTTCTCTCCGTTCTGATCGATGTAATACATATCAAACTGCTCTGCAATTGCGCAGTCGAGCTGAATTGTAATCATCGTATCTTCTTTTCCGTAAACATTTTTTGCCTGAATATCAATTTTCGGTCCGTAGAACGCAGCTTCTCCGTCGGCCTCCGTAAACGGCAGATTCTCTTCCTGAAGAATCTTGCGGAGTGCGCCCTGTGTACTCTCCCAGTAATTCTCGTCACCGAGATATTTTTTCTTATTTTCCGGATCCCACTTTGAAAGGCGGTAGGTTACATCATCCTGAAGTCCCAATGTATTTAAAATATAGTTTGCAAGATGCAGACAGTTTGCAAGTTCTTCCTCTGCCTGATCCGGGCGGATGACATTGTGTCCCTCGGAAATCGTAAACTGGCGCACACGTGTCAATCCGTGCATCTCGCCGGATTCTTCGTTGCGGAACAGTGTCGATGTCTCACCCATGCGATACGGGAGATCGCGGTAGGATTTCTGGGAATTTTTATACACGTAATACTGGAACGGACAAGTCATCGGACGAAGGGCAAACACTTCTTTGTCTACTTCTTCATCGCCGAGCACGAACATACCGTCCTTGTAATGATCCCAGTGACCGGAAATCTTGTAAAGGTCACTCTTGGCCATAAGAGGTGTCTTTGTGCGGACGTAGCCCCACTCTTTATCCTCCAGATCCTCGATCCATCTCTGCATCTTCATAATCATCTTAACACCCTTCGGCAGAATCAGAGGAAGTCCCTGACCGATCACGTCAACCGTTGCAAACAATTCCATCTCACGGCCGAGCTTATTGTGATCGCGTTTCTTAATATCCTCAAGGTGTTCAAGGTAAGCTGCAAGATCTTCCTTGTTGTTAAATGCAGTTCCGTAAATACGCTGGAGCTGTGCCTTGTTGGAATCGCCTCTCCAGTATGCCATGGAAGAAGAAATCAGTTTGAATGCCTTGATACCTTTTGTACGCATGAGATGCGGTCCTGCACAAAGATCCACAAAATCTCCCTGGCTGTAGAACGAAATAATACTGTCTTCCGGAAGATCCTGAATGAGTTCCACCTTGTACGGCTCACCCTTCTCCTCCATAAATTTAATTGCTTCCTCACGCGGAAGTGTGAATTTTTCAAGCTTATTTCCTTCTTTGATGATTTTCTTCATCTCTTTCTCAAGATTATCCAAATCTTCTCTTGAGAACGGCGCATGATCAAAGTCATAATAATATCCTTCGTCAATAGAAGGTCCGATTGCAAGTTTCGCCTCCGGGAACAGTCTCTTCACCGCTTCTGCCAGCACATGGGAACATGTATGACGCATGGTGCGAAGTCCCTGTTCATCATTTCCTGTTAAAATACTGAGTTCGCAATCTGAATCCACCACGGTGCGCAGATCCACAACTTCCCCGTTCACTTCTCCGGCGCAGGCTGCTCTTGCGAGTCCCTCGCTGATATCAAGGGCAATGTCGTACACGCTCATTGCCTGTGCGTATTCTTTTACACTTCCGTCTTTTAATGTAATCTTCATCTGTCTGTCACTCCTCTTCTTCGTCACATTCGCAGCATCCGATGCATTCGCATTCCTCATCTTCGTCTGCATTTAAATAATTATTACTTGCGTTATTGCTTCCGATGGTCATTTTCACTCCGTGGGTCCAAGGTGCTTTTGCAAGTCCGTACAACACGCCGACTGCAAATACAAGCAACACAATGAGCCAGAAGTCGATTTTGGTCATGGTCACTTCTCCGTCAAGAAGCTGTTCTTTCTTTTCTTCTAAAAATTCTTTCATGCTGCGTCCTCCTTTTGGGTGCAATATTGATTGTTTCGTGCATGTCCTTCCATAAAAAAATCCCATGCACATAAATGTGCATGGGACGTAAGATACGCGGTTCCACCCAGCTTGCCTGCGCGCCGACATACGACGTCTTATCAGACCTCTCATAGATGATAACGGAATCACCGGACCGGATTGGGGCCACTCAGAGTTAGTTTTCATCCGTTTCCGTATGAAAGTGCTCTCAGCACAGCCATATGGCCGGCACTTCTCTCTGGCATCTTTTCACGGATTACTCTTCTCTTCATCGTGTTACTTTTATTATGCCCGGAAAAATTAATTTTTTCCACAACATTTTTTATACTTTTTACCACTTCCGCATGGACACGGGTCGTTCGGATAGATTCTCTCTTCCTTCACGATAGTCGTAGATCTTTTCTGCTCTTTGTAGAGCTCTTTGCGTTTCTCTTCATCGAAGATTTTTTCCCACTGAGGAAGACCGTATAACCAATCTGCCTCTGCAGCAACCATGTTTTTGTAGAGAAGCTCTTTGTCAAATTTCAGGGATACTTCTGTATCCTCTGTCATCTCCTCGATCGGGTTCGGCTCAACAAGGGAATCGTTGATACCGTCAAGGAAACCTGTCATTGTCATAATGTCTACATCATATTTTTTAGCAAGATCTCTCACCGGACCTTTTACTTCCTCATCCGGATTTTCAAGAAGTTTTGCATACATCTCTTTCTCGAGACGGAAATATTTCTGCCATAACTTCTGAAGATCTCCTTTATTTGCCTTTTCAGAATAGGCCATACCACGCCATTTTTCTAATAACTGCATTTTACCATACTCCTTACTCATTTGCTTTGTCCTGCTTTTGCAAAACACATCTTAGGACAGTATATACTATTTTTTTGTTTTTTTCAAAACATTTTTATATTTATTTCTTTTTTGTATATTTTACATATACAATTTCTTCCTCTACCTTACCGTAACGGTCAATTTTCGTGGTTTTGACTTCATACTTGCCGTCCATGTTCGGAACCAGCTTCATCGTCGTCAGTTCATTGCCGAGTTCCGTCATGTAATTAATCCAAACCTCATCCTTGTGGTAATCGATTTTTATATATTCATAACAGGTAGATGAAACATCAAATTTGTCCTGGGTTACACATTTTTCCAACTGGAAGTCATAATACTTGATTTCAGCCTGCTCGGACTTTTCCTCATCCGACAGCGTATCATCCACATCCACATAATTATTCGTATACAGACTTCTCTCGAACCCGGACATGTCAGCCAGCATCGTATATTGTTTTGCAACATCTGCTTTTGTAAATGTTTTGTAGAAACGGTTGACCAGCACGTCTTTTCCGACCTCTGCCAGTCCCGGTCCCAGAACAACCACCACAAAAAGCAGCATAACTGCCACAGCCCATACATATCTGTTTCTGGCTTTTTTCTGATGCTTATACCAAAGTGCCTCTTTGGAAAATGTTTTTGCCTCGGACATTTTGGAATTCAACTGCTCATAATCCACATCTTCCGGACAGAGCGCGGACTTAAACTGCTGCATCGTCTCATACCGTTCAAAATCATAGACAGCCACAGCCTTCATAATCGCTTCACTCTGAAACTTCATGACTCTCGTCTTCATCTGAACCGGATCTTCTGCTTTCTTTTCCTCATTGATCCTGTCATAGTATACCGGAAGCGGTTCTCCCGTAACGTAGCGGTAAAAAACAGCCCCCACTTCATAAATATCGATGGATGCTCCTCTTTTGGCTTCCGGAACATATAATTCCACCGGAGAAAATGCATCCTTTCGGAGTGCGATATCGCCCAGCTGCGGCGCCGCAATATCCTCCATCGGATTCATAATCCCCACAAGCACCACTTTTCCGTCACCGGTCAGCCGGATGTTTTCCGGATATACTGTCCCGTGAAATACACCATGTCCGTGAAGACGCATCAGTGTATCCATGACCGGCAAAAGGTACTGCAGCAAATCTTCCGGCAAAAACTTGGCGCTGTGTCTTTTCCACAGCTTATTCTCCAGTGTCTGCCCTTCCACATATTCTTCAATGGCATAAACCGTTTCTCTTTCTTCCAGATAAGTCAGCACATTGGCGATTCCTTCCACCGGATATAAACCAATCATCTTCTTTGCTCTGCGGACCATGTGTTCCTTCATGCTGCGGAACAACTCTTCATCTGACATTTTTTTGCATTCTGCCCTGTAATCGTGATCGATATCTCTTTTCAATATGGACTGCGGAAAAAGCTCGCGAATCGCAACAACTTTCTTACGAAACGTGTCATACCCTTTATATGTGACAGTCAATCCGTTATCTCCCAGCAGTTCATCTACACGGTATCTTCTGTCCGCCAAAGTCATTCCGGCCTGTAACAGATTTTTAGGAATGCTGCTTTTTTTCATATTTTTTCTCCATTTCTATCTCTTTATATACAACAGCCTGCATATAAACAATTTTGCCGTACTTAGTATAACACCCTCTCACTCTATTTTCCATAGCCAGTTATGATTCTCCCGCCACAATCGCCTTGTCAAAACAAAAAAAACAGCTTACAATGAATACAAATTGTCCAACCGGACAGAAAGAAGGAACTCCATGTACAGCAAAAAACAACGAATCGCCGCCCTGGTCGGCATTATATTTCTGGTGGCATTATATATATTAACTTTAATCAGTGCCATATTCCGATTTCCCGGCAGCCAAAAACTGTTTTTCATCTGTCTCTTTGCCACCATCGCCGTGCCGATTCTCATCTGGCTCTATGTATGGCTCTACGGAAAATTGACGGACAAAAAAACATTTGCAGACTTTTCCAACCTGGAAGAAGACACGACCGGCACATCCGAACAAGACGACAAAACGGTTTAAATACCCAGCTGCGCCATCTTTTTGAGCACTTCTTCTCTTGTTGTAAACTGAATGGCGGTAAATCCTTCCTGCTTTGCTGCCAGGCAATTGTCTGCCCTGTCATCCAAAAACAGGCATTCTTCCGCCTTCAAGCCATACATTTCCAAAAGTTTACGGAATATCTCACCATCCGGCTTGATCAGCCCCACTTTGTAGGACAGGATTCCCCCGTCCATATGCTCAATAAACTTCATTTGGTCTGCGCATTCTCTGGCGATTTTAGACGGATAATTGGAAAGGTAATAAACCCCGAATCCCTTGGCCCGGAGTTCTTCAAGCCACGGTATTGTCTCCTCCCTCTCACGGATAATTCCGCTGAAATTTGCATACACTTTGCGGATATAATCTTCTATCTCAGGATCCTGGGAAATATAGAGATTTAAAACCTCTTCCTCCGTCACCAGGCCGCTGTCTCCCGCATCCCACGCCTTGTTCTCCGCGGTTGCTTTGCATATCCGCTCTACAATCTCTTCCTCAAATCCAAATCCTTCAAAAAACTCTCTGTAACAAAAGTCAACACATACATTACCGATATCAAACACAATATTTCTTATCATTTTCTCTTCTGCCTTTTCTTTTTTTGCTATCCTATCACACCCCCGAAACCGATGCAACAAAAAACACCTTTTTCTCGACAAGTACTTTTTAACGTGGTAAAATAGTAAAGTAAATAATTCTTAACAGGAGGGAAAAACAAATGACAAGTGATTATTCAAGCATGATGGATCCTGCAGCTGCAGGTGCTATGGCCGGTGCAATGATGATTTATTACCTCATCGTTCTCGTTGTTGCCGTAATCAGCATCGTCGGTATGTGGAAAATGTTTGCAAAGGCAGGAAGACCGGGTTGGGCAGCCATTGTACCATTTTACAACATGTACTGTCTCTTTGATATTGCATGGGGTAACGGTTGGATGTTCCTTCTCACTTTCATTCCTTGTGTCGGTGCCGTATTCCAGATTATTCTTTGCTTCAAGATCGCATCCGCTTACGGACGCGGTGTCGGTTTCGGATTCGGACTTCTGTTCCTTTCTCCGATTTTCTACATGATTCTCGGATTTGGCGATGCCGATTACATCGGACCACAGTAAATATTTAAACATTTACAATGCAAAAGAGCCATTTCATACAGATGCAATGTCATCTGTGTGAATGGCTCTTTTTATTTTGTTTATAATCTTCATAATTTTTTTAATTTTAAAACACAGTTTTATCACACTTTCCCTCTATACTGAACTCATCAGAAACGAAGTACCCCCTCAACTTCTTTCTGATACGTGTTTCAACTCTTTATATTTTTTCATGAATCCCTCATAAGAAAAAAGAAGCGGTTCCCGAAAGGGAACCGTTTCTTTTGTCATAATCTAATACACTGCTTCTATTTTTCCGATAAACTCACGAATTCTCTCATTTTCGGAATGGAACACTTCATCCGGTGTTCCCTCCTGCACTACCACACCGTTTTCCATAAAAATAATACGGTCGGACAATTCTTTCGCAAATTGCATCTCGTGCGTCACGATAATCATTGTCATCTTCTGCGCAGCGAGTTCCTTGATTACCCTGAGAACCTCTCCCGTCAACTCCGGATCCAGCGCACTGGTCGGCTCATCAAAAAAGAGAATCTTCGGTTGAAGCGCAAGCGCCCTCGCAATGGACACCCTCTGCTGCTGCCCACCGGAAAGCTGATACGGATAGGCCTGCCCCTTTTCCGAAAGTCCCAGTTGATCCAACAGCTTTAACGCGCGTTCTTTCGCCTCCTCCTTCGGAACCTTTCCCACCGTCACCGGCGCATCCATAATATTTTTTAACACATTATAATGCGGGAACAAATTAAAATTCTGGAACACAAGTCCGAAGTAACTGCGTATTTTTTTCAACACGCCCTTACCCATGTAAACACTCTTTCCGTTCACACTCTTAGCCGCATACTCTCCCATATAAATCAAATCGCCGTCATCCATCTGTTCCAACAAGGTGGCACACCGTAATATGGTTGACTTACCCGAACCGGAAGGACCGATAATGGAAACCACCTCCCCTTCCCTGACGGAAAGCGAAAAATCCCTGATAACTTCCAAATCACCGAACGACTTCTTCATATGATTTATTTCAAGCAAATTCATACTGCGCACCTCCTATCTGTAATATCCGAGTTTCTTCTCGATAAGTTCCATGACAAATGCCACGAGAAGATTGAATATGTAATAGAATAATCCTGCCACCATCAGCGGAATCACCGTTGTCTGCGCTGCTGCAATCTGTTTTGCCAGCGTGAACATTTCGGCTACCGTGAGCACAAAGGCAAGCGAAGTATCTTTTACCAGAGTAATGACCTCATTCGTCACGGGAGGTAAAATACGCTTGATTACCTGCGGAAGAATAATGCGGAAGAAAGTCTGTCCCTTTGAAAAGCCAAGCACCTGTGCAGCTTCGTGCTGTCCCACCGGAATCGCCTGAATACCTGCACGGTATATCTCTGCAAAATATGCTGCATAATTAAGGACAAATCCCAAAATCACGGCCACCATGCGATATCCCGAACCAAAGCGGACGCCAAACACATAATACGGTGCAAAATACACAACGATAAGCTGAAGCATCAACGGCGTTCCCCGCATGATGGATATATATATTTTGGAGACCGTTCTGATCAATCCGTTTTTTGACATTCTTCCAAACGCTATAATCAGACCGAGAGGTAACGAAAACAACAGGGTCAGGAAAAAAATCTGCCCCGTCACAATCATTCCTTCCGCCAATTGTTTCAGCATTGTGATAACATCCATAGTTTCCTCCTTTTAGCCACCACATACCGGTCGCAAAGTATAAGAAGGTGCCTTCCGAAAAGACACCTTCCTCAATTATTTATTCTGCATCTGCTGTGAGACATACCACATCGCTAAGTCCCCATTCTTCTGCAATCTTGGCAAAAGTGCCGTCTTCTACCATCTCAAACAAAGTGTTCTGCACCTGATCTCTGAGTGATTCATTTCCGAGAAGGAAACCTACGCCGTACTGTTCTGTCGATAAATACTCATCCAGAATAACAAATTTTCCTGCTTCTCTGGATTCCATCTGATAATTTGCAACACCGATGTCCATCGCAACCGCATCTACCGCACCTGCTTCAAGATCCATAAATGCAGTATTGTAATCCGCAAACTGATTCAGTGAAGCGAAGCTCTCTGTCAATGCTGTATTCTCTTCATTGTTTAACGCTGCAAGTGCAGAAGAATCAGCCTGAACAGCAACCACTTTTCCGGCAAGATCTGCCTGTGAAGCAATTCCTGCATCTGCTGCCACAACAAACACCTGGCTGTTATCTACATAAGGAACTGACCATGTGTAAGAATCTTCACGACCGTTGATGGTGAAACCATTCCAGATACAATCGATCGCCCCGGATGACAATTCCATATCCTTTGTATCCCAGTTAATCGGCTGTTTTACCAACTCCCAGCCGTTTCTGTCGCATACTTCCTGTGCGAGTGACAGGTCAAATCCTACATACTCTCCGTTGTCATCCATATATCCGTACGGAGGGAACTCCGCATCAAATCCAACCGTAAACGTTGTTCTGTCTCCGTCTTCCCGGGAAACAGCCTCGGCCGGGCTCTTTGCATCCTGCGCTCCATCGCCGCAACCTGTCAGCATAAAAGCCGTCATCGCTGTACATAATAATAAAGCAAGTAATTTTTTCATTCTTTTCCTCCTCTTTTCTGCTTTAGCAGACTAAATCAAATACGTTGTAATGTTATCACGACATTGTTTTCATGTCAATTGCTCTTTTCATGAAGTCGGGTATTTGTCTTCATAATCCGAAACCATTTTCAATATCTCTTTGGCATACTGCGGATATTCTCCCACCAACTCCTTCACCTGCTGCTGGGCATTTTCCGCATTGTTCGTATTGAACTCCATCTGCTTACGGAGTTTCTGCCTTCTTGCAATCAGCGCATGCCTTACTTCCACCATCTCTTTCGGATTTAGGATTGCTTCCACCTGATGGAGCCAAATTACCGGATCATATAAATTGTATTTTCTCAAAAGGCGGACAAGCTGATCCTGGGTAAAACTGAGATCTTTCATCGTCTCCTTGATTTTTGCACGTTCCTCACGCTCCGCAAGATAGCGCTCCCAAATGGAAATGAGCTCTTTTGCCGAAGATACCCCATATTTCATATACAGATAATCCACAAGATTCGTATTATTGACATATCTGATCTTTACCCTGTTCTGTAACAGAATGACTTTATTCAGACTGTGTGCGGACCGTTTTTTCTCACCGGCCGCTTCCACATATTTCATGTACATAGCCGTGAGCGCAATCGCCGCCACCGCCGCCGTCAAAATATATCCGACCGTTGTCTCCATCTCCAGCGCAAACTGCATAATCATCAGCATACCCATGCAGGCAAACAATGCCACCGTGCAGATAAGAGCCATTCCGCGAAGATTTTCCATCGCTGCAGAAGCCTCCTGTTTTCGGAACAAACACGCCTGTTTCTCATTTTCAAGACGCATCATATCACTGCGGATTGCCTGCTGATATTGTTCTGCCTCCGTCAGTTTCCGGATTCCTTCCTCCGCATTTTCTTCCAATTTTTCCATGCGGATAAAATCTTCATCTTTCAAGCGCTGCTTCTTCTCTTCGTATCTGATCTTATCTGTCTCCAACAGGCTGATGGCTTTGGCATATTCCGTAAGACTGTTTTTATCCTCTCCCTGAATATACTCCAAATCCTCCATATCCTGCAGATAACGATTCACCGTATTATACTCTTCCTTACATGACTCAATCTGAGCGGAAGCATCCGCTATCTGTTCTAACAAACTGAGCACATACCGCTCTCTGTCACCGGCATTTTTCATGTCAATCTGATCTATGGACAGTACATACTTCTCTTCTTCCTCCATGCGGAGTTCCTCATCGATCAGCTCATCAATATCTCTGTATTTTTTTTGTCTGCTAAACAGTTTTTTCCAAAAACTCATACTTACTCCAATACCATCCGGCAAAATTCCTCTTGGATATCCTCCATATCTGCCGTATTTTTATCCCATTGCATACGCACCTGTTCATCCGCTTCCTCATAAGCCTGTTCCGCTTCCACGAACAACTGTGCCACATCCTCTTCCTGCGAAATCCATTCCATATAGGTTGCTCTCGGCATAGTAAAACGCCGACAAAGAATATATTTTTTTCGCACTTTCTCATTCTCCGAAAAACGGCAGCTTTTTTCAAAACAATACGCCGCTGTCTCGTAATGAAACATCTTGGCTGCCACACACCCTAATTTATCATATAAATGTGCGGTCAGTTTCACATCCTGCCCAACTTCCTCCATCATAAGAAGATTCCGATACGCTTTCTGGGCTTTGTAATATTCTTTTTCTTTATGGTACGCATCCGCCTGGCGAATCAGTCTCTCAACCACCGAGAGTGATTCACACTCTCTGATTTGATCTATGATTTTCTTCCGGATTCCCTGATCCGGATACTCCGCATACGAAAGAATCCTGTCACAGAACTCATGCAAAAGACACCTGCTGTGAAGCATCTCCCTGAGCGCATCCGCGAGTTTTGTAAGTCCCAACTCATTTTCTGCAAAGTCGGCAATCCCGGCATCAAGAAACTGCTCATCCAGCAAATCCGTAAAATCACAGATGCAATAGCACAGTTCCTCCAGCGTATAGATTTTCACCTTCCCTGCCAGAATACTATATGGATTTTTCGCTTTTTCCCCTATACAGGTATACAGTTTACTCATTTGTTTCCTCCGAGTATAAGATCGTAGGTCATTCCAAGCGGTATCTTTTCAAACAGCTCTCCGAAGCCTTCATCCGTGACACAGACAAACAGACTGACATCCGACTGCATTTGCGCCGTAAGTTTCATTCGGTAACTGCGGAATCTGCGTTCCGGCAACGGTTCCAAATGCAAGGTCTCCGTATACGCACCTGTTCCGCTGATCGGCGTAATGAGAAGTTCCACCGATGCAGCATCCTCCATCATAAATGTAACCTCTGCCTTTGCATCGTACCAATTGGTTCCCGCATCCAAAAGCGGATAATATTCTTCACTTCCGCGGTTCATCATGGATATCCCCACGTTGTATCTGAGCATATCTTTCCCGAGAAAGAGGAATTTAGAAGAAATCTCCGACGGCCAAACCTTTTCTGCCGCACTGTAACAGGCCCCTTTTCCGAACATGTTATTTCCGGCGTACACCTTACGGTTACGGCATAACACCTTCAAACTCTCCTTATACCAATCCCCCCGGAAGCCGTCACCGATCAGATACATTCCGGTCACAATTCTTCCCTTCGTAAATTCTTCCGTATATGCCTTCAGCTGCAAATCCAGCTGCGCCAAAGCCTGATCATGTTCCATGATGGATGCATAATGTTTCTTTTTTACCAGTCCGGGTACATATTGTTTTTCTACCGTAGTGACAACCGGCCGGGTTTTATGATTCATCTCAATCCGGTAAGAAACCAGTGTTTCCCCTGTCAGATCATACACTCCCGTCTCATATCCGCGAAGGCGTTCCGGCTGTTGTACAAGAAAAGCATACAGACTGTCCTCATGCCCCTGAAAAGTAATCCGTTCCGGAGAAACCGGAAGTCCTGCGGTAAGTACTTCGGCCTGTTCCCTCATTGCATCTGTCCAAAGTTCGGACGTAAAAATCAGCGCACGCACCAAAACCGGCTCTTTATATATCTCCTCCAAACGTCCCATCGCCCAGGTCAAAGTTCTCCCAAGGAAAAGATTGCACAGTTCTGCGACCCTGTACTCTTTTTTCTCCATCACGACAGTCTCCTGTTCCCCGAACATCTTCCATAAATGTTCTATCAGAGTCCCTTCACCTGCAACGCCCTTTTTCACCGCTTCCTTTCCGCAATACCACTGATTGACTCCCTGCCTCTTGCAGAGCGCTGTCTCAATATTGCCTTCCTCCTTAAACGCCGGAAAATCCAGCGTCTCCGGTTCCTCTCCCGGACCTGCATAAGAAATCTGGGCATAATATTCATTTATATCATATCCGATTACAACATCCACTTTTTAATCTCCAAACAATAATTCAACGCGCAGGGACTCCTGTTTATACTTTGTCATAAACTCCTGCTTCGTTCTCTCATCCCCGAGTGTATCACACATGACAATATCATTGAGCAGACCGTATCTGCTTTGACTCTCCTCGCCTGTCATATCACTCTTTTCCAAAAATCCGCTTTCGGTCAATTTCCGCTCTCCGCTGCTGCTCTCCATAAAATAATACTGGAGCCGCTGTCCGAAAAACAAAACAAAATTGTGGCAGAAATATCCGGCGCAAATTTCATCCAGTTTTTGCTGTTTGTACTGTTCTCCCCGGCCTTCCTGTACATAGTGGATTGTCACTGCAGTGCCCGGCGTCGTCCGGTACTCCAGATAAGACAACTCCGCATACGGCTTAAGCCACGGTATAAACTCCGCATACGGCTTAAGGAACGGTACATACTGTTTTTCCGAAACAAGTTCATTGACCAAATCCGTAATCAGGGACTTCTGCCGCTCGCTGTATTCTTCCGTTGCCACAGACATATAATGCAAATAAGCAATCTTACTTATTGCATCCATTTCATTTCCGCCGCAAAGCAGGTTTTCAAGCGCACCAAATACTTCCGGCTGGACAATCTGCTGCTTTACAAAATAGCGGTATGTCATGGCCCGGATATATCCTCTGACCACGCTGTCCCTCTTCCTGTGCGACATATAATAATCAAACACATCCGCAATTCCCGACAGGTACGCATTGGAAAACAAATATGCCTGCAAAATCCGCTCTGCGATACGGGAAGCATCCACATCAAAACTCGCCGCCACTTTCCACACATCACGCATCTGCTTCAACGATCCCTCAAAATACCTGCACAGATACATAATCATATCCTGCGTATATTTCCCGAGACAGAACGTATAATATGTAACTGCCATCAGCTTGGCATCAAACAAAGGATCGTTCTCCAAACTTCTTCCGATTAACCGTGCAAGGACTTTGGCCGACACATTTTCAAACCCGTAATTGTACAAAATGTCAAACGCCTTCTGATCCTGTCCCAAATAAACAAAATAACGTACCAATTCCGCACGCTCCGCAGAATTTGCCCGAACCACATCATAGTTATCCAAAAGCAATTTCATCTCATCATATTTTTCGTAATCAAAATAAAGGCGAAGCAACCTGCTGCCCAACTCACACCGATATGCATCGTCTACCTCCGGATGCACCGCCAACCTTTCATAAAGCGGCCAAAGAGCGGAAGGAACCTGCTCCGGATTACCTCCGATATGCGTGCGATAAAGTGAAAAACCAATATCTTCCGCAGACTGCTCCTCCATATACATCGCCGGCTTCTCCACCGTCATCAACTTTATATCCGTCCGGTCTGTCTCATTATAATAGCGGTTCCCCTCATCATCCTCCAGAACCACAACATAATCCGGTGTGTAACAATCTATATATGCCCTGTTTTTTTCAACAGGACAAACCGTTTCTTTCTTTAACCTGTCCTGTACAACAATCACATGCACAATATCTTCTCTGTGTACTTTAATCAAATGGCGGAACGCGATGTTTTGTATTTTGTCTTTCGGGAACCGTCCGCCATCCTCTGACAGAAAATAGCGGTACAGCACCGCCAGATTTTCACTGACAAGACCTTTCTCCATCTCCGCTGTCACGAACTCTTCTATACTCTCCCTGTATTGGCGGAACAACTCCGGAATTTCTTCTCTGTGCCGCACAAGAAGCGAGTACAAAAAGGCCTTTCTTCTCTCGTCCAGATCACATTGATAGGCAAAGTACATAAGCACCGCTCTCGGCGGTAACCGATCCTCTCTTGTATCCGCCGACAACATATAGTATTCGTACAATGATGTAATTCTCATTTGCTTATGCACGGCAAGTTCATACCACCCGAAAAACTCTATACCGCACATACCGCTGCGGATCATGAGCGTACAAAGTGCCTGCAGCATATCATCTTCCGGATATACGCCGTAACTTTCCCCAAGGAATCGAAACAGCATAGGTGACATTTCTTTTTTTCTCAAAACAAGATCGGTAACACGCTCTGCCATCTGCGCCGTATACAATCCGTAACGTACGCCGAAACGGAGCACGCTGATTTCAAAGGCATCCATTTTGCTAAGGTAAGCCGGGCTCTCCGCAAAAACCTTAAACACTTCCAGATAGAGCAGCGGACTTCTGCTTCCTGCCAAATACAAATTTTCGTAAAACGCCAGACGCTTCTCCGGACTCACGTCACACCAAATCATTTTCATATAGAGGCATGCGATAAAAGCATCTGTAAAGTTAGCATCGTGCAACTTTTTCATCTGTTCCCTTGCACTTCGTGAAAACGCCTCATCAGACGCAAGCATACTGCGCAAATGCAAATAGTATGCATACTGCGCCGGTTCCATATCCCCCTGCTTTTTGGTATTATCTACATGCGACAACACCCACTTAGCCTCATTTGCACGGTTCTGCTCCAAAAAAATATGTGTCTGGAACAACCTTCCCCACAAATTTCTGCCATAGCCTGCATTTATTTTTTCCACGGTCTTCTCCGCATCTTTCAAATAAACAGCCTTCCGGTCCGGCTGCGTCTCATATGCAATATAATAATGCATCAGCTGCACAAAGAGCATCCGCTCTTCCTGCCTCTGCAACTGTTTGCGTGAAATATCGGAAGATCTGTTGACTATAACCGGGACTTCTACACTTCCGCCGTCATATTCAAACAGCACACTGCCCACGCTGCACTCTCCGAAAAGCATTGCTTCATTGATTTCAAACAACACCTTGCACTCATTATGTTCAAAATCCGCATCCGTCAGTCTCGTCTGTACCGGAATTAAAAATTCACCTTTCGTGCGGACCCTCACATCAGTATATCCCCATCCGTTTCTCACGAGGGTAAGTGATTCCCGTCCGGCTCCGGACACGTCTTTCAACAGAATCCCTTCCTCCGCAACCTGATAGGTATTTCTCTGTTTCTTATGAATCCCCACAAGGAACTCATCCACATTGTGCTCATTTCCGTCACGCCCGGACAACGCGCGATAAAGTCCGTAATACTGATAATCATGCCCATAGAAAAGCAACCGGAAGTGATCGGAATAAAAAAGTCGTACCGCCTCGTGCCAACTCTCTTTTGCAAGGTTCGCGAAATGAAACAGATTGCGTATTTCACCGAGGGAAGTATCTGCCAGCGGCTGTCTCACGGAAACACAAAAAGGAATGTGGTATTCTCCGGCCTCGGATAGTACACTCACTTCTCCCTTTATCACACTCCCGACATCCAGCCCGGACGCATCAAAGCGATACGAAAAAACGCCCTCTCTCCCGACAAAATCACAAATCCGGCACTGCATACGGTAATGATTCGAATAAAAAAAAGCATGCAGTTCGCGACCGTTTCGTGAACGCACCTTAATCTGCCCGTCCACAACCTCATCCGCGCATATTGAAATATCAATTCTGCTCTCCGAAACTTCAAGCACATTGTCTTCCTGACAGACGTCCTCCGAAGTCAAATATCTCTCGATCCGGTACAACTGTTTCACCTCACTTTACAAACAGAAACTCTCTTTGTAAGTATACCATTTTTCCGATTAGTGTGGTATACTTTTCTATAATTATAAATTATCTGTTTTTTAAGAAAGGGATTTTGCTATGCATATAAATGAATCCGCTGAAAACTATCTCGAAACAATATTGCTGCTGAGCCGTAAACTTCCCGTTGTGCGCTCGGTAGACATTGCAACGGAGCTGAATTTCAAAAAGTCCAGCATCAGCATTGCCATGAAAAATCTTCGCGAAAAGAATTATATCACGGTTACCGATGCCGGATTTATCTATCTGACCGATGCCGGAAAAGAAATTGCCGAGATGGTATTCGAACGTCACGAAGTACTCTCCGGATGGCTCATAAAAATCGGCGTTCCGGAAGACATTGCATCCGAAGACGCTTGTAAAATCGAGCACATCATCAGCAAAGAAAGCTTCGAAGCCATCAAAAATCAATTATAATCATTCCGCAATCCGCGTGACCCCCACGTATATGTTGGATATCTCATACCACGTAGGATAATCCACAATTCCGGTCTGCGGAAGGCGGAATATTTTTTGGAATGTGCGGACTGCCTCCGCAGTCTGTTCCCCGTACACCCCGTCTGCCAAAATCACCGGTATCGCAGGATAGTTTTGCGCAATCCTTCTGAGCTGATTCTGCATCTGTCTCACCTTATCCCCCGTCGCACCGACTCCGAGATTATACCCCGGCCAGGATGCCGGAATTCCCGCAATCGCTTCCGTTGTATTAATGTACATATCATTTCCGTAGTAGTAACGGATAATTTCAATGGCAGAATATCCTTCTTCCGCCAAATACTTACTTCCCCACTGTTTCAATCCATCGCAATCGGTCCTGTTTCCGTCACAGTATCCGGTATAAATCGGCTGTTTCACTCCCGGTCTCGAAAGATAATTGGCAAATATGCTGTCTACAATCCGGTCTGTATTTTCGTAAGTATTTCTTCCGTATATCCACTTCTGATCATAAGCAGTAGAACTTGTAATCGTAAAATCGTATCCTTTTCCCCGGTACCATTCCGTAAATACGCGGTTCAATGTAACAGAAAGAATACAGAGCGTATTGGCATAGATTGCAGCCTCCGGCCAAGTCGCATAAATTTCCGAAGAAACAACATTTTTAATATAATCTTTGTACCTGACATAGTAGTTACGGGCGCTTGCATCCGACGGCACACCGTCATGAACCACCACATATTCCGGAATTACCACTCTGGACAATACAATCTCTCCGGTTTCTGCCGTCGGCTTGATTTCCGCCTCCGGAATTTTCGATGGATATTCCCCATATAACGTATGATCCGGAATGTCTATATCCTCCTCCGGTCTCGTCTCAATCTCCACCGGTGTCATAACAACATTCTGAACGGAAGTCCTATCAGCCAAAATCTCGCTTCCGGTAATAAACACAGGTTCGTATCCGGGTGCTTCCACCGATATGTTGTACTCCGAATACGGTTGTATTTCCGACGGCTCCAGACTCAAATCAATTGCCGGTGCCGGAAGTTCCACGTTCTCCGTCTCGCCGCTGTCATTGGTTACCAGTTCCTCCAAAACCCGGTCCGGTTCTCTTGTATAGGAAATCCGGACTCTTGCTTCCTCCACCGGAATCAGCCCGACGGAGCTTGTCACCTGAATCCCCAAAAGTCCCCTGTCAACCAAGTCACTGAGCTGTGCCTGTCTCATATTATTTTCGGGCATAAAAAAACCTCTGCATTTTTTTACATCATATGCAGAGGCTTTTATTTATGTTCTCTTCCGGATTACTCCAGATTTAATTTATTTTTCATAATGTAATGTGTCGCAAAGTAGAATCCTGTTGCAACCAAACCCATAACGAGAAGCAAAATGAGCAGAAATGCAATCATAAAGTTAATCTCATCAAAACCTTTCCCCATGGAATACGGATCTACCGCCATTGTCACAAACAAGCTGAGGTAAGAAGACACCGTCTGAATCAACATGTATACACCTATGTAAACACCGATTGCTCCGAGCACCTTCTGTTTCTTGAAAGTCTGGCCGACACTGATGGACGCATATCCCATAAAAATACTCATCATTTGGGATACAATCATAAGAAGAATATACAAAACAACAATTACAACGGATCTGCTATCTGCATCTAACATGGTAAAGGCAGTTTTCATTTCCGCCCAGAAATCACTTCTTTCTTCTCCCGGAATCCCCGCAAACACAAGTCCGAATATGGAAGTCAGCATTACAATCGTACTGATTACCATCCAAATTGCAGCCACAAACGTTTTGGACCAAATGAGCTGATGCGCATTAACCGGTAATGTGTGCATCAAATAACCCTGATCCGTATACAAGTTTCTGTAAAAACGAATATAGAAGTAAAATGTCACAACCATGGAAAGCGCCACAATACTTGCAACAAAAAACATCATATAAACCACGACCGTCACTGCCACAAATTCATTTTTGTCGATGGCATTCCATGTCTTATTATTCAGAAAAAAGGTTCCGATCAACGTCAGGGCAATTACGATCAGATTCATAATACCCACGAGTCTCCATGTATCTTTCCACTCATGTACAAACAATTTTCTTAACATGCGAACACCTCCCTGAAATAAGC
>JAFTVQ010000157.1 GCA_017461865.1 Lachnospiraceae bacterium | reverse complement strand
GTTGGCGGAATCCTGAGACAGGGTTGCGATAATATCTTCAATCTGCGCTGCGCTTGCATTGGATTCTTCAGCCAGTTTCTGAATCTGTGCTGCAACGACTGCGAATCCGCGTCCTGCTTCTCCGGCTCTTGCTGCTTCAATGGAAGCGTTGAGAGACAGAAGATTGGTCTCATCAGCGATATCTGTAATAAGCTGTAATGCTTCTGAAATAGCAGCAACAGATTTGTCTGTCTTTTCAACGTTTTCTGCCACTTTTTCAATGGCCGTATTGGTCTGCTCATTGGAATCTTTCAAAAGATTCATGTTGTTCTGAGCTTCGTTTCCGGCTTTCTGCATGTTTTCGGCAACGGCGTATAAAACATCAATGCTATGTACAATCTGTTCAATCTTCATTCCCATATCAGAAACAAGGTTGGTAGCGCGTTCTACTTCTTCGGCCTGTGTGATGGCTCCTTTGGAAACTTCTTCTACTGCCAGGCTGATTTCATCTGTAGTATGGCTCGTCTGCGAAGCCATGTCACCTAAATCCGTACCGTTACGTCTCAGGACGTCGGCAGAATGCTGTATGCCGGAAATAATGTTCCGCAACTCTTGCATGGTGCGATCCAAGGCAACAGCCATGCTTCCGATTTCGTCGGTACGTTTTAAACTCTTGGCGTTGACAGGTGTTGTCAAGTCACCTTCGGAAAGTTTGGTAAGAACTTTCTCTGTATCGATAATAGCAGATGCAATCTTCTTGGCTGCAAAGAATACGAGGAAAAATGCAATTAGAAGAAGAGCAATACTGATACCGATCAGTGCAGTTACTTTTCTGTTGATAAACTTATTAACTGCTTCTGCTTTTTCTCCTACGAAGAACATACCGATGATTTTGCCTTCATGGTCTTTGGCAGGAACATAATATGCATAATAATGTTCGCCGTTGATTGTAAGATCGGTAGAGTGATAATCTTCACCTTTGGTCAAAACAGTGTCAATAACTTCCTGTGAGGCTTTTGTGCCGAGATTGCGTTTGCCGTCTTCTCCGATTAATGTTGTCGCTACACGGGTGTCACCGTAAAAAAGAGTGATCTCCATTTCGGTACCTGCGACATAAGAGTCAAGCAGAGTTTCGTCTGTGGTAAGATCATGATCCCCTTTCATCAGATCGCCGTCTTCATTTAAAGTGTAATCTTCCCCAGGATTGATGGAATCAAAACCGGCATGTACTGCTATGGCTGTGGTACGAAGTCCTTCCAGGAATTCTTCCTGCATACCGTTATGAATGTTGACAGAGGCGTAAATCGTCAATGTGACTGCCAGAATCAGCATAGGAACGAGTGCGATGAGTACAAGTTCGGTTAATAATGAGAGTCCCCCTTTTTTCCCACTTTTGTTTGATGTATTACTCATAAGTATGCCACCTCTCTTTCGTGCTTTTTGCACAAACTCATAAACTAATAATAGCACAATAAACCTCTGTGTTAAAGGTTTTTTTTACATAAATTTTACTTAAAAATACGGAGAATTATTCTTCTTCCTCTTCCTCGACAATCGGAATTGTAAAGATAAATTCAGTTCCGACGCCTTCGGTACTTATCACGTTGATATTTTCCCCGTGGGAATGAATGATTTCTTTGGTAATGGCAAGACCGAGACCGGTTCCCTTTTTGTCTTTACCTCTGGAAAGATCCGTTTTGTAAAAGCGGTCGAAAATCAGTTTCTGGCTGTCTTTCGGAATTCCGATTCCGGAATCTTTTACGGAGACAAACAGTTTTGATTTCTTTTCCTGCGTCTCTATTTTAATGGTAGAGTTGTTGTGGGAAAATTTGATTGCATTGTCAATCAGGTTGTAAAGTACCTGTTGGATTTTGCTCTTATCTCCGGATACGAGCATGGTTTCGCCTGTGAGGATAAGGGCAAATTCAATTTGTTTTTTCTTGCACAGTCCCTCGAAAGTAGCGACGGTGTCGCGAATCGTCTCGTTCATATCAAATTCTGAAATCTCGAGAATCATTCCTTTTGTATTCAGGTTATTCAGCTGAAGGAGGCTGTTGGTCAGTTTGGTCAGACGATCGGTCTCATTCAGCACAATGTTTAAATATTTCTCGTGCATTTCCGGAGGAATTGTGCCGTCCAGCATAGCTTCCAGGTAACCGCGGATGGAGGTCAAAGGCGAACGGAAATCGTGGGAAACATTTGCGACGAATTTTTTCTGATGGTCTTCGGAACGGGCAATTTCACTGGCCATATAGTTTAAGGTTCCTGCCAGGTATCCCAGTTCGTCGCTGTTGTCCAAAGTAAACTCATAGTGCATATTTCCGTCGGCGTACTGTTCTGTGGCATAGATAATCTTTTTTAGAGGAATGTATACCATTTCGGTAAAAAAGATAAGAATAATCAATGACAGAAGCAGCAAAAGCACGAGGGTAATGTAAACAATGGTAAGATAGCCGTTCGACTGTTCACGAAGATCCTGCATCGGCTTCAAAATAACGACATAGCCTTTGATCTTATAATTTGAAGTAATCGGACTGAATACAATCAGCATTTTCTCAGAGAATTTTCCGAAAAAATCACCGGTAGTATAGTAGGTGTCCGAGGTTATGGAAGGGGTGAAGTCCGCAATTACAGTCGGATTGGAAATGTCGGGAAGTTCTTCGGAAGTAACCATGACGGTTCCCGACGGATTGATAATCCAAATGGAAGCGGACAGATAGGTGCCCAAAGCATGCAGCTGTTTATATGCAGATTCAATCGTAATCTCGCTATTGTAAAGATCGGAGGCGTAGGTCTGTGAAATCATGGAAGCTTCCGAATACAGAGACTGCGCGTTTTCGCTTTTAATCCTCTGCTCAATAAGAGAGGAAGAAAAGGTTGCCACGACAATAAATCCGAAAAATCCGAAAATAACATATGCGAGAAGGAATTTCAAATACAATGTTTTTCTCATGAAAGGACCTCTTTACAGAACCTCAAATTTATAACCGATGCCCCATACGGTTGAGAGACGCCAGTTTTGATGGTCGCTGATTTTTTCGCGCAGACGCTTAATATGTACGTCAACAGTTCTTGTGTCACCGATATATTCGTATCCCCAAATTTGGTCAAGAAGTTGCTCCCTTGTGAATACCTGATTCGGAGAAGCAGCCAAAAAATATAAAAGTTCCAGTTCCTTCGGGGGCATTTCCACAACTTTTCCTTTGTAGACAACAGAATAGTTGGTCAGATTGATGGTGAGATCCGGATAGTCCACTTTTTTGGAAGTGCTGTTTTCTTCCGGAGCGGATGCGCCTGCCTTAAAGCGGCGAAGTACTGCTTTGACACGGGCAACAAGTTCCTTTGTGTCAAATGGCTTTTCCATGTAGTCATCTGCGCCTAATTCTAAGCCCAGAACTTTGTCGAACACTTCTCCTTTTGCGGAGAGCATAATGATAGGCGTCTGGGAAGAACTGCGGATTTCCCGGCATACCTGGTAGCCGTCGATTCCCGGAAGCATCAAATCAAGAAGAATAAGATTCGGTTTAAAGCTTTCGAAGGCTGTCAGTGCAGACTCTCCGTCATATACAATCATTGTCTCAAAGCATTCTTTTGTCAGATAGAGGGAGATGAGTTCTGCGATATTTTCATCATCATCCACAATGAGAATTTTTTGTTTGCTTACCATAAGTATCCTCCTGTTATTTAAAGGTTGCGATGGTTACACCGCTGTCCCCTTCTCCGAATTCGCCCAGTCTGTAGGACGATACATAAGAAAGGCTTTTTAAGTGACTGTGCACGGCGCTTCTGAGAGCTCCCGTTCCTTTTCCGTGGACGATGCGGACGCTCGGAATGCGGGCCATATAAGCATCATCCAGATATTTATCAAGAGCAGTAATCGCTTCATCGACGGTTTTGCCCAAAAGATTAATCTCTGTTTTTACATTGGCAGACTTGGACATTTTAATCTGTCCGAAGCTGGAGTGTGATAAGGTTTCGGAGGTGATATCATCCTCCGGAATGAGGACCAGATCGCTGATATGCACCTTGGAGCGAATAATTCCGCATTGGACAAAAAGATAGCCTTTGGCGTCCGGTTTGGAACTGACAGTTCCCTTCAGGTTCATGGAGAGTACTTTGATACGGTCTCCAAGATGTAATTCGGAAGCCTTGACTTTCGGCACGGCTCCGGAAGATTTCGGAGTTTTCAGCGCCAGTTTGGAGTCTTTGGCGGAAATGTGTTCACGCACTTTGCTCCGCTTTTTTTCCATCTCTTTCATGGAAGTGTTGTTGTCGAATTTCTGGAAAGAGCGGATGGTTTCATCGGCGACGTCCTTTGCTTCTTTTAAAATGTCGCGGGCTTGTTCGTTGGCATCCTGCAAAATTTTTTCTTTGCGTGATTCGAATTTTTCCTGCTGCTTTTCAAAGGATTGTATTCTTTGTTCCAGTTCCTCTTTTTTCTTTTCGAATTCCAATTTTTCGCGTTCCATGCGGATGCGTTCCGTTTCCAAAGTGGAAAGAACGTCTTCGAAACTTTCCTGTTCGCCGGAAATCTGTTCCCTGGCCCGATCGATAATTTTATTCGGAAGTCCGAGTTTTCCGGAAATTGCAAAGGCATTACTTTTTCCGGGAACTCCGATCAGCAGATGGTAGGTCGGCGATAAAGTTTCCACATCAAATTCGCAGCAGGCATTTTCCACGCCTTCCGCAGAAAGAGCATATATTTTCAGCTCGCTGTAGTGGGTGGTAGCCATTGTATGACATCCGCGCTCGTGCAGATTGGACAGTATTGCAATGGCGAGGGCAGCCCCTTCTGTCGGATCCGTACCGGCACAAAGTTCGTCAAAGAGACAGAGGGTATGGTTGTCGGCTTCCTTCATAATATTGACAATGTTTGTCATGTGGGAGGAAAAAGTAGACAGATTTTGTTCAATGCTCTGTTCATCTCCGATGTCTGCGTATATATTCCGGAACACGGTCAGTTGGCTGCGGTCCAGGGCAGGAATATGGAGACCGGCCTGAGCCATGAGGGAAAACAGACCTACCGTTTTCAGGGAAACGGTTTTACCGCCGGTGTTCGGCCCTGTAATAATCAGTTGTCTGAATCCGTCGCCCAGACGTACATCAATCGGCACTACTTTTTTCTTATCCAAAAGCGGATGACGACCCTGACGGATATGGATGATACCATCCTCATTCAGAACAGGTTGTGTTGCATTCATGCCCATGGCAAGTTCGGCTTTGGCGAATACAAAATCCAAAATGGTCATGAGTTCGCCGTTGCGTCCGATAGCCGGGGTGTGTTCCGTGAGCATGGAAGAGAGTTCCGCGAGAATGCGCTCCAGTTCTTCTTTTTCTTCTTCTCTGAGTTCTTTGATTTTATTATTCAAATCAACAATGGCAGCAGGTTCGATGAAAAGAGTGGAACCGGTCTGGGAGCGTTCGTGCACCATTCCGGGAACCTGTCCTTTGTGTTCGGCTTTGACCGGAATACAATACCGGTTGTTTCGCATGGTAATTACCGCATCCTGCAGATAGGTGCGATAGGAACCGTTGACCATATTTTGTAATTGAGAATGGATTTTTGTATCCGCCTGCGCTATGGCTTTTCGTATATGTTTCAGGGTAGAGCTGGCGTCATCGGCAAATTCATCTTCTGCAAGAATACAACGTCTGATTTCGGACGATGCATTGGTCAAAGGCTCCAGTTCATCAAAAAAACCGGATAGTGAGTCGGTGAAATCTTTTTCTCCGCGCCCGTAGTTTTTGACTCTTGCCACATTTTCCAGCATGGATGCGATGCGCAAAAGCTCGAAGCTGCTGAGTGCGCCGCCGATTTCCAAATGTTTGCAAATATATTTTACATCGTGGTTGCTGCCGAATGAGATGCTTCCCTTTTTGAAAAGGCGGCTTAATGCATCGGCAGTTTGAGTCTGTCTGAGCTCAATCTGGGAAAGCGTGTTTCCGGGTGTCAGTGCAAGACACATTTCCCGTCCCGGGGACGAGGATGCTTTGTCTGCCAGTAACTGTATGATTTTATCGTATTCCAACGTGGTAAGTGCTTTCGGGTTCATTTTCATTCCTCTTAAATATGCATAAAACTTTACATTAGAGTATAGCACAACTGCCGTAAAAATACTACAATGGTATTCTTGTGGAAACAGTGACCAAATGATATACTTTAATAAGTGAGCAAAGAAAGGAATTGTTTATGGAACACGGACAAGAGCATTCATTTGTAAAGGAGACGGTAAAGGACAGGCCGATTAACAAAAAGAAGTTATTCCGGAGAACGGTAACCACGGTTGTCTTTGCAGTGGTTTTCGGTCTGATTGCCTGCCTTACGTTTATTTTAATCGAACCGGTAATCAACCAGATATTGAACCCTGAGGAAATAACGAAAGTAGTGTTTCCGGAGGAGGAGGTGTCTCCGGATGAAATTCTGACGGAGGAGAGTGTCGCGCAGAGAGAGGAATCTTTGCAGGAAGTAGTCGAGGCTGCAAAGGAAGTGGTCGAAAGCGGTCAGTCACAGACCTCATCTGTGGAAGCCTACCAAAAAATGTATTCGGATTTTCAGTCTTTTGCAAAAGAATCGGAAAAATCCATTGCAACGGTAGTCGGAATTTCGGAGCAGAAGGATTGGTTTCAGGGAACCATGGAAAATGAAAATACAACAGCCGGATTAATTGTTGCCGAAAACGGGAAAGAGGTATTAGTGTTAGCTGATGCTAACAATTTTAAGGGCGCGCAGGAATATCATGTAAAATTTTGCGATAAAAAATCAGTGCCTGCAAAATTAAAGGAGAAAGATGCACAAACCGGTTTGGCAATTTATGCAGCCAAACTGTCCGATATGGAAGATTCCACAAAGGATGCGATGGTGATCGCTGCGCTCGGAAGTTCGGCGGGTGAAAGTATTGTCGGAAATCCGGTCATTGCTGTGGGGGCTCCGTACGGAGTGTCAGGATCACTTTCTTACGGAATTATTACTTCCAACGGAAAAAAGGCCGGTTTCGCAGATGCAATTTATAATGTACTTACAACGGATATGGACATGGTAAATAATTCCAGCGGTGCAGTGATTAATTTGAGCGGGGAAGTTATCGGAGTTATAACACAGAGTGCAAGAACAGAATCATCCGGCGGAGCGATCTGTGCGCTTGGTATTTCCGATATTAAGACATTGATTGCCAAGTTGTCCAACGGAGAGAAGCGGGCGTATATCGGAATCAAAGGAATGGATGTTACGGAGGAAGCAAACAGGGAGACCGGTGTTCCTTACGGAGTTTATGTGTCGGAGGTGATTACGGACTCTCCGGCTATGAGAGCGGGAATTTTAAACGGGGACGTTATTATAGGAGTTGCAGGACACACGGTAACTTCTTTCCGCGAATTCCGTGCGGGTATATTTTCGGTTGATCCCGGAACGATTGTTGAAATAGAGTTGATGCGGTTTGACGGCGCAGAATATAATGAGATTAAAATGGAAATAACGACAGGAGAGGCAGAATAACATGAAATTTATACAGGATTACAGAGAGGGCGACAGAGTCTTCGATATTTACTTATGCAAACACAAACAGGCAGCGACCACGAAGAACGGGAAGCCTTATGAAAATGTGATTCTTCAGGATAAAACGGGAACCATCGACGCGAAAGTGTGGGAACCGAACAGCATGGGGATTGAGGATTATGATTCGCTCGATTACATAGAAGTGTATGGTGAGGTGACTTCATTCCAGGGAGCTCTTCAGGTTAATGTAAAAAGAATCCGCCGTTGCAGCGAGGGAGAGTATGATCCGGCGAACTATCTTCCGGTCAGCAGTAAAAATATTGATGAAATGTATACAGAACTTCTCGGATATGTGCAGAAGATACAGGAACCGCATATCAAAGAGCTTTTGGAGAGTTTTTTTGTAAAGGACGAGGAGTTCGTCAAGGCTTTCAAAAATTCTTCTGCTGCCAAGAGCGTGCATCATGGATTTGTGGGAGGGCTTTTGGAGCATACACTCAGTGTAACGAAATTGTGTGAGTACTACACGATAGCCTATCCGGCTTTGAATAAGGATTTGCTCCTTGCCAGTGCGATGCTGCATGATATAGGAAAGATCAGGGAACTTTCTTTCTTCCCGGAAAATGATTATACAGATGCAGGGCAGCTCCTCGGTCATATTGTGATGGGCAGTGAGATGGTGGCTTGTAAGGCTTCTCAGATGAAAGATTTTCCGACGAAGCTTTTATTCTATATCAAGCATTGTATTTTGTCCCATCATGGTGAATTGGAGTACGGCTCTCCGAAGAAACCGGCCATCATGGAGGCAGTAGCGCTTAATTTTGCCGACAATACCGATGCAAAGATGCAGACTTTTACGGAGATTTTAAATACAAGCAACGAGACGGGATGGCTCGGATATAACCGTTTGTTTGAGTCCAATATTACAAAGACAACTTATTAGTTATAACGGAGAAACTATGAAATTTCAGAAAAATGACCAGGTGCAGGTGACAATCACCGATTATACAAGCGAGGGCGCAGGGATAGGAAAAGCGGATGGTTATCCTCTTTTTGTAAAGGATGCGGTCATAGGTGATACGGTTATTGCAGGAATTACAAAAGTAAAGAAGAATTATGCATTTGCCAGGTTGGTAAGCGTTGTGACGCCGTCTCCGGACCGCGTATCACCGAGGTGCGCATTTCACAGACAATGCGGAGGTTGTCAGATGCAGGCTATGAGCTATCCGGCACAGCTTGCGTTTAAAGAGAGTAAAATCCGTAATAATCTGGTTCGAATCGGTGGATTCGAGCCTGATTTTATTGACTCTGTCATGGAGCCGATCATCGGGATGGAAGATCCGTTCCGTTACCGGAATAAGGCACAGTACCCGGTCGGAAC
>JAFTVQ010000156.1 GCA_017461865.1 Lachnospiraceae bacterium | reverse complement strand
CTCAAGACAAATCACATAGCCCGTCTTTTCGGTAATAAAAATATCCCCGAGCGTACTTCTCTCAATACCAAGATTCATCAGCGCACCTAGAAAATCCCTATGTGTCAGCTTATCAGCAAATTTCGGTGCCGTCGGCCGGATCTCCACACAGCAGATCGGGAACGCCTCCTCATATCCGAGCTGATCCGGCGATCCGAAACGAAGCATCTGCCTCTCGCACCCTTCTACGCCGCCGGACAGTTCGTAATCAATACCTCCGATTTGAGGAAGTGTCCGATAAAACAAATCCTGCTCCGAAGCCCCGAGAAAACCGGTAAATGTATATACATTATTTCGATAACTCTGATTTGCCAAGTCAACAAACCGTTTTTGCAAAAATTCTTCTTCCGAATTCATATGTTACCTCTTTAATTAGCAATTGCTAACTTTTATTCTCCCTCTTCGTAGCGCGGAAGCCTTACCACTGTATATTCGTGGTGTACAGCCGGCAGAAATTTCTCCAGCAAATCTTTTGTCTTCAAACGCATACTGCTCGTGTTGATGCATGGATGGCATCCAAAATATTCCATACCGAGAATTTCCTCATCTACCAGAAGTCGCACACGGTTTTCCTTATCGTTCATGAGACCGAGCACCGAAACACTTCCCGGTGTAATATCCAGAAATTCCCCCATAAAATCCTCTGTCGCAAAAGACAGACGGGCAATACCGAGCTGGGCGGATAAATCCTTTGTCTTAAACGGCTTGTCTCCCGGCATTGCCAAGAGATAGAAATCCGTTTTCTGCCGATTGCATAAAAATAAATTTTTGCAGATTGTCACATCCAGCACTGCATCGATTTCTTCACACGCCTCCATCGTTGTTGCCGGCATATCCATGTGATCGGTCCTCTCATATTCAATCCCCAAGCGATCAAGCAGATCATAGGTCCTTATCTCTTTTTGAAGTCTCCCCGCACAGTCCGCCGGGCGTCCTTTTATCAGTTCAAGTTTCATATCTGTATTCCCTCACATTTTCTGATTACAGGAAACTCTTCTTTCCCGTCTCCGAAAAATATTCTATCACATTCGGGTAAAGTTTCCAATCGCAGAAAAATTTGCATTTCCGCTCCGCTTATGTTACACTCACATGGTCGCAAAACAGCACGGTGAGTTCGAAACCTTCCTCACCTAAAACAAAACTAAAGGAGACCTATCATGAAAAAAAATCAAGTACTTTTCACCACGCAGGCTGCCATGATCGCAGCCCTCTATGTTGTGCTGACTTTTCTCAGCAACGCGCTGGGACTTGCCAACGGCGCAATCCAGCTTCGCATCTCTGAAGCACTTACCGTATTACCTTTTTTTACACCTGCTGCCATTCCCGGCCTTTTTGTAGGATGCCTGCTCAGCAACATTCTTACCGGTTGCGCTCCCTTTGACATTCTGTTCGGAAGTATCGCCACACTTCTCGGAGCTGTCGGAACCTGGTTGTTAAAAAGATGGAAATGGGCCGCTCCCGTCAGTCCGATTCTGTCCAACACCTTGATTGTCCCGTTCGTTCTCATGTATGTATACGAATTACCCGGCGGTATTTTTTATTTCATGCTGACCGTCGGTATCGGAGAAGTTTTGTCCTGCGGATTGCTCGGAATGCTTCTTCTCCACATAGTAAAAAAATCGCGGATATTACAACAGTAATATCCGCTTTCTTAATTAATACTTTCCCTTTAACAGCTTTTTATAGGATGCTGCCTTCTTGGCCGGAACAACAAACCTGATTCCGCAGCTGCATTTTTTGAATGCTTTTGCCCCCACACGGTGCAGTGATTTTGTCTTTATTGTCACTGTTTTCATTTTTTTACACCCGTAAAATGCTTTGGAAGGTACCGACGTCAACTTGGACGGGAGCGTAATTTTCGTAAGTGCTTTACAATACGAAAAGATTCCCTTCCCCATGTCAAGGAGCTGTGCTCCGCCTGCAAAAGTCACATTTTTCAATTTTGAACACTTTTTAAATGCATAACTCCCCATCTTAAGAACCGTTTTCGGGATTTTAACCTTTTTCAAAGACTTGCAACCATAAAATGCTTTACTGCCGATTTTAAGAAGTCCCTTGTTCAACGTTACCGTATTTAAACGTCCGCATCCATAAAACGCACTGTCCCCGATCACCCTGGCCGTCTCCGGAAGCTTTATTTTTTTGAGAGCCGTACATCCTTTGAACGCTCTGTCGCCAATGTTTACAAGCCCTTTTCGAATCGTTACTTTTTCAAGCCGTCTGCACCCCTCAAAAGCAGACTTCCCGATTTTACCCACATTGGCTGACAATTTTACTTCTTTTATCTTCTCATTTTGATAAAATGCCTTATCGCATATTTCGGTAATCCGGTACGATTTACCGTCAATGATTACCGTTTCCGGAACCGTCACTTTCGAAGCACCCGCGGCGACATCTTTAATCCCTAATGTTCCGTCCGCATTTTGTACCACTCTGTATTCCACGCCGTTGACATTTACCTTGTAGACAGCACCCGAAACAACTCCTTTTACTACCGTCTCTGCTACCTGCATATCTTTTTCTTCCTCAAGTTTATAATAAAAATAAATCACTGTACTTCCGTCACCGGCAATCGTTATCTGCTGTGCTTCCGGAGCAACATAACCCTTCACGGCTTCTGCCGGCACCATAATTGTAGAATCGGTTGTTCCATGTCTCACTTCCGTTCCCTGAAGTGCAAATCCGTCACCGGCATGAAACATTTCGTACTCTTTACTTCCACGGACTTTCTGGTAATAACGATAAATAGTGTACGGTGTTTCCTTACAGGCAGTCCAATTCGCTGTCAGGTTTACAGTCGCATGATTCTCTTTTGTCAAATTCTCTGCCGCATCAACATATGTGCCGTCTGCGCCTGTCCATCCCTCAAAGATATACCCTGCCCTGACCGGTCTCGGGAGCCGGATTTCCGTATCATAAGTCGCCGCAACAGTTTCCAGTGCCTCATCATCATCGTTTTCCATGTGATCCATATCCGTCTCAAAAACTCCCCCGTTTGCATCCAAACAGACATAATACGTATTCGCTGTCCAAGACGCCGTGGCTGTCACATTTGCTGTCGGTGTATACTCCGCACCTGCATTCCCGATATTCCACCCTTCGAATTGATATCCTGTTCTTGACGCATCCGCCAATTTAACAGAAGCCGGATTCCACAACGCATACATGGTCACAGCAGCATTTTGGGTGGTTGTAAGATTGTTATAGGAGGCTCCGGCCGCATAATTCACGGAAGAAGCCTGATTTTTTCCCCACCCTATAAATGTGTAATCCGCTTTTTGGGATTCGACCGCGCATGTTCCGCCGTTTCCGTCGTATGTCACGGTGTAACTTCTTGTAAAACCGTTGTTCTGTGCGGTATATGTCTTCCCATATGCACATTTTTGTTCCGCAACACTCCCTCCGTTTGCTCCGTTGCCATGATAATTCACGGTATAATTAATCGGCGTGAGGGTAATGGTCTGTACTAAATTCCTTCCCGTAATGTGCTCTGTTCCGACACCTGCATTTGAAAATATATCAACCAGCGACATCAGCGAAAGTTTCCCTGTATAGGAAGATGCATCATATGACATCATACTTGTATTTTCCGTATATACCCGGCGATTTGACGAATCCGACAATATTTTTTCTGCCGTATTAAAATACAGCATGGAATTTTGTCCCCACGCGACAGGAT
Organism: Lachnospiraceae bacterium; assembly: GCA_017461865.1. Taxonomy (GTDB): domain Bacteria; phylum Bacillota; class Clostridia; order Lachnospirales; family Lachnospiraceae; genus SVFI01. Next base: position 4,746 of record JAFTVQ010000156.1, on the reverse strand, counting down.
TCCAGTACAGTCTGTAATGTGCCCCTTCGTTGCAATTGGAATAAGATGTACTCACCGTATATCCTGCCGGTTTGGTATAAGAAAAATTTGCTCCGGCCACTGCATACATTTCAACTGTCGCTCTGGTTGCCTTATATAAATAGCCGGTGCTGTCCGCATACGACGCAGAACACCAATTGGTTCCCGACCACACGTGTGATAAGACAACTTTCTGTGTTTCATCCGTCGGAATATTGGGATCTATTCCTTCCACTTTTATTTTCAGTGTACAAACCTGGCCGGTACCGGCATTTTTGATATTGATTGTCCAGTAACCGGATGTTTTGGCCGGATAGGAAGCTCTCATCCTCATTTTATTCCGATAATATGCCAGTGAATACTCATACACGGTCGAATAAACGATATCTTCCTCGGCTACTACGCCGTTATCATCCGCCAGTTCCGCCGGACGTATCGCTGCTTCACTTAAAAGATCGGTATCTCTCGCCAGCAATTCTTCCAACTCTTCCTGCCCCATGGAATCGAGCCATGCCCCGACCTCATACCAATCCTTCATCAACACCGCATGACTGACTGCCTCATCACTGCAATTTCTCCAGTCAAGATCTGACAAATCCTGCGTTTGTTTAAACTCCTCATTAAACACATAATCCTCTTCCTGTGTTGTCGCAGTCTGCTCCGCCGATATCTCCTGCGCAGGGCCAAACAATAATACAGTAAAAACGCAAAGCCACAGAGCCAACGTCCTTGCAAAAATACTCTTTCTCATAAAATCTCCTTCCTTTTGTCTGATATTTGTTATTGAATTTGTGTGAAAAAATCGGCAGAATATGCCCGTCTGAATTTGAATGACGGCGTCCCGTCTTTTAAGAATTGTAAATGAAGCTTCATTTGTGAGGTCGAGTATAGCAGACAAAACTGCTGTTAGTCAATGACAATTTTCCAACAAAAAAAAGGGCTTAAAAAAGCCCTTTTATTCGCTCTTCATATAAGTGAAAAAACTGTTTCCGTTTGCCTCAAAGAAGTCTTTGGAATCGTTCATTCCCATTTTTGAAATCTTTCCTGACAGCGGATTAAAAATCACGGTATTGAGCTCATTGTAACCTACAATCAGCACTGCATTTCCATCATTGAGCAAAGCCAAAACCGGAATATCCCTGCTCACATAATACAGAACGCTGTTGAGCGTGCATCCTGACAAATCCAGTATTTGTGCATTCGGAATGTTGTCCTGCAAAATCGCAAACATAGACTTTCCGTCGGACAACAGACCTGCACTGTTCCGGCTGATTCCCTCGTATTTCAGGACCGCATCCAGACAAACCGCAACACTCCCCCTGTCCGCAGAAATAATATCTTCCGTAATTTTCATAATCTGGTTTACCGTCAGCTTGTTGCTCTTTTCCCAGATGCATCTGCCCGATGCATCATACACTCTTCCGGCCAATTCCTCCGCCAAAAGAATGGCATCATTTTCATGCAGAAAAATATCTTTTATTCCGTATTCATCATAGACATAGTAACGTTCTTCCTCCGAATCCGTTACCGGGATATCGATTACACGCACCCCTTCATACATCACCTGTTTCGGTGTAAGATATTTCAATTTTTGTACATTGATTTTGGTCTTTGCCGCAATTTGTACTATTTTTTCCTGCTCCTGCGTCGGTATTACCTCGATGATGTTTTTATCACTGTCTGCCGCTACATCATTTAAAATCTGGTCATCGGTTATTGCTTCATAGCCGCCGTTTTCTTTTGCCCTCACTCTATGGAGATTAATCTGACTTTCCTGTATCGTTGCATCCGTCACGTAAACACCGGACTTCTCGTACTCTTTTAATATATCCCCCTTCTCATCCTGTATACAAACACGGTACATCGGGAATATGGTAGCTCCGAAAGCATCCTTTGCAATACCGGATTTGTATGCAACACCATAAATGAGATCTTCATTCATGAATCCCAGAGGTTTGATATATTTACCCGCACCTGCTTTGATTTCTGTCTCTTTTCCGCTGTTCAAATTGAGCAGAACCAACCGATTGCTGGCATTTCGGTCATTCCCCTCCTGCCATACAATCATCCGGTTACTCTTTGACACTTTATAGCTTCCGTACGGAAGATCTTCCACAAGCACCTCATATTTTTTTGCCGCCAAATCAATCTTATAAATATTGCCGTGCATAATCAGGAAAAGATAGTTACCATTGTTAACGTATGCTAATTCATCAACACTTTCTTCCACCAAATCGGCAGAACCGTTATACGGGATGTACACTTCTTCTTCCACCGTGTTCAACATACCGTTATAGTAGTAGCAGGCAACACCTACACTGCCTTCATAGCTTCCCCTGTTCATGTATCCGTAAACAAGAAATCGGACATTTCCCGTTTCATCCACACTGATAATACGAATGTTGCTGTTATGGTACAAATCTCTTGCCCCGTGATGCTCATCATCATAAAATCCGAACAGGAGCGCCAATTTATTGTCCGTAAGATTCATACTGTACAGACGATTTTCCTGCACATAAGCAAATATGTTTCCATCCTGGCTCTCCATCATATCCACATCGGAATCGGTAATTCCGAGAAGAATTTTGTTGTTGGCATAAACAGAATTCTTCGGAATAAAGACAGCATTCATGTTTCTCTCGTACTCAAGAAGATACATTCTCTCCGTCCCATAGCGGATATAATAGTGCTCTGTCACATTATAATAGCCGGTATCCCCTTCCCCCGGAACGGAAACAATATAACGGAGTTCGATTTTGGAGACATACGGATTCATCTGACGTATGAATACTTCCGGCTCCGACTCCTTCGTGACCGCGAGATCTCCCCAGGTAATTTGTGCAAAGCTGGAATGAATCGTCACTTTACTGTAAGTTGTATTGTCACCTTCCTCGTTGGATTCCAAATATTTTGTTATCTCTCTGGCACGTTCTTTATCAAAAGTCCGGCTGTGAAAATCGAGCGCAAATTCTACCTCATCATCAATCTGCGAAGCGTTTTCCGACAGAATAATTCTTGTGTAGAACCATATTTCCCTGCCATCGGTATCTGTTGTCTTCATTGCAAAAGAATACTCCTGATTTGCATCAAGAAGATCTTTTAATACAATTTCAACAGACACCTTTCCGTCGGCCTGTATAAAATCATCTACTACCGAATCCTCAATCAGGCGTTCGCCGTCCACCGATCTTATCTCATAAGAAATATCTGTGATCTGATTTCCATAAGTCTCCACAACCAGGGAGAGCTTACGGTCATTGATATCCACCGGTGTCAATGTCTCGCACATAAAGCGTACATCCATTTCGCTGACATATCCATACAGCGCATTGATCTTCTCATCGGCGCGCAATATATGTGCCGTCGGAAGCGTGGCCGCACTCATCTCTGCAGTAATGTCCATATTACCTTTATTTGTAACGTGATCGATCAGCAACAGCGCTGCAATAAATACAATCGCCGCATAAATCGACTTAATAATTGTTTTTCCCATTTTAAATCTCCCTGCCAAAGGCAGTTTCTCTATTTCAAAAGCTCCCTCAGCGTCTGCTTTGTATGGAGCATATCCATCATTTTTTCCACTTCGCTCAAAGTTGTTCCCCTCTTACGGAATCCCTCTGTCCTGACGCCGCGCAGCAGAATATTTTTCGGTGTGTGTGACATATCAATAAACTCCATCACCTGCGTATCATATCCATACGCTTCCATCAGATTTGCCCGGATTCCATCCGTCAGAAGTGCCGATATCCGTTCTTTAATCAACCCGTATTTCAATACCGGTGCCAGCTCCTCACAGGAAATCTGACTGTTTATCTCATGCTGGCAGCACGGAACCGACAAAATCACTTTCGCATTCCACGAAATAGCCTTCGCAATGGCATAATCGGTCGCCGTATCACAAGCGTGGAGCGTCACAACCATGTCCACCTCTTCTTTTTCATTGTATCCGCGGATATCCCCCTCCAAAAACTGTAATCCGTCATAGCCGTATTTATCTTTCAGTTCATTGCATTTGCGAATGACATCTTTTTTCAGGTCCAGCCCGATAATATCAATATCATAATGATGTAATACCTTTAAATAATAATACATGGCAAAAGTCAGGTACGACTTTCCGCATCCGAAATCCAGCACAGAAACCTTCCGGTCCTTCGGAAGCGCCGGAAGCACATCCTGTATAAACTCAAGAAACCGGTTAATCTGGCGGAACTTATCGTATTTACTTCTGACAATCTTTCCGTCCTTCGTCTGCACACCGAGATCTATCAAAAACGGAACCGGAATTCCTTCTTTCAGAATATATTGTTTTTCGCGGTTATGGGAGAGCAACTTCTGTCCTCCCTCCTGATTTCCTGCGACTTTTTCACACTCGCGGTTAGCACTCTGTAACTGTTTTTTCTTAACAGTAACTGTCCCTTTTTTGCTTACCAAAACAGTTGCCCTAAGACAATTTGTCTCCAGTTCAAGTTGTCCAAAGCTACTTTCCATCTCCTCTGCCACAATATCCGTCAGCTTCGCCTTATCATGGTTCGCATGGAACACCTGCGTTCCGACAAAACGGCTCTCCTGGAACTTAAGTCCCTCCGTCATCATCACCGGGCGAATCTTAATTTTGGACGCAGAAAGGCAATCCCCGTCCGAAGTATTCTTTTTTCGGGGATTGCTTATTATAATCTGTTTTAAATTTTCATCCAGCGTTTCTGCCAAAAGCTGTCGGATCCGTTCCAT
>JAFTVQ010000155.1 GCA_017461865.1 Lachnospiraceae bacterium | reverse complement strand
TGTGCAAAGTTAGACAAAAGTCGTATCCTGATTGTGGGAGATTCCATGACTTCGGATATGAAGGGGGCCGAAAATGCAGGAATTGACTGTTGTTTGTATGCACCGGGAGTTCCGCTGTCTGAAAAATCGGAGAGCGTAACGTATCAGATATCACATTTGTGGGATGTGGAGGATATACTATGGCAAAATCAGAAGGACAAAAACTAAAACTTCTTTACATATTGAAACTGTTAGCTGAACGCACGGATGAAAGCCATGCAATCTCGACACCGGAAATTATCGAGGCGCTGGAAAAAGAAGGTATCCGTGTAGAGAGGAAGACAATTTATGCGGACATTCAGGCGCTGCAGGATTTCGGATATGATATCCTTGTTTCGAAAAAAAGGGACAACAGCGGTTATTACATGGCGAGCCGGGAATTTGAATTGGCGGAATTGAAGCTTTTGGTGGATGCGGTACAGTCATCCAAGTTTATTACGGCCAAGAAGTCCACGGATTTGATTGCAAAGTTGGAAAAACTTGTAAGTTCTCATGAAGCGAGACAGCTCCGGCGTCAGGTGTATGTGTCCGATCGGAATAAAAACAGCAATGAAAGTATTTATTACAGTGTGGATGATATACACAGGGCTATGCAGGAAAACAAAAAAATCCGTTTCCAATATTATGATTGGGGCGTAGATAAACAAATGCATTTCCGCAAGGATGGTGCATTTTATGAAGTCAGTCCGTTTTTCCTTGTGTGGAAGGATGAAAACTATTATTTGGTTGCGTATGATGAGAAGGCGGGATGTATGAAGCATTACCGTGTGGACAAAATGCATGCGCTTTCGGTTTCAAAACAGCAACGGGAAGGAAATGATGCGGCAAAAAGTATCAATCCGGCCATTTACACACAACAGAATTTCGGAATGTTTGCAGGGGAGGAACAAATGATAACCCTGCAGTTTCCGGAGAATCAAATCGGTATCGTTATTGACCGTTTTGGTAAAGGGATTGATATCCGGAAAAGAGAGGGAGATATGTGTTCTGCCCGCGTGAAAGTTGCTGTCTCCAATCCGTTTTTCGGATGGATTACGGGCCTCGGCGGTCAGATTATAATATTAAAACCGGAACAAGTTGTTTCCGATTACAAAGCATATTTAAGTAAGATAATGAAAGAATACGAATAGTTTGGGAGGAAATGAAAAATGAAACCATTATCAAGCAAAGTCAGTCAGGTAGAAGAAGGTATTTTTCAGGTATTAAATGAGAAGAAAAACGAAAGAATAAAACAGGGAGGAAAGGTATACAACTTTTCGGTAGGTACACCGGATTTTAAACCGGCGCAGCACATTATGGACGCTGTTTCCGAGGCTTGTAAAAAACCGGAAAACTTCAAATATTCCCTCGCGGATCTGCCGGAATTAACGCAGGCGGTAATACAGCGTTTTGATCAAAGATACCATGTGACGCTGACTGCCGATGAGATTACATCGGTGTACGGATCTCAGGAAGGTCTTGCGCATATCGGTTTTTGCCTGTTTGATCCGGGCGACGTGGTTCTTGTTCCGAATCCGGGATATCCTATTTTTGAAATCGGTCCGGCGCTTACGGGAGCAAAGGTAGAAACTTATGACCTGATTGAGGACAAAGGATATTTGCCGAATTTGTCATCGATTGCTCCGGAAACTGTAAAGGCAGCGAAAGCGATTATTGTATCTTATCCGCTGAATCCGGTATGTAAATGTGCGCCTCCGTCATTTTATGAGGAACTCATTGCATGGGCAAAGGAAAATGAGATTTGGGTGATTCACGACAATGCGTATTCGGATATTATTTATGACGGAAGAGAGGGACGCTCTTTCCTGTCATATCCCGGAGCAAAGGAAGTCGGCGTGGAGTTTTATTCGCTGTCAAAATCATTCAACTATACCGGTGCACGTATGGGCTTCCTGGTAGGAAATAAAGAAGTGGTACAGGCATTTAAAAAAATAAGAAGTCAGATTGATTACGGAACCTTTTTGCCGGTTCAATACGGTGCCATTGCAGCACTGACCGGACCGGTCGATAATGTGATTGAGCAGTGCAAACAGTACGAGGAGAGAAGAAACGCTCTCTGTGACGGATTTACACAGATCGGATGGGATTTTCAGCGGAGCGAAGGAACGATGTTTGCATGGACAAAGATTCCTGCTTCATATGGACAGGATGATGTAAAATTTGTCATGGATTTGTTTGAAAAGAGCGGTGTTCTTTGTACGCCGGGAAGCAGCTTCGGCAGTTTGGGAGCAGGACATGTGCGATTTGCACTGGTACTCCCTGTTGAAGTGATCAAAGAAGCAATCGAATCGGTCAAAAACTGTAAGATGTTTTAATGAAATCGGTCAATGAATTCAGAGGAAAAGAGGCTCGTAATTTAACACAAATTCGGACCTCTTTTTTTGTGCATTTTTTCCAACTCATTTGAGTTGACAGAGGGGCGGTTGTCTTTTATACTTAGTAACTGTACACCACAAGATATTGTGTTTGGGTAAAAATTAAATCACGATATAGCGTGGTTATATAAGAGAAAGGAATTATGGACTTTATGGGACAGGAAGTAGTGGAAAAGGGCAAAGAAACCTTGAATTACGGGGAAATGTTTCGTCCGCGCAAGGACGTAAAAGTCGTAAAAAAGGATGGCAGTCTTGAGAGATTTAACGTGCAGAAGGTAATTGATGCCGTTGGGAAATCAGCATACCGTGCTTTGACTAAATTTACGGAAGAAGAGAAAAAGCATATTTGTCAATATGTAGTGGAAAAGGTAGATTCTCTTGAGACGGATGAGATTCCTATTCCTATCATGCATAACATCGTGGAGAGTGCGCTTGAGGATGTAAAACCGATTGTTGCAAAATCTTACCGTGATTATCGTAACTATAAGCAGGATTTTGTAAAAATGATGGATGATGTATATAAGAAGAGTCAGTCTATCATGTACGTCGGTGATAAAGAAAATGCCAATACGGATTCTGCACTTGTGTCTACGAAGCGAAGCCTGATTTTTAATCAGTTTAACAAAGAGTTGTATCAGAAATTCTTTATGACGACAGAGGAAATCCAGGCTTGTCGTGACGGATATATTTATGTTCATGATATGTCTGCGAGACGTGATACGATGAACTGCTGCCTTTTTGATGTGGCAAGTGTATTAAAAGGCGGCTTTGAGATGGGAAATATCTGGTACAATGAGCCGAAAACGCTGGATGTTGCGTTTGACGTTATCGGAGACATTGTTCTTTCGGCAGCCAGCCAGCAGTATGGCGGATTCACGGTACCGGAAGTAGATAAAATTTTGGCTCCTTATGCTGAAAAGTCATATGAGAAAGCGATTGCAAAGTATACCAAACTCGGTATTGACCGTGTGACGGCGGAGGCGGAAGCATACGCTGATGTAGTCCGTGAGTTTGAGCAGGGATTCCAGGGATGGGAGTACAAGTTCAATACCGTTGCAAGCAGCCGTGGTGACTATCCGTTTATTACTGTGACGGCAGGTATCGGTACAGAGCGTTTTGCTAAGCTTGCAACAATCTCATTATTAAATGTCAGAAGACGCGGTCAGGGTAAAAAGGAGTGCAAGAAACCGGTACTTTTCCCGAAGATTGTGTTCTTATATGATGAAAATCTCCATGGACCGGGCAAGGAACTTGAGGATGTCTTTGAGGCGGGTGTGAAGTGTTCTGCCAAGACGATGTATCCGGATTGGCTTTCATTGACCGGAAAAGGATATATTGCAAGTATGTACAAACAGTACGGAAAGGTAATTTCTCCGATGGGATGCCGTGCATTCCTTTCTCCGTGGTACGAGAGGGGCGGTATGCATCCGGCAGACGAGAACGATTCACCGATATTTGTGGGACGTTTCAATATCGGTGCGGTTTCCCTTCATTTACCGATGATTCTTGCGAAGGCAAGACAGGAAAGCAAAGACTTCTATGAGGTGCTCGACTATTATCTGAATCTGATCCGTCAGCTCCACATCCGTACGTATGCATACCTCGGAGAGATGCGTGCATCTACCAATCCGCTTGCATACTGTGAAGGAGGATTTTTAAACGGACATTTGGATTTACATGATAAAATCAAACCTCTTTTGAAATATGCGACTGCATCATTCGGTATTACGGCATTTAATGAACTGCAGGAGCTTTACAACGGCAAGTCCCTTGTGGAGGACGGCGCGTTTGCACTTGAGGTCCTTGAACACATCAACAATAAGATTGCGGAGTTCAAGGAAGAAGACGGAAATCTTTATGCAATTTACGGCACACCGGCAGAGAATCTTTGCGGTCTGCAGGTGAAACAGTTCCGTGCAAAATACGGAATCGTGGAAGGCGTATCCGATAAAGAATATGTTTCCAACAGTTTCCACTGCCATGTAACAGAAGGTATTACACCGATTGAAAAACAGGATTTGGAATATCGTTTCTGGGAACTTTCCAACGGCGGAAAGATTCAGTATGTAAAATACCCGATCGATTATAATGTCGATGCAATCAAAACCCTGATCCGCCGTGCGATGGATATGGGATTTTATGAGGGTGTAAATATGTCTTTGGCTTATTGTGATGACTGCGGACATCAGGAGCTTGAGATGGACGTTTGTCCGAAGTGCGGAAGCAGAAATCTTACGAAAATCGACCGAATGAACGGATATCTGGCATACTCCAGAGTGCATGGGGATACCAGATTATCAGATGCCAAGATGGCGGAAATCGCAGATCGTAAGAGTATGTAAAGGAAGAATGTTATGAGGTATCACAATATTACACATGATGATATGTTAAATGGGGACGGACTGAGAGTTGTTCTCTGGGTTGCAGGCTGTACTCATTGCTGTAAAGGCTGTCAGAATCCGCTGACATGGGATCCGGATGGAGGACTTGAATTTGATGAGGCGGCGAAACAGGAAATTTTTGAACAGTTAGATAAAAGTTATATTTCCGGAATTACTTTTTCCGGAGGAGATCCGCTCCATGCAGCAAATCGTGTCGGTGTCCGTAAATTAATGGCAGAGATCAAAGAAAAGTATCCGGACAAGACCATTTGGTTATATACCGGTGATGTCTGGGAAAAGATTTTACATTATCCGGCCATGCAGTATGTAGATGTACTTGTGGACGGAGAATACGTGGAAGCATGCAGAGATGTGAAGCTTCTTTGGAAGGGAAGCTCCAACCAGCGTGTGATTGATGTAAAGAAAACGCTGAAGCAGACAGATCCGACGATTCCGGTGTTGCATTGCGGAGATTATGCGTAAGGAGTTAATATTAGAAATGAGATGGGCTCATGTTCGGGAAAAATCGCCCGGATATGAGCTTTTTTCAATTCATATGTTTTTATGAGCTATGAAAAGGTTTCGGTCCGTAGATTAGGTTGAACCATTACCGGTCCGGAGATTGGGTATAGATGGGAAATATGGTCGTAAATACCCGGAAATAGTTAATGGATGGTTAACATAAAATTGACTTTGGGTATATTTGAAAAAATAATTCAAAATACCCACCTTTTTCGGAGAATTGTGGGTATTTTTGTACAACTATGCGATATATTTCCGAAATGCCGGAAGATAACTTTTAAAAGCGCAGAAGCCCAAAGAGTTAGGAGATGAAATGATGAGTAAAGGCCGTATTCTGATTGTAGAAGACTATAAAGAAATCAGTCAGATGCTTGCTGATTTCCTAATGGCGCATGATTATGAAGTGGAATGTGCATTTGACGGAAGAGAAGCGTCGGAACGTTTAAAGAAAAATACATATAAGGTTGTACTCATGGATCTCATGCTTCCCTACAAGAGCGGGGATGTTCTGATTGGTGAATTGCGTGAGCATTCGCAGACACCGGTTATTGTTTTGTCTGCAAAATCTCAGGTGGAAACACGGCTTGAAGTGCTTCGCATGGGAGCGGATGACTATATTTTGAAACCGTTTGATCTCGACGAAGTACTGGTGCGTATTGAGGTGGTACTGCGCAGAAGCGGGACTGTGGAAAACACGGAGTCAAAAGAAGAGAAGGTGTTTTGCTGCGGTGATTTGAAATTATATCCGAATCAGCACAGAGTTGTCTATGGTGATAAGCCTGTTGCGCTGACTGCCAAGGAGATGCATCTGTTGCAACTCCTTATGGAACAACCGGATAAGACGTTTACCAAGGCTAATTTGTATGAGTCGGTATGGAATGATGTTTATTACTACGAAGACAATACGATTAATGTGCATTTGAGTAATCTTCGCAGTAAGCTGAAAAAAGCGACCGGGCAGGAGTTTATTGAGACCGTTTGGGGAATCGGGTATCGGCTTAGAAAGCAGGAGGAGCCTTATGTGGATAGCAATTAGTGTAGTTTTACTTCTTCTTTGTGTGGCTCTTTTTATGTATCTTAGTGCACTAAAACGGGAAATCAGAAATTGCAGGGAAGAACTGGAAAAAACCAGGGAAATGTCTTACAATCGACAACTTACCATTTCTTTGTTTGATAAAGATTTGACAGATTTGGCATCGGGGATGAATGAAAATTTGGATTATCAAAAGGAAATGAAACTTCGCATAATGAAGGAAGAAGAAAAGTGGAAGCAATCCGTATCGGATATTGCACATGATCTTCGAACACCGCTGACTGTTGTAAAAGGAAATCTTCAAATGTTGCAGCAGGAAGGAAATCTAACGCAGAGACAGCAAAGCTATTTGGAAACCGGACTTCAAAAAACCGAAAGTCTCAAGCAGATGATGGATGAATTCTTTGAATTGGCGATGCTGGAAAGTGATACAAACAAGGTGATTTGTTCCAAACTTGATATAACGGCGCTTCTTATACAGTTTGTCGTGGATCACGAGGCGGTTATCAAAAATTGTAATTTACATCCGGTTATGCATATTCCGGACAAAAGTATTGTGATAGACGGAAATGAAGATTTGATTCTTCGTATGCTGGGAAATCTTTTGACCAATGTACTCAGATATGCAAAGGAAAGCTTTGAAATTTCATTGGTAGAAATAGATAAGGATAGTAGAATCTGTGAATTATCTTTTGCAAATGCACTTATGCCGGGGCAGGTGGTGGATGAGACCAGGCTTTTTGACAGAACTTATCGGGGCGAGGAGGCTCGCAGTAATCAGGGAACCGGCTTGGGACTCTATATTGTGAAGGTATTGGCCATGAAACAAGGGGCGGAAGTATTTGCAAGAAAAGAAGAAAGCAGATTGCGCATCGGAATAAGATTTAAAAAAGAAATTTAAAGAATTTAAGAAATTTAAGAAATTCTTTAAGTTTCTTTTTTATTCTAAAATAGGAACTGAAAGAAAAAGATACTTTGGAGGAGATTATGAGTGATGTAATTATCGAAGCAAAGGGGCTTAGCAAGCAATATATGGACCACAAGGTGGTAAAAGATGCGGATTTTCAAATAAGAGAGGGACAAATCGTGGGATTGATTGGACCGAACGGTGCAGGTAAGACTACGATTATGAAAATATTAGGCGGTCTTGTGCTCCCGACGGACGGAGAAATTTCCATCTATGGGGAGACTTCGGAAGAAGGATTAGCGGGTGCGAGAAGCCGTATAAGCTTCATGATAGAAACGCCTTACGCGAAAGAGAATTTAACTGCCAGAGAAAATTTGGAAAAGCTGCGGATTATGAAAGGGATTCCAAATAAGAACAGAGTGGAAGAAGTGCTGGAAATCGTGGGCCTTTCTGATACAGGAAAAAAAGCGGTAAAGAATTTTTCTCTCGGTATGCGACAAAGACTGGGAATCGCTATTGCGCTTATGACAAAGCCGGAAATTATGGTGCTTGACGAGCCGATAAACGGTTTGGATCCGGAAGGAATCGTCGAGATTCGTAATTTATTATTAAAGCTTAATAAAGAAGAGCATATCACCATTATGATTTCCTCTCACATTTTGACAGAGTTATCGCTACTTTGCAGCGACTATATTTTCATTCATCACGGGGAACTGATACAATCGGTTTCCGCAGAAAATCTTCGGCAAATTTGTAAGGAATATTATCATATTCATACCGACAATGATGCCAAAGCACTTGTGATTTTGCAGGAGAAAGGCTTTGGCGGTCAGGTTGAGGTGGAAGAGGATGGAAGTATCAGGCTTTATGAGGGGCTTGAGGATGTGGCCAAAATTTCAAAGGCTTTATATGATGGCGGGGTAATACCGGTTACGTTACATATGGTAGAAGCAAATCTTGAAAAGTATTATATGGATATGGTAGGTGAACAAAATGTGGAATCTGATGAAGGGGTTAAATTATCAAATAAAAAGAGATAATTTTACGATATATGCAATATTATTCAGTAGTTTTCTGGCGATAGGAATCACCATTTACTCAGCTTTAGTAGAAGAAGGGATGGCATTTTCGGAAATAAACGCAGGATTGTTTTTGGCAAAAAATGCGGAGTTTATGGTTGTGGGATGTCTGGTTTTGTGCTGCGTTCTGGTTTCCAGAATTGTGGGCTGGGATATGACCGACAAAACAATTAATTACGAAATCATGGCGGGGAATTCCAGAAACCATGTATTTGGCGCAAGAGTCATTTTGACGTTTTTATGGTGTTTGGGAATCAGTGTCATTTATTTGGTAGTGCCCCTTGTTGTGTTGTCTTTTTGTAACGGCTGGGGACCGAATATGGAGATAAAGGTTGGAGTTTCATGGGTGCTGATATTTATGTTATTGGTATTCCGATTGGTTTGTGAACTTATTTTACTTACCGTTCTTTTGAAAAATTGTTTCATATCCATGATCATCGGATGGATATTAAATGAATTTGTGGTACTGGTAACTTTAGTTTATGAAGAGATGATAGGTGAATTTCCGATTTTTCTGTTTTCACTGTCCGGAATGTTTCAATTCAGTTCTTTTCCGTATAAATTTGAGTATATCGGCGGAAAAGATATTCCGGTATTCGGACCGCCGATCGGAAGCGGGGAAATTATGCAGATTATAATATCTGTGATTGTGGTTTCCGGGCTTACACTTTTGGTGGCAAAAACGCAATTTAATAAACAGGATATGAGATAGATTGGGAGAGATAACATGAAGCAGATTATGAAAGCACAG
>JAFTVQ010000021.1 GCA_017461865.1 Lachnospiraceae bacterium | reverse complement strand
GATGATACTGAAACAGGATTAGGACAAAGGAAGGAAGAACAGCAGTATGAAACGGAAATATCAGATGATGAGACAAATGGCATATGTGCTCTGTGCGTCGCTGGTGCTGCAGATGTGGGCGCCGGTCGGCGTGCAGGCGGAGCAGGTGAACACCGATAACGCAGAAGATATTGCTGTGTCTACCGTCAGCGAATCGCATGCGGCGACGGATAGTCAGGAATATGGACTTGGCCATTTTGATCTGGAAGATGAGACACTGGAGGAGGATAAGTATCCGAAGGTATCGTTGTTTTCTCTTGAGCCGGAGACGGAAACAGAGGATGAACTACCGGCAACTTACCGTTCTGATCAGGTGACACTTGACGGCGGTGAAGTAGTCAGCTATCTTCCGGACGGATTTCGTAATCAGAATCCATATGGTACCTGCTGGACATTTTCGGCACTGGGAGCTTGTGAGGCATCTTTAATCCGAAAGGGGCTTGCGGACGGAAACATTGATCTTTCGGAGCGTCATCTTGCGTATTATTTTTACAATAAAGGAGAAACAGGGGATTCCAAGGGGGGAACCTACGGAGACTATAATTTGGCGAATTCGGATTTTCTGGAAGAGGATGAAACATATGTGGATTTGGGCGGTAACAGTTCGCTTACTATGTGGCATCTGGTAAGTTGGTGCGGGCCGGTAGCAGAGAGCGATGTGCCATATGAAGGTCTTCTTTCGAACATGACAGATTTAAATGGTCTTCTCGGATTAGCCAATTCTACGCAGGCGGCTTATGAGAATGATGTATGCCATGTGCAGAATGTTTATAAGGTCGCCATGGGAAACATTAATGAAAGCGATGCACAGCAGAAGGTGGTTAAGAAGCTGATTATGAAGTACGGATCGCTGGGACTGAGTTACTATTCTAATAGTATTTATGACAGCCATACGTATGACAGCTATTACAATGATACAGAGACAGGAACAAATCATGCGATACAGGTAGTCGGCTGGGATGACAATTTTGATAAAAATAGGTTTGAAAAAGACGGGGAAATCAATCCGGCGCCGGGGAACGGCGCATGGCTGATGAAAAACAGTTGGGGCGGTGAGAGTGACTATACTGCACAGCCGGGCTATTTTTGGCTATCCTATTATGATGCTTCAATCAATTCATATGTGAATACAGAGGGTGAGATTGAAATGCAATATGCCTATGTGTATGATGCGGAAACATCGGACAATTACGACAATATATATCAGTATGACGGAGATGCATCTACCGGACGCCGGACAATTTATGCCGGCGATCATCTGGCACAGCGTTTTACGGCGGGTCGCGGAGACGGAAAGTGCGAAAAACTTCGCAGTGTCGGTATCGGTGTGGCAGAGACAAATGTTTCCGGGACCGTGGAAATATATAAGGGTTTGACGAACCCTGAGACAGATCCGCGCTCCGGGACGAAAGTGTTAACACAGGAATTTGATTTGGAATATGCAGGATATCACACGATACCGCTCACGCAGGAGATTATGTTGGAAGACGGTACTCCGTTTTCGGTTATCTTTTCGTTTGACCGGAACACATATGTGCATTACAGCTATGATTATAACGAAGAGGCGACAGCGAATTTCGGTGCATGGTATATGATGTACACCCATGAAAATCCAGGCGTATCTTTTTGGCGTTACAGCACGAATACCGGTTGGTTTGACATGGCACAGAAGTACAGTCAGATTTTTCGCATCAAAGCCTACACCGACAATACGGATAATGACGGTACATTCGATTCCGGTGATGACGATGACAGCGGCGAGGATCCGGGAGATAATCCGGGTGGGGATGACAGTGAAGATGATGTGACGGACATTACACCAGCGATTTTAACAGCCCTCCGATTGAATCAGTCTGCAACAACTATGGAGGACGGGGATTCGCTTCAGTTGGTAGCTACACCTACTTATTCCGCGGGAGAAGCTACCGAGTGGATGGTATATTGGAAATCATCCGATGCTTCCGTGGCAACAGTTACCAATTACGGGCTGGTGGAGGCGTTGAAACCGGGAACAGCTACCATTACGGTTTATAACGGCAATATCAGTGCAAGCTGCGTGGTAACGGTGACACCTTCCAAAGTGAAAGTGTCTTCCTATAAGGAGACCGGAAAAAATAAGACGCAGCTGAAATGGAAAAAGGCGGACGGTGCAACCGGGTATGAGATTTACCGTGCAACAAGTGAAAACGGTAAATATAAAAAGGCGAAAACCATCACAAAGGCATCGACGGTTAAGGCGACGCTGAAAGCTTATACCGGCTCAAAGGCGTATTATTATAAAGTGCGTGCATATAAGACGATTTCAGGAAAGAAGGTATACGGTGCATTCTCGTCCGTGAAGACATGTGCGCCGAATGCACCGTCCGGTGCAAAGGCTAAAGCGCAGAGCGGCAGAAAGATTAAGGTTACATGGAAGAAAACTGCCAATGCTTCCGGATATGAAATTTACCGTGCGACAAAGAAAAGCGGAAAATATAAGAAGATTGCGACAATTAAGAAAGCAAAGACGGTATCCTTTGTAAACAAGTCTTTGAAGAAGAAAAAGACGTACTATTATAAGATACGGGCGTATCGTATGGTAGATGGAAAGAAGATTTACGGATCTTATTCGAAGATAGTTTCAGCGAAAGCAAAATAAAAAAAGGAAAGAGTAAATTATGGCAGCAAAACTGGCAAAGAAGCAGAAGAAAAAAGAAAATACCGGAAAGCTGGTCGTCACCGGATTTCTGGAATATATGTGTGTGTTGTGGGCAATTGTGATGTCGTTTGCCCTTGCACTTTACATGAAAGACGGATATTACCAGATCGGAACCGCGAAATATCATGCGTATGAAAAAGTAGTTGTATTCGGTATGCCGCTGTTGCTTATCCTTATGATTTTATATGTGATGTTTGATTGGAAGGAGAACGGCGTCGGCATACGAAGAATGAAAGAGATGGGCAGAGGACTTTCCGTGACCGATTGGTTTGTGCTTGCTTACATCGTGTTTGCGCTTGTTTCGTTTTTGTGCAGCGGGCATATGGAGCAGGCATGGAAGGGATATGACGGATGGTTTATGGGACTGTTT
Organism: Lachnospiraceae bacterium; assembly: GCA_017461865.1. GTDB lineage: Bacteria > Bacillota > Clostridia > Lachnospirales > Lachnospiraceae > SVFI01. The sequence continues at coordinate 1,327 of JAFTVQ010000021.1, read as the reverse complement.
TCGCAGATTTCTTTTGTGGCAATATATTTCGTTTTTTCACGCTTTATGAAGGATTATCCCGTGACGCTCGGTGCTCTGTGCCTTGTGACCTTTTACGTTTATGTGGTCGGAATCCAGCACAGGCTTTTGATTGATCCGCTCGGTGTATATGAAACGTTGGCGGATCATTATAAAATTCAATTTCTATCAACGTTGGGACAGGCGTCATGGTATTCCAGTTTTATGATTACGATTCTTCCAGTCGGAATGTTTACATTTTGGTACGCGAAGAACCGCGTATTGCGTGTGTTGTCCGGGATTTTTGTGTTCGCGGGATTTATGACGCTTGTGACACAGAATACCGACAGTGCATATTTCGGTTTTTTGGCGGCTATGCTTGTGTTGTTTCACGTGTCGGTGAAAGAGGCAGGACGTATGCGCAGATTGTTTGAACTGATGCTCATGTTTGTTCTTGCGCCGAAAGCGATGTGGCTTCTTTTGAAAATATATCCGAATGACATTATGTATTGGGATAAAATCAGTTCGTTGTTGCTCTATGGAAATATAATGTGGCTTTTTGTGCTGCTGTGTGTAGCGGGTATTGTAGTTATGGCACTTCTTGAAAAGACGGGGAAATATCCGGTTTTGGCCATGAGGATATGCAGAAATGCAGTTTATGTTATTCTGCTGTGTTTGCTGATATCCTGGATCTTGATTCTTGTAGCAGATGCAAATGGTTGGTTCCCGGATATCATCGACTCTATCTCGAGACATATACCGTACCTTAAGTGGAACAGAGAATGGGGAAACGGCCGTGGTTTTACGTGGAGTTTTACTGTGATGATGTTTGGGGAAATGAATCTGAAAAACAAATTGTTGGGAGTAGGACCGGATTGCTATGCCATCTATGCCCACGGAAGGTATAATGAGCTTCTTCAGAGCAAGTGGGGCAGCTCTATTTTGACCAACGCCCATAACGAATGGTTGAATATGTTTGTGGATTTGGGATATTTCGGCGGCGTTTCCTATTTGGGTGTATTTCTGTCCGCGCTCGTGCGTTTTGTTAAAAACAGCGAAAACAGACCGGTACTTTTGGGGTTTGCAGCATGTATCGCGGCTTATATGGCCCACAATATGTTCTGCTACCAGCAGGTGCTCTGCACGCCGCTTATTTTTTTGTTCATGGCGATGGGCGAGTATCAGATTCGGAGAAAAGCGGAATAATACCATAAATCAGCTGTGCTTGGTGCGTAACTTAAAAAGTAGCGAGTTGCGGTCCTGCTGCGTCATGGAAGTGTATGCGGCAAAGGAGAGTTTCAGTTCGCAAAGAGGGGAAGAGCAGGCGGGG
>JAFTVQ010000154.1 GCA_017461865.1 Lachnospiraceae bacterium | reverse complement strand
CATCACGCTCTCATACCATGTTGGCATATCCGCAAAGCTGTCGTCTTCCGCAATACCGGCAATCTTAGAAAAAAGACCGAGACAATAGCTGCATTCATAATTTCCAAGCACTCCGCTGGTATTGTCTTTGGATTTAATTATAATTGACTGTCTGGCTAAACTTGTAACCATGTTTACTCCTTTTCCCGGCTGTACCGGTAAACTTTGTCAACTCTTATGTTACACAAACAATTTAGAGTATTCTTCCAGATTCCACACTTTATTTACCACGCCCTCATAAAACTCAGGTTCATGGCAGACAAGAAGGATGGATCCTTTGTACTCCTTCAATGCTCTTTTTAATTCTTCTTTGGCATCCACATCCAAATGATTGGTCGGTTCGTCCAAAAGAAGCAGGTTCGTCTCCCGGTTGATTAGTTTACATAATCTTACTTTCGCCTGCTCTCCTCCGCTGAGAACCTTCACCTTACTTTCGATATGTTTGGTCATCAGACCGCATTTTGCAAGGGCACTGCGGACCTCATACTGGCTAAATCCCGGGAACTCCTCCCAGATTTCTTCAATACAAGTCTGCTCCCCGGCTTTGATTTCCTGTTCAAAATATCCTTTGTGCAAATAATCGCCGAGTTCCACTTTTCCGTCCAGTGCATCAATCATACCGAGCACACTCTTCAAAAACGTGGTTTTTCCGATACCGTTCGTTCCGATCAAAGCAATCTTTTCTCCACGTTCCATACGCAAATTGATTGGCTTGGAAAGCGGCTTCTCCTTATCGTATCCGATTACCAGATCCGTCGTTTCAAACAAAATCTTGCCCGGCGTTCTGGCCTCCCTGAAGTGAAATTCAGGCTTCGGTTTCTCTCTCGCCAGCTCGATTACTTCCATCTTGTCCAGTTTTTTCTGACGGGACATCGCCATATTTCTCGTCGCCACTCTCGCCTTGTTCCGCGCCACAAAATCCTTGAGATCATCAATTTCCTTCTGCTGCTTCTTATAAGCTGCCTCCAGCTGCATTTTTTTCATCTCATAGACTTCCATGAACTTGTCATAGTCACCCACGTAGCGGTTCAATTCCTGATTTTCCATGTGGTATATTATGTTAACCACCTCGTTCAAAAACGGGATGTCATGAGAAATCAAAATAAAGGCATTTTCATATTCCTGCAAATACCGCTTGAGCCACACTATATGCTGCTCATCCAAATAGTTGGTCGGCTCGTCCAAAAGCAGAATGTCCGGCTTCTCTAAAAGCAGTTTTGCCAGGAGAAGCTTCGTTCTCTGTCCGCCGGAAAGGTCCGTGACATCACGGTCAAGCCCCAGTGAAAGCAAATCAAAAGCCCTTGCAATCTCCTCCACCTTGGAATCAATGACATAGAAATCGTGACTTGTCAGAAGATCCTGCAGCGTTCCCGCCTCCTCCATCAGTTCTTCCATTTCACTCTCATCAGCCTCCGCCAGCTTTTCATATATCTCTGTAATCCGGGCCTCCATATCAAACAAAAAGGCATACGCGGATTTAAGCACATCTCCGATGGTCATGCCTTTTTCAAGTACCGCATGCTGGTCAAGATAACCGGCGCGGACATGCTTTGCCCACTCTACTTTTCCTTCATCCGGCATAAGCTGTCCGGTTACAATATTCATAAATGTGGATTTTCCTTCCCCGTTGGCACCGATCAATCCGATATGCTCCCCCTTGAGGAGTCGGAAAGAAACATCATTAAAAATAGCTCTCTCCCCAAATCCGTGTGTTAAGTGTGATACATCTAAAATCATTTTCATCTACCTCTCATTTTTTCACTCATCAACTATACCACAAATCGGGACGGAAAGAAAGATGTACGGATTGCGACTTGTGTTGTGTTTTGCCGGCTGTGATTTGGCGGCTGTGATTTGGTGGCTGTGATTTGGTGGCTGTGATTTGGTGGCTGTGATTTGCCGGCTGTGATTTGTTGGGCGCCCAATGTTATGTAAACATTTTATTTTCTTGTGCAGGGGGATATGCGGGATGCCAGGAAGAATATGTGGGATATCAGGAAGAATATGTGGCGCCGTGGGCATATATAACTTCTTCCATGTCGTGATGCCCCGATTTTACCTCTCTGACTTGTGTTATGTAAACTATTTGGGCATATGGACGATGATATTGATTCTGATGCCCTGATTTTTTCAAAAAACTGGGCACCAGACAAAAGAAACTCTTCATATGCCCAT
>JAFTVQ010000153.1 GCA_017461865.1 Lachnospiraceae bacterium | reverse complement strand
TAAAGCGGATGGAATACATTCCAGCCCTCCACCTCGAGATTGATGTCGCCGATTTTCTTTTCGGTCCGTTTCGGGAATCGGTCGGTAAGCTCACGACCAACCATTCCTTTGATGATACGTCCTTCCGAGAAATCATCAACTTTCTTATCCAATGTCTCAATCGTAGATCCGTCACGGATTACCGTAATCTTATCTGCGACATAGGAAACCTCGTTGAGCTTGTGAGAAATGATAATGGATGTCATACCTTCCTTTTTGAACTGAAGCATCAAATCCAAAAGCGCTTTGGAATCTGTCTCGTTCAAAGAAGCGGTCGGCTCATCCAAAATGAGTAATCTTGCCTTTTTGGCAAGTGCTTTCGCAATTTCTACAAGCTGCTGTTTACCTGTACCGATATCTTTAATTAATGTTCTGGAAGACTCCTTCAGACCTACTGTCTTTAAATACTTTTCAGCCTCTCCGTATGTCTCATTCCAGTTGATTGCGAATTTCTTTCCTCTTTCGTTTCCGAGGAACATGTTTTCGCCGATTGTCATGTAAGGAATCAATGCAAGCTCCTGATGGATAATAACGATTCCTTTTTCTTCACTGTCTTTAATCTTGGCAAATTTACACACTTCTCCGTCATATACGATATCGCCTTCGTAGCTTCCGTAAGGATAAACACCGCTGAGTACATTCATCAGTGTGGATTTACCGGCACCATTTTCACCTACAAGAGCATGGATCTCGCCTTCTTCAACCTGCAGATTAACGTTATCCAATGCTTTTACTCCGGGGAATGTTTTGGTGATATTTTTCATTTCAAGTAATATTTTCGCCAACTGTATCCCTCCTTAATATCTAATCATTTTTTATCATATAACAGGCGGGACATTCATCCCGCCTGCTCATAATTCCTAAAACTTCAGATTACTGTAAATCTTCCTCTTTGTAGTAACCGGAATCGATTAACAGTTCTTTGTAGTTGTTTACGTCTGCAAATACAGGCTCGCAAAGGTATGAAGGGATAACTCCAGTACCGTTGTCGTATGTTTCTGTATCGTTAACTTCAACTTCTTCACCTGCAAGGATCTGTCCAACCATCTTAACAACCTGGCTAGCTAATGTACGTGTATCCTTGAAGATAGACATAGACTGTTTGCCGGCGATCATGTTCTTAACGTTAGCAACGTCACAGTCCTGACCTGTGATTACAGGATATTTGCCTGTGTAGTTAGCTTCAAGAGCATTTGTAACACCAAGTGCTGTAGAGTCGTTTGAACACATAACAACGTCAAGCTGTGTTCCGCCTGCATAGTAAGAAGAAAGGATGTTTTCCATTCTCTTCTGAGCTTCTTCTGAAGACCAGTTAGCTGTAGCAACGTCAGCGAACTCTGTCTGTCCTGACTGGATAACTAACTTACCTGATTCAACGTATGGATTAAGAACGTCCATTGCTCCGCCGAAGAAGAAGTTTGCATTGTTGTCACCAGGGTCACCTGTGAATAATTCCATATTGAAAGGTCCTGCTGCATTTTCAAGATCTAATGTTTCAACGATGTACTGACCCTGTTTTGTTCCTACCATGTAGTTATCAAATGTTGCGTAGTAAGAAACTGCATCTGAATCCATAATCAAACGGTCATATGCGATAACAGGAATTCCTGCTTCTTTTGCCTGGCTCATAACTGTACCGAGTGAGCTTCCGTCGATAGAAGCAACTACTAATACGTCAACTCCTGAAGAGATCATGTTCTCAATCTGAGAAACCTGTGTAGCTACGTCGTTAGAAGCGTACTGTAAGTCAACTGTATAGCCGGCTGCCTCAAGTTCTGACTTCATGTTGGCACCGTCCTGGTTCCATCTCTGTAAGTCTTTTGTAGGCATTGCCACACCTACTAAACCTTCTCCGCCGCCTGCAGCTGTAGAAGCTTCTTCTGCTCCGCCGCATCCAACTAATAAAGAAGCAACCATTGCGATACTAAGTAAAGCACTTAAGATTTTCTTTTTCATTCTAAGATCCTCCCTATAAATTAATAGTTTTTTGCAAATTGCTTTGCTACAATGTCACTATATCACAGGTCAAATAGTAATTGTTTGCGAATATCTTTCATTTTTTATGAATTGTTGCTTCCAAAAAGAAAAAGCACTAGCACATTTTTGTTGTGTGTACTAGTACTTTTTGCAAAAATTTACTATTGTTTTCCAAAAATTGCGTGCACGTGCCCGTTACCTGCGCACATTCAGGTAAACATCCTCCTCAAAGTGGAATCCGGAATCTATAATCACTTCTTTCATATTATCCGCATTGACTGATATTGGTTCGAGCACGACACACGGAACATCATAAGTTCCGTCAAATATTGTCCGGTACTTTCCGTTCTCTAAATTCTGTGATACCGGTGTGGAAAGTGCCATTTGGCACGCATATTCCGCCGCCTTTTGCGCCAGCTTTTCTACCGGTTTATAAACGGTCATGACCTGCGTTCCTTCCACAATTCTCTGGCACGCCTCCAGATCTGCATCCTGTCCCACAATCTTTATCTTTCCCGCCAAACGGTTTTCTGCCAAAGTCCGGATGACATTTGTTGCCAGCATATCATTTCCGCACATGATGGCATCGATATTTTCCATCTGGGAAATATGATTGTTGACATACTCCGATGCAAGTTCCGCCTTCCACCCGTCCGCATACATAACATCGACAATCTCTATTCCGTTTGCATCCATTACATTTCGAAATCCCGTTTCAATCTGGGAAACATTATGATCTGATGTCGGGCCGGCCAACATAAGAACTTTCTTATTCGGAAGTTCTTCTGCAGCAAGCGCTTCTCCCATAAGCGTTCCCACCTGTTCATTATCAAAGGATATATAAAGATCCACATTTGCATTTTTAATCAGACGGTCATAGGCAATCACTTTGATCCCCTTGCTTTTCGCTTTTGTCACCACATCGGAAAGGCCATCCGAATCAATACCGACAATGACAATTACATCCACTTGCTTTTCAATCAGATACTCAATCTGGGATATCTGCTCCTCCAAATCGCCGTTCGCATTCTGGACGTTTACTTCCGCGCCGTATTCTTTGGCCGTGGAAACAAAAATATCCCTGTCTTTCTGCCACCGTTCAATGACAAAAGAATCAAAACTGAATCCAATCCGGATATTTTCTCCGGATGCATCCGTTTCACGAATCTGTTCTTCCGACGCACCGCAACCGGTCAAAAGCATCACGCACAACATACACCGAAGAACAAAAAAGGTCATCTTTTTCATTATTTGCCCTCCTTATATTCCGTAGGCGTCACACCGACATTCTTTTTAAATGTACGGCTGAAGTAGTTCGGATCCGAATATCCTACCGCGCTGCAAATCTCTTTCATACTCATGTCCGAATTCTGCAACAGCTCTTTTGCTTTGCCGATTCTTATATTCGTCACATATTCGATAAAGTTCTCTCCGGTTTCTTCTTTAAATATTTTACTGAAGTAATACGGACTGATATCCACTTCACGTGACACATCATCCAGCGAGATATCTTTGTGATAACGGGCTCCGATGTACTCTTTTGCTTTATCAATCACACTTCCGGACTGTTCCTCTTTCCTTGTCATAATATCTCTGCAGGCTTGTGTAATCCTGTCCAGATACCATTTGCGCAACTGTTCATAATTATCAAAAGAAAGGATATTCGGAAGATAATCCTGTCTGGAACGGAACTCGTATACTTTTCTCGTATTGGAATACGCAACATGTTCACTCCACAAAACAAACTCCAGCGCTTTCAATTTAACATCCATCGGGTAATCCGCATAATTTTCAACCATCCAGTCAAAAAATTGATTGGCCGCTGCAAGCGTCCCGTTGAGATCTCCTTTTTCCAACTTTTCGAATATATTTTTTTCCGTCTCTACCGGATAATTTTCTTCATATTCACACCCGATCGGAACATCATCAAAATGCGCAACCGTACCGCTTGTTGAGGCAAGAGACTCCAAAGCTTCATTATAAGATTCCATCGCCTCCCCAATGGATCTCACTGCACCGAAGCCTACACGGAACGCAACATCAAAGTGTTGGCGCAATTTCCGGACCATCACTCTCGCCTTTTCAATAATCTCAATTCGTTCATTGTAATCCATGAGCGGTGTTTTGGCCGGGACAAAAACCGCAACCTTATTCGCCATGGTACTTCCTATCGCTCCCGGGAAGTAACCCTTTATAATCTCTCTCATTTCGCGGGCACGCCCCTGTACACGCACACTGGTTCCGACGGCATTGGTCATATGATTGCCTTCCTGACTCTCGCCGAACACAATCGCCATCATATACCCCTGCTCAGCCTCAATTCCTAAAAGTTGTTTGAAGCTTTCCATATCCTCTCCGTAAAACTCCTGAAAGAGAAGATTTTGAACAAAACCGTTTTCTATAATCGGAACCACAGTCTCCATCTTTTCGCGGATCATAAGATCTTGACTTCTCTTATCGCGTTCCCTGTCAATTTGACGCATGGCACGACGCACCACTTCGATGATTTTCACACGATCCATAGGCTTATTCAAATATTCGAGAACACCCAGATTGATTGCTTCTTTCGCGTAATCGAACTTGTCATAAGCAGACATAATGATAAAAATCGTGGATGCATTGGTCGCACGGATTTCGCGCATGGCTTCGATACCGTTGATTCCCGGCATCTGAATATCCATAATTGCAATATCCGGCCGGAAGTTTTCCGCAAGTTCAATCACACTGCGTCCGGTCTTCGCCGACTCTATCATGCAGTCATCACCGAATTCTTTTTTCAATATAAACTGAAGGGAATCGATTACAATCCCTTCGTCATCAGCC
>JAFTVQ010000152.1 GCA_017461865.1 Lachnospiraceae bacterium | reverse complement strand
GGCGTATTGCATCATCGCCTTGTTCATGTCACTCATCATCTGTATCTCGTCCATGGACGGTTTCTCCGTAAACATGTTTCCCTTGCAGATTTTGATTCTTGTTCCCACCTGAAGATTGTACGGGTTTATACCCGGATTGGCAAGAAGTATAAGCGGTACGGTCGTTCTGTATTTTTGTGCAAGACGATACAGAGTGTCTCCTCTCACAATTTCATGTGTAATCATCTGACATTCCGCCATAATGCCTCCGTTATATTAAACTATATTCTTATCTAGTATATGTGACATTTGGCAGAATGTGAGCCATCGCTCACCTTTAATAACTGCGGATCTTGTCCTCCGAGTCATCCGTCGTCTTATCAATTTTCCGGATTACAACATAATAACTGTAGCTGTCGTTCACTTTTACTTCCACCCGATCTCCTACTTTGTGACCGAGAAGTGCCTTTCCCATCGGTGACTCAATGCTGATCAAATTGGAAAGAGAATTGCTGCGCACCGTCGTCACAATGCGGTAAATTTCTTCCTCTTCATCTTCCTCCACATAGACCGTAACCGTATTGTTCATACCGACTTCATCATCTCCGGATTCATCCGTAATGATTTCCGCAGTTTTTATCATCCTCTCCAAATACCGGATACGGCTTTCATTCTTATTCTTTTCTCTCTTTGCCGCATGGTACTCAAAATTTTCACTGAGATCACCGTGCGCCCTTGTCTCCTTGACCGACTCTAAAAGCTCCGGCCTCTTTACCAGCTTTCTGTATTCGATTTCTTCCTGCATCTTATCAATATCCGACTGCGTTAATTGATCTCTCATTTTTCCTCCTCAATCTTATACACTTTGCAGTGAATTCTGCGTTATCTTTGGCTCATGGCCGCCTTGCCCGGGGCTTACTGCTTCCCTGATTTTGCGCATAACGATCACTTCCTTGATTTTGCGTGGGCATATAGAGTCTTTTACCTCTTTTTATGCCCCTCACGAATGCTATTTCGCCGCGTTATGTTAACCAATTGGGCATTAGACACTTTCACTTTGTTCTGGTGCCCAGTTTTTTTCAAAAATCTGGGCATAGGAAGCAAGAAACTATGCATATGCCCATTTAGTTTACATAATCCCGCATTCGCTTCCAAAATCTGGGCATACAACCGGTATAAGTCTTCCCTATGCCCATTGAGTTTACATAACACAGGTTCGCATAACATGTATCGCATATCACCAGGCGCCTGATTCGCATAACACATACCACATATCACCAGTCGTCCGGTTTACATAACACGTATCACTTCGTATACGCATAATCGACCTTGATTACCGTAAAGCAATCCGGCCATTTTTGTTGCACCAGCTGTTCAATCTGCTGTTTCAATACTTCTTCTGTCTTCTTGTATCCTACCGGAACCACCACATCAAAAATCAGATTCGTATGCGTTGTTCCGACTACCATACGGAAATCATGGATAGACAATCCCTCATTCATGGAACCAATCAATTCCACCACGGCTTTCTTTTTCTCTGCTACCGCTTCATTGTCCGTATCAATCGGATCCATATGAATTGTCGCATCACAGTGAAGCTCCTGTTCCAACTCTCTTTCAATCAGATCGATGACATCATGAAGCTCATATATATCACCGTTACCCGGGACTTCCGCATGGAGCGAAATAATTCTCCGCCCCGGACCGTAATCATGGACAATCAAATCATGAATACCGACAACCTCTTCGTGGGCTGTGACAATCGATTCGATGTGAGCTACAAACTCCGGCTCCGGCGCCTGTCCGAGCAACGGACTTATCGTATCTTTTGCCGCCTCAAAACCTGCCACCAGAATAAAAAATGCCACCAATACACCGCAATAACCGTCTATGTTTATTTGGGTGAAATGCAAAAACAACATGGCCAAAAGCACAACTGTTGTCGCAACCGCATCACTCATACTGTCGGTGGACGTTGCAAGCATTGCCCCGGAATTTATCTGCTTTCCGATTTTTTTATTGTAGTAAGCCATATACAACTTTACTAAGATGGAAATCAAAAGAATTCCAACCGAAAGCATGCTGATTTCCACAATCTCCGGATGCATAATTTTCTTCACGGAACTTTTCAAAAGTTCCACGCCCATAAGCATGATTAAAAATGCGACACCGAGCCCGGACAAATATTCAATTCTACCATGTCCGAACGGATGGTCCGAATCCGGTTTTTTCCCTGCAAATATAAACCCGATCAATGTAATAAACGAGGATCCTGCGTCCGACAGATTGTTGAAGGCGTCTGCCATAATCGCAATGGACCCGCTGATATATCCTGCAATATATTTACCTGCAAACAGAAAAATATTAAGGAAAATACCGAGAACACTGCACAATGTGCCGTATGCTTTCCTAATCTGTTCTTCTTTTTTCCCCTGCTTGGAAATAAAAATCTTTGATAATATTGTTACCATGTGCTAACACTCCCTAACACTCATTCCTCATAAAAGTAAAGATTCATATCAACATTTCCCGAAATCCCCGGAACGGTTCCTTTTTCGGTAAACTGCCACATCTTAAATGCGTACGGATAATCCGGTGCGCTGCGGTAATCGGCAAGCCATTTATCATATTCCTCCAGTTCTTCCAGTTGAAGAACCGTGGTAAACCTTTTGGCATTGGTGTAAATCATCGGCTCATATCCCGCCGAGCGAATACGCCCGCAAAAGGCCTTTGTAATGGCTGTCAACTGATTCGGTGTCAAATCATCGGTCCGTGCATCATCGTAGAAAATCGGTTCTGTATCAAATACCACGGGCATCTCGATCACACAGTCACTGACGGCCCGTAAAACATAATCTGCCTCCTCGACCGCTTCCTCCTCATTGATTGCTGCCGAAAAGAAATAAACTCCGACTTTCATTCCCGCCTGTGTTGCTCCCTGATAATTTTCATAAAACCGGTCATCCATCTTCATCTCACCGGTACCATATCCGCGGATACCGAGACGCAGCATTACAAACTCAACTCCGGCTTCTCTTACCTGCTGCCAGTCGACATCTCCCTGAAACTTGGAAACATCGATTCCTCTCATGATTTTCACACCGTCACCGGCGTTGTAATCCATCTGCAGATCCGATCCGGAAAAAGCTGTCACATCATACGGATTTTCGGCAATTCCTTCCACAAGCGGAACGCGAAGATATCCTTCTGCCATATCGTAAACAGTCACTGTCTCCGGAGGCTGCGCTGCCTCCTCATTGTACGAAAGTTGCGCCAAAAGTTTCTCTCCCGGAACCAATTTCCCCTCCTGCGACATCACATAACCTTCGGTGCGTTCCGAATCTATTGTAAGTTCCGCATCCTCCTTTGGCATTTCATCCCCATGTTCTTCTGACGATACGTTTTCGTCAGCTGCCACCGTCGCACGGTTGCCATCGCTTTTTACCATACCGGATACAAGTTCCGTTTGTTGTTTCTGTCCGATTTTTCCTGCATATGAGACACCGAATATCGTAATACCTGCGAGGGAAGCGCACACTCCTGCCACCAGACAGATATGTTCAATCTGCTGCAAGCGTCGCAGCGGCAAAAACCCTGCCTTTCTCTCTTCCCTACTCAAATGCCTTAACCGCATTCTCTCTTTATAGGTCGCAAAAGCCGTAACCATCAACAGAATGGCAAAAACAAGGAACATAAGCCCAAAATACATGGGAACTGCCGAGCTCTGTGACGTCGGCTGCACAGCCTCTGTCTGCCCTGCCGTCCCTGCATAATCCTCTGTTGGAACATCGCCTGCCACATACATATCTTCCTTCAGATCCTTCTGCTCTTCCGGGGCATCCTGCGCGGCAAACTCCTCCGCCTCATAAAAGACGGAGTTTGTCCGGGTATATAAAAAATGTCCGTTATACACTCTGGCACACACTTCACTGCCCGGCGTAATTCCAGTTATGTAAACCTCTGCTGAATTTGCCTCATTCGCAAATGAAAATAGCTGCGACCATGTTTTTCCTCCGTCTGTGCTGTAATCATAATACACAATCTCGCTGCCGTCATCATAGGCAGATATATTGAAAAGTTCCCCCTGCTCGTCGGATGCGAGATGTACCAGAACCGCACCTTCCGGCTCGGTCAAATCATTTCCGACCGCCTCTTCCGGCGCGTGGTAACCATTGACCGCATAGTCAGAAAAATCCCTTCCCAGCGTGCTGCTGGTCAGACCGAAATACTTTGCCACGGCCGTAGCATCCGAGCGTCCCAGCGCCTGCCAATCCTCTCTGTCATTTACTTTCTCATAATCCATTTCATGGTCCGCATATCCGTGTTCTACAAGGATACTCTGAATCCCAAGCGCTGTGGATTCTCTGAGAATTCCATAATAATCCAATCCGTCGTCGTTGAGACGCGTTTTCACCCCGCGCAGCGCAAATCCTGCCTCTGCGAACTGCTCCATAAACACATCGCCCAGGCCATGCATCTTGGAATTGTTCAGACCCCTGCTCGGAATCCATACCTCAGAGCCGTACATCTCATGCTTTTCGGACATATTAAAATGGAGGCTGATCAATATATCCGCCCCCACGCTCTCCGCATACTGCGCACGCTCTTTTAACGACATGTCTGCTTTTTCAGGATTAGTTATGTAAACCTCGACATTATCATATTGTAACAGTTCATCCCGCATGGCATTGGCTGTAACAAGGTTCATATCTTTTTCCAAAAGACCTCTGTGCTTCAGCCCCTCATTAGAACCGCCATGCCCCGGATCAAGAACAATAACTAAGCTATCCGGCATATTGCCCCCTATTTCTTTTCTTCACCCTTTGCTTGTTTCTCTTTGGCTTTTGCCTTCTTCGGAGTCTCCGCTGCAGCTTCTTCCTTCTTCTGCGCAAGCTCATCAATCAGACTTTCGATCAGCTGTTTTTTGACATATACATCAAAACTCAGAAGACAAATGAATGAAAAATACTGCAAAAACTCTCTGTCCTGACCGGACACATCTTTGAACGACTCCTGCGCCAGCTGATATCGCTGTGTCACATCCTTTTTAATCGCCTGTACCTGCTGTTCCTCAAAACGGAATACCTCATCGTAAACTTCCGTCAGATCAAATCCTTCTTCCCTGCCGAAAAAACGCTCGGTCAATGGATTCAAAAGATTCTGAATGTCTCCGATCGACAATATATTTTTGAAATAGTAGATAAAAATCAAAACAAGCATATGCTCTTTGGAATATTTCTTTTTCACCGGCGGCGGCAAAAGATCATTCTTGGCATAATTATTGATCATCGTCTTGGTAAGCACCTTATCCGCCTGCGGATTGCGGGTTTTGCTGCGCATTCGGCTGTCCATAAAGGTTGTCACCTGATCCATGTAAAGATCAATGTTGGGAATATCCTCCGATTTAATATAATCTATGCGGTCAAAGCTTGCCATTATGCTGGCCAGCAAGTCCTCTGTGTTTACTTTCATGTTGTCACCTTTTTCCTCTTGTCAAACTATGAAACATACTTTTTTACAGCTAAATCACATTATATAGTATTTAAAACTATTTGTAAACGTATTTGACAGTTTTAAATGCGCAAACTATACTGAAACGAAAGAAAGGAAGGACCGTATTATGAAAGATATTTTAGATATACACACCCACACTTTGGCAAGCGGACATGCCTACAGTACCATCCGTGAAATGACAAAAGCCGCTGCTGAAAAAGGCCTCTCACTTCTCGGTATTTCCGAGCATGCACCGATGATGCCCGGAAGCTGCCACGATTTTTATTTTGCAAATTTAAAAATTCTGGACCGTAATGCATATGATGTTCCTGTTTTGTTCGGCGTAGAACTGAACATTTTAAACCGCTGCGGCGAAGTGGATCTTCCGGAACGTATTCTGAAAGATCTGGATTACGGAATTGCCAGTCTTCATCCGCCTTGCATACCGTTTATGGACGAGGCTGATGTGACAAACGCCGTTCTGGGAGCTATCCGCAATCCTTATGTACACATCATCGGTCATCCGGATGACGGACGTTTCCCATTAAATTATGATGAGGTTGCTGCTGCAGCAAGTGAGCACCATGTACTGCTGGAAATCAACAACTCCTCTCTTTCTCCGAAGGGATTCCGTCATAATTCCCGCGAAAACTATCTCAAAATGCTGGAATACTGCAAAAAGTATAAAACCCGGGTAATCATGAGCTCCGATGCCCATGCAGACACCTTGGTCGGCGCACATGATGAAGCCTGTGCCGTGTTGGAAGAGGCTGATTTTCCACAGGAACTGGTCATCAACGGATCCGTTTCCGACTTGCTCTCACTAATCGGAATTGCCGGTGAATAATCATTGACTCCGGACTCTTACTGTGATATTATAGCAATATAAAGCTTTAAAATTTTACAGTATTAAAGTGCGTTGGAGGATTACACATGGTAAAGAAATTAAAATCAGAACCGGTGGACAAGTTATTTGATGCCATTCTGACACTTCAGACAAAAGAAGAATGTTACTCTTTCTTTGAGGATTTATGTACCGTAAATGAACTTCTTTCCCTCTCACAGCGTTTTGAAGTTGCCACGATGCTCCGCGAGAAAAAAACCTATCTGGAAATCGCAGAAAAGACCGGAGCTTCCACAGCAACCATCAGCCGCGTAAATCGTTCCCTTACCTACGGTAACGACGGCTATGAGCTTGTGTTCGAGCGAATGAAAAAAGAAAAATAATATGAATAGCAAGAAGGACATCCGCAAAACGGATGTCCTTTTAGTTTACATAATTCATAATTTCCATCTTCGCCAAGGCAATATAAATCTCACAGCCTTACATATCTCGCCGGACAACAGGAAACTCTCAAAGTCCGATCTACACATCCAACTTCATGTCGCCGTCTTTGATCCAACCTGCTTTTCGCATGAAGAATGCAGTAATCCAGGCGATAAGTCCCGTCAGAACAAAATGCAGAATCACAATCTTTGCAAGGACAATTCCTGCGCTGCCACCTTCTGCCACCATCGTCTGATAAGTAGTAATCTGACCGACCAGCCCTGCAGTTCCCATTCCGGAACCGGTCGCATTGTTTGTCATTTTAAATACAAGAGTGGAAACCGGCCCTAAAACTGCGCTGGATACAATCGCCGGAAGCCAGATAATCGGCTTCTTCACAATATTTCCGATTTGCAGCATGCTGGTGCCCAGTCCCTGGGCAAGAAGACCGTTCACTTTGTTATCTTTAAAGCTTGCAACCGCAAAACCGACCATATTGGCACAGCATCCTACTGTCGCCGCTCCTGCTGCAAGACCGGATAAATTCAAAATAATTCCCAGTGCTGCCGAACTGATCGGAAGCGTCAGAATAATTCCCATCAGAACGGAAACTATGATTCCGCCGATAAACGGATGCTCTGCCACATTGACATTGACAAGCTCACCGACAAACACCATAAATGCAGAAATCGGCGGTCCCAAAATAAGTCCGACACTGCTTCCCGCCACAATAGAAAGAAGCGGTGTAATCAAAATATCCACCTTTGTACGGCCGCTTACAAAGTGACCGACCAAAATAGCAATCATCGCTGCAATAAAAGCTCCGAGCGGTTCACCCGGTCCTGCATATGTAATAACGCCGTCCACCAGAACCGTTCCGGCAAGGATTTTGCTTGCAAATGCACCCATCATACCTGCTGTCGCCGCAGAAACAACCACAAGCGGGCTTTCCTTATATTTGAGCGCCACACCGATACCGATACCTGCGCCGGTAATACTGGATGCAACTTTTCCCATCACCACCACATAGGTGCCGATCACACCCGGCAGAAAACTGCCGATCTGAGAAATAATCGTTCCGATAATCAGCGTTGCAAACAGTCCTGTCGCCATTCCGCTGAGACCGTCAATAAAAATCTTGTTTAAAATCTGTTTTACTTTCTTCATCTCATCCTCCGTATGCTGACAAGGTATTATTTATATTTGTACAATCGACAGCTGTCTTGTCAGCTGTCTTGTCAGCCAAGAGGTACGATACCACACTTTTAATCGTTATGCAAGTACCCTTTTCTCCCGAGTTCCTGCTCAATCTGATCCAGCACACTCTCTGAATCTGCTTCCACTGTATGATAGTGAATTCCCTCAGTCAATGTTCCGAGCCCTTTTGCCCCTTTGCATGCGCATTGTGCCACAAAATCATCCACATCATGTCTGCTGTGTATAATCAAGTCACATGTAATGATTCCGTAAATTTCATGCTCCACAACCACATCCAAAACATGACCCCCCAAATCCACAATGGCATATAACTCGTCCCTGATCTGCTCGTCCCTGTGACTGACTTTGATGGATCGTTTTGCTTTCCGGCTCTCCGACACATCCTGGAACAAGACATACCCTTTATTCGTGGAAAGTATATTTTTATTTACGGCACGGAGCAGAGCGATATCCTGAACAACCACCTGTCTGCTGACATTCAGTCTCCGCGAAAGTTCCGTTCCGGACAACGGTAATTTCGCATCGCGGAGCATCTGCAATATCTGTTCTCTTCTCTCTTCACCTGTCATTTTTTCCCTCCTGCAAATCCATACATTTTCTCGTTTCTCTCCCTATCATAATAGCCCATTACATAGGTTTTGTGAATCTGATTTTTTACAATTTGTTAACTTAATCTTTACATTTTTTGCCCTTTGTGATACTCTAACATTGTCGCCAAAGCGGCACAGATTTTTATTTGGAGGTAGCCAAAATGAACAAAGGTACAGTTAAATGGTTCAATAACCAGAAAGGTTACGGATTCATCTCTGATGAAGCTGGAAATGACGTTTTCGTACACTACTCAGGTCTTAACATGGAAGGCTTCAAATCATTAGATGAAGGCGCTGCAGTTGAGTATGAAGTAGTTAACGGCGAAAAAGGACCTCAGGCAGTAAACGTAACAAAATTATAAGACTAATCCGTTTTGCGATGTGCCTTTTTGAAATATAAATCCATATGAATTTAGTTCCAAATAGACAGTTGTTTTAACAGATTACAAAAAGAGAACCGGAAAAACCGGTTCTTTTTTTATGCCTGTATTTCTTTTAAAACTTTTTCAAATTCCATGGCTCCGCCGAACAAATCAAGCGCACTTCCGATGGTAACATGGACTCTGCCCTGTCCTAATTCTTTCAGTTGCTGAAGGTCTTCGAAATCATGCACGCCTCCGGCGTAGGTTACCGGACGACTCGAAAACATTCCGAGCATGGCTGCAAGTTCCTTCTCAATTCCCTGCGCTTTTCCCTCGACATCCACCGCATGAATCAAAAACTCATCACAGTAACAGGAAAGCTCTTCCATCTTCTCAAGGGTAAGTTTCAAATCCGTTTTTTTCTGCCAACGGTCTGTCATAACATAGTAACCGTCCGCAAATTTTTTACAGCTGAGATCAAGCACTACATGCTCTCTTCCGACTGCCTGCACCAGTTTGTTTAGGTTTACATAATTTATTTTTCCATCCGAAAAAACATAGGAAGTTACAATCACATGCGAAGCACCTTCCTCTATGTAGTCTTTTGCATTTTCGGCTGTAATTCCTCCGCCGATCTGAAGTCCGCCGGGATATGCGCGCAGCGCCTTAACCGCCTGTATCTTCGTCGCCTCAAAATACTCGCTTCCTTCTTTATTTAACAAAATCACATGGCCGCCTCGGATTCCCCGGCTCTCGTATAATTTTGCAAAAAAAGCCGCATCCTGCTCAGAAACAAAGTTTTCCTCCGCCTGATTTCCCTCATCCACAAGACTGCTTCCTACAATTTGTTTTACTTTCCCGTTATGGATATCGATACATGGTCGAAACTGCATCTTTTCGGACTCCTTCCTCATAACATTGCACTAACGTGTTTATCATAGCACAAATCTATTTTTCCGGGCAATGCATATTACATAAAAAAACGGGCAGATTAAACATATCAGTATAAAAACAACTGACACAATTTATCATTGACCAAAGGAGTGAATATTATGAAAAAAAGCAAAAAAATTCTTTCTGTTCTTTTACTGTGTCTTGCCATGAGTACATTAACTGCCTGTGCATGCGGCAGAACCGACACAAACAATGCAGACGAGACACCGGGAACAACTACAAATTCCGATGAAACCCCGGGAACTTCCGACAACAACGCCAACAGCGGAACTACCAACCAGACAACGGACAATGTTGTAAATGACAATAATCAAACAGGAACCGGCGGAAATAATACAGCAGGTGACAACATGACGCAAGACAACGGAAATATGTTGGAAGATGCAGGTAATACGGTAGGCGACGTTATCGATGATGCCGGAAATGTCGTGGACGATGTGGCGGACGGCGCAGGCGATGCCATCAAAGATATCACAAACGGTAACGATAATACCGGAACAGACGTAAATCCGTAAATCAGGCGGAAATCGAAGATAATTAAAATATAAAAAACAAGCCGAAACTTATATATCGGATCAGAACTCATCAAACATGTGATTCATTCTGATACTGTTATATAAGCTTTCGGCTTTTTTCTTTTCTTAAAAAGTTACGAATTTACGTCTATTCCGGTGTTTACTCGTACACGCTCTTCTCAATCAGATTACCGTCATGGTAAGCAAGAAGCAACTCTTCCAGCTGATGAATGCTCTCCTTCAATTCGGCACCGACATCGGTATCTGACACGCACAGTCTCTGAATCGCGGTTTCCACCACAATGGAATCGGAGAAAATGTCAGATTCTTTGCGGATGGCAGCTTCCGTAGATTCGAACGGCTCATGGGAAACCAAACGCATACCGTGAGAGTTAGCCACCAATGTGTAACCGGCAATTCCCGTTTTGTGCTGATATGCTTTTGAAAAACCTCCGTCGATAATCAGAAGTTTTCCGCCGCATTTGATCGGTGACTCTCCTTTTTTCCGTTCTACCGGAACATGTCCGTTGACAATGTGAGACTTGTCACGATCCAATCCGAATTCATCCAAAATGCGGTCGATTACATCCTCATTGTCATAGAGCCGGTAATACGCATTTTTCTTTTCTTTGTGCGTCTCTTTATCCTCGATAAAATAACGCTCAAAGGTCGTCATCTTGTCCTTGCCGAACACCGGCGAATTCGGACCGCTCCAAATGTACCAGAGAATATCTTCTCCCTTGGATTTCTCACCGGAATCACGTCTGCCGTAGTACCCTTTTCTGGCATAATTATCCAAAATATCATAAAGTGCTTTTCCGCTGTACTCTTTTCCGAAAATATCCACCTTAATAAAATTGCCGTCCTCATCCATCGGCACACATCCGTGATAGAGGAGATTGGAATTATGTACTTTGTAAAGCCCACCTTTGGAAAACAGGAACCGTACATCCTTCTGCAGCTTCTCGCATCGGGAAAATGCCTGTCTGAGCCGTTCCATCAGCTCTGCTTCCTCCTGGGTCAGCGCATACGGATTGTCCGGATCCACCGTCGGGAAATCTACATCCCGCATCGGGTATTTTTTTCCGCCGATGGTAATCTCTTTTTTCTCAAAATCAATCTTGTCCAGAAGCAGTCTGTCTTCCATCATGAATTCCGGACGACGTTTGATGATCTGTCCCTCCAACTTGAACTGGATAATCGCGATGGCCTTATGCATCTTCATATCCATGCTGAGGTCTTTTGTGTTATAGTCTGTATTAAACTTTATGGAAAAAATATCACAGTTTACATCCGCATACTTTTCCATGGCAAATGTGGCAAGCGGAATCAAATTGATACCGTAACCTTCCTCCAGCGTATCCAAATTACCGTAGCGGGCAGACATACGGATTACATTGGCAATACACGCAAGGGAACCGGCTGCTGCTCCCATCCACACGATATCATGATTTCCCCACTGTACGTCCACACTGTGATAATGTCTGAGTGTATCGAGAATAATGTGCGGCCCCGGGCCTCTGTCATAAATATCACCGACAATATGCAGATGATCCACAACAAGACGCTGTATCAGATTGGAAAGTGCCACAATAAACTCCGGTGCACGGCCGATGCGGATGATTGTGTTAACGATCTCATTGTAATATCCTTCCTTATCCTGCACCTCGGCTTTCTCCGTGATCAGCTCCTCAATAATATAAGCAAAATCTTTCGGCAGAGCTTTTCGCACCTTGGAACGGGTATACTTGGAAGACACATGCTTTGTAATCTGAACGAGACGGTATAACGTGATTTTATACCAGTCTTCGATATTGTCCTCCTCCTGCATGACAATCTCCAGTTTTTCCTTCGGATAATAGATCAGCGTTGCAAGACTTTTTTTATCCTTATTGCTCAGTGTATTGCCGAATTCCTCGTCAATCTTTCTGCGCACGGAACCGGAACCGTTCTTCAAAATGTGATTGAACTGCTCATACTCTCCGTGAATATCCGTCATGAAATGCTCCGTGCCCTTCGGAAGATTCAAAATCGCCTGCAAGTTGATAATTTCGGTACTTGCAGCTGCAATGTTCGGATACTGTTTCGAAAGGGAACGCAGATATCTTAATTCAAGTTCATCCATACTAACCCCCTGCGCCTTTTGCAGACGCTGTTTTATCTTTACTTACGCGTTAATCACGTCGCCCATATCGTACATTCCCGCCGGTTTGCCTGCCAGGAATTTTGCTGCCTGAACAGCACCTTTGCCGAATACGGCTCTGGAATATGCTCTGTGGGATAATGTAATCACTTCATCCTCTCCGGCAAAAATCACGTCATGGTCACCCACAATAGTACCGCCGCGCACTACGGAATAACCGATCTCATTTTTCGGTCTTTCCATGCTGCGGTTGCTTCTGTCATACACGTAATCATATTTTTCGGTAAGCGCCTCATTGATAGAGTCTCCCAGTGCGAGTGCAGTTCCGCTCGGGGCATCCTTTTTCATCTTGTGATGTTTCTCCACAATTTCAATGTCGAAACCGGCCTCCGCCAAAAGCGGCGCCGCATCTTTCAGAAGTTTTTGAAGCAGATTGATTCCCATGGACATATTGGCTGATTTCAGAACCGCTACTTTACCGGAAGCTTCCTTAACCTGCTCCAGCTGCTCCGGCGAAAGTCCTGTCGTACAAAGAACTACCGGAACCTGTTTGTCCACACAATAGTCAAGCAGTGCATCCAAACTGGACGGCAATGAAAAGTCGATGATAACATCTGCCTCCACGTCACATTCCGCTAAGCTTTTAAATACCGGATATGTATTTTTGATACCGTCAAACACGTCGATTCCTGCTACAATCTCCGCATTGGCATCCGCTTCCACAATCTTGGTAATGTTCTGTCCCATACGGCCGTTACAACCATGCATAATAATTTTTGTCATATGATTTTTTCCTCCCTGATGTTATATGAATATGACAGGCAGCGTTTTCTGCCTGTCACATACTGAATTTTCACTAATTTTTATAAAATACCGAAGCCCTTCATGGCAGCTTCCAGTTTTGCCGCATTCTGCGGTTCCATCTCTGTCAGCGGTCTGCGCATCGGTCCTGCAGCAAGCCCCATAAGGTTCATGGCTTTTTTCACTGGAATCGGATTTACCTCACAGAACAGCGCGTCAATCAAATCGATGGCATCAAGCTGGATTTTACGGCTTCCTTCCACATCACCTTCAAAATATTTTGCACAGATATCGTGTGTCTGCTGCGGCGCAACATTGGACAATACAGAGATAACTCCCTTTCCTCCGAGAGAAAGAATCGGAACAATCTGATCATCGTTTCCGCTGTATACGTCCACACATCCGTCAGCCATTGCTAACAATTTAGCAACACCGGAAATGTTACCTGTCGCATCTTTTACACCGACAATATTCGGAACTTCTCTGCAAAGTTTTACAACGGTCTCAGGCTGGATAAATACACCGCCGGTTCTGCCCGGAATGTTATATAAAATAATCGGAATATTTACAGCCTCCGCAATCATCGTGAAATGCTCGGCAAGACCTTTCTGTGTACATTTGTTGTAATACGGAGTCACAACAAGAAGACCGTCTGCTCCCGCTTTTTCTGCCTCCTGTGACAGATAGATAGCTGTCTCCGTACAATTAGAACCGGTACCTGCAACGACCGGAATTCTCTTATTAACAACCTCGATACAATAACGGATTACCTCAAGATGCTCCTCGTGGGATAACGTGGACGCTTCCCCTGTCGTTCCGCATACGATAATCGCATCGGTTCCGCCTGCGATCTGAAGTTCAATCTGCTCTTTGAATGCTTCATAATTGACGCTTCCGTCCTCATGAAATGGTGTGACGATTGCAACACCTGCTCCTGTAAAAATTGCCATTTTTCTTCCTCCTTCACTTGTGTGGGAATCGCTTCGATTTACATTGTCAGAACTTTCTCTGACAAAGAAAAAAGCCGACATGGAAAGAGCCGACTTTTAATAATCTTTTCCGATAGCTCCCCATCAATTGCTGATGACAGTCATACAGCTGTTAACTGCATGCCCAAGAAAAAAAGTGCAGACCCTTTTTTCTTTCGGCGACTTACCCTTTCCGATTTGTTCGTCTGTATCTGCTACATCCCAAAACGTACTCATGAAAGACGCGACCTCTATCTATTTACATATGTCGGTCCTGATCCGTTTTAAACCAAAACCTTACTGAAAGAATAGCATTGTTCCGTTGTTCTGTCAATGCCTTTACATGCATTAACAAAACATGGAAGAAATGTACGTTTACCGTTCTGCAATAACCTCCTGCGTTCCGGCATAATTTTCCTGTAACGGCAAATCCTCCCCTTCTTCCACCAGTTCCAGCTTGCTGACACTGACCTCATAGGCAATTCTTTTTTCCGCCTCATCCTCCGAAATTTTTTTCATGTATTCTCTGCTCTGGATTCTTCCCCAGATACGGCATCTCTCTCCCACGCGGAAATTTCCTGCATATCTGGCATTTCTTCCCCAACTGATACACGGAATATAATCGCTTTTTCCGTACGGCCGGTTTACTGCGAGCAAAATATCTGCGATTTCACGCCCCAGCGGTGTTTTACGGTACACCGGCTCCTTGCAAATATAACCATCCAGAAAAATAAAATTCGTCTTCTCATTTTCCGGCAAGTCTTCCGGGAAATCCACTTCTCTCACAAAAACGGAAAGAATCAGCCGGTTTTTGTGCTCCTCGTGGCGGTTATAAGACCGGAACTGACCGCTCACCATTATGGTTGTTCCCCTGTAATCCTTCTCCACATCCATCAGCCGTTCCGATACCATAAGCGGAATCAGATCCGATGAATCGCTGAGTCTCGGCACAAGAAGATCCACCATATAAAATCCCTCACCGAAAATTTCGTGACTGTACACAAAATCTCCTGCGATTTCTCCGATTACTACTACCTGGTTGTTTTCAATTACCTTATCTGTCATTTTTTGTTCTCCCTTCTTAGATCAAGAATTTTTTCCTGTCATGCTATATAAATTTATGCCCGGATTCCGCTTTTATGAATGCTTTCCATCGACGCAGAATGGCTTTCCTCGGCATTTTCGGTTGCTTTTTGCGTCATTTGTGGTAGACTTATGTCGTTTGGGTAAAATAATTGAAAAAAAGAGGCGAGCTTCTATGATTAAAAAACGAAACGATATAAGAAATGTGGCGATCATCGCCCACGTAGATCACGGCAAAACAACGTTGGTCGACGAACTGCTGAAACAGAGCGGCGTATTCCGCACCGGAGCCGAAGTGGCAGAACGTATTATGGACAGCAATGACATCGAGCGCGAACGCGGAATTACCATTCTCTCCAAAAATACAGCCGTAACCTACAAAGATACAAAGATTAATATTATTGACACACCGGGACATGCCGATTTCGGCGGCGAAGTAGAACGTGTTCTTAAAATGGTAAACGGCGTCATCCTTGTTGTAGATGCATTTGAAGGCGCCATGCCACAGACGAAGTTTGTTCTTCGCAAAGCGCTGGAATTAAAACTTCCGGTCATTGTATGCATCAACAAGATTGACCGCCCGGAGGCAAGACCGTCCGAAGTAATCGATGAAGTACTGGAGCTTCTTATTGATTTGGAAGCGGACGAATGGCAGCTGGACTGCCCGTTTGTCTTCGCATCCGCAAAGGCAGGTACGGCATCTCTTTCCATGGACAATCCCGGCAAGGATATGATTCCTTTGTTTGAGACAATCCTTGACTACATCCCGGCCCCGGAAGGTGATCCTGATGCAGGAACCCAGCTTCTGATCAGTACCATTGACTACAACGAATATGTCGGACGCATCGGTGTCGGCAAAGTAGACAATGGATCGGTTGCCGTGAATCAGGAAGTGGTAATTGTAAATCACCACGACCCGGATTATTCCAAAAAAGTAAAAATCTCTAAATTATATGAATTTGATGGTTTGAAAAAGGTCGAAGTGAGAGAAGCCGCAATCGGATCCATTGTGGCAATTTCCGGCATCACGGATATTCACATCGGTGATACACTCTGTGCCCCTTCCGATCCGAAACCGATTCCCTTCCAGAAAATTTCCGAGCCTACGATTGCCATGCATTTCATGGTCAACGACTCGCCGCTGGCAGGACAGGAAGGCAAATATGTCACAAGCCGTCATCTGCGTGACCGGCTTTTCCGCGAACTCAACACAGATGTCTCATTACGTGTGGAAGAAACCGACACGACAGAAGTGTTTAAAGTTTCCGGACGCGGGGAACTTCATTTATCGGTTCTCATTGAAAATATGCGACGGGAAGGATACGAATTTGCCGTATCCAAAGCGGAAGTGCTCTATAGAACAGATGAAAACGGGAAAAAACAGGAGCCGATGGAAATCGCTTATGTGGATGTGCCGGAGGAATTTTCCGGTTCCGTCATCCAGAAGCTTTCGACCAGAAAAGGTGAACTTCTCGGCATGAGCCAGACAAGCGGCGGCTATACAAGACTTGAATTTTCTATCCCTTCACGCGGACTGATCGGATATCGCGGTGAATTTATGACAGACACAAAAGGAAACGGTATCATCAACACATCCTTCCAGGGTTACGGCCCGTACAAGGGTGACATGGCATACCGCAGTCAGGGTTCCCTTATCGCCTTTGAGACCGGTGAGGCCATCACTTACGGACTGTACAATGCTCAGGAACGAGGAACACTGTTTATCGGTGCCGGCACTAAAGTCTATGCCGGAATGGTAGTCGGTGAAACCGGAAAAGCCGAGGATGTGGAAATCAATGTATGCAAGAAAAAACAATTGACCAACACCCGTTCCTCCGGTGCGGACGAAGCGCTCCGACTGTCTCCGCCCCGTATTCTTTCCTTGGAGCAGGCACTGGATTTCATCGATACGGACGAGCTTCTGGAAGTCACTCCGGAAAGTCTCCGCATCCGTAAAAAGATATTGGATCCGACCATGCGTAAGAGAGCCGGATTTAAAAAGAATTAAAGTAGTAATTCTCTGTCTTTGGCATCATTCATTACTCACTGCTTAGGACTTTGCTGTTCAATACTTAGGTTCTTATTCTCCCCACATTGTGACACTTGCACGATATGGGGAGATTTTTTCGTTCATTTTCAATTGCTATTCTCCCCATAGAATTTGTATCGCGACCTCTGGGGAGAATTTCTATCTCGATTTTTTAGTTATGTAAACGACTTTTATGTTTTCTGTCTCCCCAAACATGCCTAATCCAGTATTATGGGGAGAATTTCTCTTTTTAATCACTATATTTCTCTCCCCATACTCAAAAATACATCCTTTGTGGGGAGAATCTCTCAACTATAAAAGAATTCCCTACAATATAAAGAATAAAGAGGAATCCCTCACGACAAAAATTACAAATTTCTAATCTGCATCTCTCTGCCACCTGCAAAGCTTTGCATTCTTTCTCACACCGATGCGACCACGTCGCCCATTTCAATCTCGGCTTTTCCGCCGGTGAGCTGTATAAGCTCCTTCCGGGACTGCTCGGCCATCTCCACCGGGACTGCAATACGGAATACCACCTTGACGCCGTATTCGGTCTCCTCCAGGCGGTATTCCTGCTTTTGTTCTATGAAATACTGAATTTTTCCCACATCGCCGTATTCTACGGTGACGTACAGAAGCTGCAAATCAATCTGCTCCTCTATGTGACAGTTCGCAATGGCTGCCGAAACAGCTCCCTGATAGGCGCGCACAAGACCGCCTGTGCCAAGAAGCACACCACCGAAGTACCGGGTCACAACCACTGCAACATTGTGCAAATCAGCCCCCTCCAGCACGGAAAGCATCGGTCTTCCTGCCGTACCGCTCGGCTCGCCGTCATCCGAGGAGTGCATAATCTCATTATGCTCTCCTATTACATATGCACTGCAATTATGACGCGCATCCCAATATTTCTTTTTGCACTGCGCAATAAACTGCTCTGCCTGCTCCTTCGTATCCACAGGACACATAGTCGCTATAAACCGTGATTTTTTTTCTGTGATTTCGCCTTCTGCCTGTTCCAGAATAATCTTCATATATCTGCTCCGTTTCTGCTTTTTCCAAAACACTCCGACATCTCGAAATATTCCGAAAACCAAATCTGAAACAATTATATATGAATTATTTTTCTTCGTCCACATTCACAGACGAATTTCCGGAAACAACATCCTTCTTCTCGACGGTTACCGAATTCACACTTTCGTCTTCACTAACTTCCAAAATAACCGTATCCTCTGTCACGGCATCACCCTCTCCTACGCTTTCGCCTTCCTGATATTCCATAGACACATTCATGTTCTCCGGAATGTCATCAGAAACAGTCAACACTGTCACCGACGCCCCATCCTCGCTCGGAATCACGATTTCACCATGAAACGCATCGCCGTTTTGTGTCCACTGAACATCTTTTTCTGTCTCTTCCCCGTTGATTACCACTTTGATTTTTGTTACAAGCGATTCTCCGGTTGCCGCATAACAGATTCCGTTTCCGGCAACAAAAGTCCCTATTGTGACCGCAAGCGCACATACCGCCGCCTTAATCACATTTCTTGTTTTAAATTCGCTCTTTTCCATTTTTAGATCCATAACCTTTCCGAGCAAGTCTTCCGGCGCATGTAATTCATCATAGATTCTTTTAAACTTCTCCGCATTATTCATAATCCCACGCCTCCTTCAGCTCTTCCTTCAATATTTTTCTTCCACGGACAAGTCTTGTACGCGCCGTCGCTTCACGGATATGCAGTATTTCCGCAATTTCCTGCGTCCGGTAACCTTCGTAGTAAAACAAATATATCACGCTTCGGCATTTGCCCGGCAGCTTTCGAACCGCTTCATGCAACACCCGGCTTTCCTGTGCCTCAAACAAAGGATCCTCCGATGTTTCCCTGTCACCTTCCCGCTGCCCGAAAAGATGCACATTTCTTCTCCAAAAACCCGAAAATAAACTGTTACATTCATTGATACAAACGCGGATTAACCATCTCTTTATATGCTCTTCATCCTTGAATCCACTTTTTCTTATCAACAGTTTGTAAAACGTCTGCTGTACAATATCATCCGCATCCGTCGCATTTTTAGCATAACTTACAGCGATTTTGTACACCATGTCCAAATATTCCGCTACAATCCGCTCGTACTGCGTTTTTTCCACAAATCCACCACCTGTCCGTCGTATCTTTTGAAAGGCCTTTCACTATAATAACCTCTGTCACGGCAAAAATGTGCGGTTTTTTTGTGAAATGTTTTCGTATAGACATGTTTTTAATTGTGAACAATTCTTAATATGGAAGATTTTTCTTCCTTTTAATGTCTGTTTTTGGTATAATCATGGAGAATAGGGAGGCTATGTTCATGAACTATGGCAAAAAGAGCATTCGCCGCAAACAGCGGCAGCTCAATTCTAAATCAACTAAATTCAGTAAAATGTTTATGCTTTATTTTTTGAAAGCGCTGCTGATATGTGTTTTGTCTGCGGGAATTATCGGAATCTGTTTCGGAATCGGTATTTTCAAAGGAATTCTTGCATCCGCGCCGGACATTTCCAGTCTGGATGTGCGTCCGACGGGATACGCTACTGTCGTGTTCGACTCCAGCGGTAAACAGATTGCCAAACTGGTCGGTACCGACTCAAACCGCAGCTACGTCAACATGGATTTGATTCCTCAGGATATGGCTGATGCATTTGTCGCTATCGAGGATGAACGTTTTTATCAGCACAACGGAATTGATATCAAAGGTATCGTTCGCGCCGGAATGGAAGCGGTCAAAAACCGTGACTTAACACAGGGTGCCAGCACAATCACCCAGCAGCTTCTGAAAAATAATGTATTTGAAGGCTGGGTCGGCGAAAATTCCAACTTTGTAAAAATCAAACGAAAAATCCAGGAACAGTACCTTGCCATCGAGCTCGAAAAGCGTATGGACAAAGAAAGTATTCTGGAACTGTATATGAACTCCATCAACCTCGGACAGAATACGTTAGGCGTTCAGGCTGCTTCCATGCGTTACTTTAACAAACCGGTATCGCAGCTTACGTTATCGGAATGTGCAGTTATTGCCGGAATCACACAGAATCCGTCCAAGTACAATCCGATTTCTCATCCGGAAGAAAACACAAAACGCCGCGCCACGGTACTGAGCAAGATGCTTAAACAAGGCTATATCACTCAGGAAGAATACGATAAAGCCGTCAAAGACAACGTATATGCGCGTATCCAAAACGTCAACAAAGAAAAAGATACCGAGTCCATTAACACGTATTTCGTAGATGCCCTGATTGATCAGGTTACACAGGTTTTAATGGAAGAAAAGGGATATAACGAAACTCAGGCCTACAAACTCGTATACAGCGGCGGTCTTCAGATTTTCGGAACACAGGATCCTAAAATCCAAAAGATTTGTGACGAGGTGTACAACAACGAAGAAAACTATCCGGAAAATACACAATGGTTATTGAGCTATCAGCTCACCGTGAAAAAAAGCAACGGAGATTACGAAAACCATTCAACGGAAATGTTTAAGGCTTATTTCCAGCAGCAGAGTGCAGCCTACAACCTGCTTTACTCTTCCCAGGATGCAGCCTACGAAGATATTGCAGCTTATCAGGCCGCCGTGCTCGGCCCGGGGGACAAGGTGCATGATGAGTCCATCTCATTGACACCGCAGCCTCAGGTATCCATCACAATTGAGGACCAGTCCACCGGTCATATCGTAGCCATGGTGGGCGGACGAGGCACAAAGACAGCGAGCCGTACCCTGAATCGTGCTACCGATTCAAAAAGACAACCGGGATCTACCTTTAAGGTGCTTTCCACCTATGCTCCGGCTCTTGACAGCGCGGGTCTTACCCTCGCATCCGTACAAAACGATGCTGCATATTCTTACGAAGACGGCACTCCGGTCAACAACTGGTACGGAGCCGAATATAAAGGAATCTGTAGTTTAAGATACGGTATTGAACAATCTCTTAATATCGTTGCCGTAAAGACCCTGACACAGATTACACCGCAGCTCGGATTTGACTACCTGCAGGATTTTGGATTTACTACACTTGTTGAAAGACGTGAAGCAGACACACCGGAAGGAACCAAAATCTATACCGATATCACGCAATCACTGTCACTGGGAGGTATTACCGACGGTGTTACCAACCTGGAACTTAATGCTGCTTATGCAGCCATTGCAAACAACGGCTCTTACATGAAGCCTACGCTGTTTACCAAGATTTTGGATCACGACGGAAACGTTCTGATTGATTACTCTTCGACACCATCTTCTCAGGTAATCAAAGAGACAACAGCTTATCTCCTGACCGATGCCATGGTAGATGTTGTAACAAAAGGAACCGGTGGTTCCACAAACTTCGGCGGAACTATCGCTATCGCCGGAAAAACAGGTACCACATCCGATTACAAGGATGTTTGGTTTGCAGGATATACCCCGTATTATACTGCGACTACCTGGACCGGATACGATAACAATATATCCATGAAATCTTCTTCCGAGAAGAATTTGTCCAAAACAATGTGGCGTGCAGTTATGTCAAGAATTCATGAAGATCTTCCGGCGGCTTCGTTCAAGAAACCAAGCGGAATTGTAACTGCCACCGTGTGTGCAAAGTCCGGAAAATTACCGATTGCCGGCATTTGCGATGCTCATCTTGCCACCGAATATTTCGCAGAGGGAACCGTACCGACAGACAGTTGCACGGTTCATGTAACCGGAGTATTCTGTGCGGCAACCGGATTAAGCGCCTGTGCGACATGTCCGTTCCAGGTTCCGGGTGTTGTTGAAATCCCGCCTGCAGACGACGGAAGTCCGGGACTTGCACAGCTGTGTCCTCATACACCTGTATATTTCCTTGATCCGAATAATACTGCAGCAATCCAGGCTGCCCAGCAAGCTGCCATGCAGCAGCAACTTGATGCACAGCAGCAGGCACAACAGCAGGCACAGCAGCAACAACAAAATATCGATTCCGAAGCGGATGCGCAGGAAAACGGGGACGTCACTCCGACAGAATAGTTCAATAAATGAAACAAAGGGAAAACGCAATATTGCGTTTTCCCTTTTCTTATCCGTTCTGTTTTATTTTTCTACAAGCACATACAAAGTGCAATGGCAAGCCTGAGTTCATCCTCCTTAATCGGCTTTGAAATCACCTCTGCAAACCGATTATCATAGAACATCATCTTAGACTCTTCCGTATTGTTGGATGTCATTGCGATAAGCGGTAATTCTTCATAGTACGGATCTCCCAATTGTCTGAGCTCTTTTGCAATCTGCAGTCCTCCTTTGATCGGCATCATATAATCAAGAACTACCAGATTAAATTCTTTGGATTGTACTACCTCAATCGCCTCATCCCCCGAAGACACACAAACCGAATCCAAGCCGTATGATTTCAGAATCGCCGCCACCAGCTTCTGATTCATCTCGTTGTCATCGACAATCAGTGCTTTTCCGGCCTTTACGTACATAAGATTCTCTGCTTTTTTACGGGAATCGGCAATCAGCATTTCCTGCTCTCTCTTGTGGGATGCACGCATCTGACTGATTGTCTCCCCACCGTCCACCATCTGCTGGAAGGATACGATATAACTTGTTAAGTAAGGACTTCCGCCGGACTTATTGAGCAATATGCCATCCATCTTCTGAATCATATTTTTGGCCAGGGCAAATCCCAATGCGTTTCCGTATCTGAGATCTTCCGAAAGATCTTGCGACGATTGTATTTTACAGACCATCGTAATATTCTGTCCTTTTTTCGGAGTGATTCCTTTCTCGTAAGTAACATCCATCGTTACCTTGCCATTCTCCGTAAACTGTACAAAATCCGATAAAATGTTAATCAGCGCCAACTTAATCCTCTCCGGATCCCCCTTAAACTGGCTCGGAAGCTGATCATCAATATTCATTTCAAACTTCTTATTTTTTCCGCGGATCAGGCTCTCAACCCTGTGACCCACATCAAGAAAAAGTCCCTTGGTATTATAGCTTTCCTCATTCATCTGTTCCTGGATTACTGCTGCAGCGGTCGTATAGGTACCATCTCCGCGATTCTGCAGCTTGTAGCCGGAAGAAACCATATCTTCAAACCACTGCACCGTAAAATATAATGCGACAACAATAATGATATATTCCAGCGCAAGTGCTACAAATGCCATATAATCAGCTTCATATGCAATATCCTTCTTTATGGACTCCTGATACCGATATACGAAAACTCCCAGTTTTAATGCAAGCATCACCAAAAAACAATTGCGCGCAGTATGTACAAAAACCGACCTGTCCAAATACAACGTACTGATCAGCGGAACAAGCACAAATGCCAGCGATATATTAAACGCATCAATCACTGCAATCAGACAAATAAAAACCTCAATCACCGAAAGACAGACACAGCGGTTAATCATTTCATTATAAGAATAATGTACAAATACAGAAGGAAATACGCAGAGAACTGCAATCACTATGCACATTTTAATCCAAAAAGAAAGATCAAACAAAAGTGCACCGGCCTGACTTGCAATCAAAAGCGCCGGACACATGATTAAAAATGCAAGCGGAAACCAACGAAGAATATTATTAATTTTTCTCTCATTATCTGTCAAATATTTCTTTACCAGAAGCGTATGGTTCATACAATATATCCCTCCTGCCTGATTAAATAGATATTACCACATTTCCCCTATATAATCTAGTTTTTTGTTTGACAAAGAATGCTTTCTTTGATACAATAGCGTTCGGTAATGAGTTTACCTTTCCGCATATGCTGCCTTGGCTCAGTCGGTAGAGCGTCGCCTTGGTAAGGCGGAGGTCGGCGGTTCGATTCCGCTAGGCAGCTCTCAAAAAAGACCGGACAATCATGTCCGGTCTTTTATATTCCAAAATCATTCGATTCCTTCGAGCAACTGATGAATAGACACACCAAGTACCTCCGTAATGTCAAGCAACACTTCCAGCGAAAACGGTTGATCGCAATTCATTGCCTCTATCTTCGTCAAATAGCTGATGCTGATACTGGCTTCATCTGCCAACTGCTCCTGTGTCATCCCCATCTGCTTTCGGTATTTCTGAATTGCCTGCCCTATGATTTTATATTTCTCTGAGTGTTTCTGGCTCATATTCACTTCTCCTTCTACTCAATTTTAATGGAAAATGTGAAAAGAAAACTTTCAGTCATAATGAAAGTGTGTTATAATCATTTGCATAAGGAGGGGACATTATGAGTGAAATTCTAAAATCTAAAATCAAAGGCACCTTGTATGGCCTGGCAATCGGCGATTCTATGGGCGCAATCACCGAATTCATGCGCAAATCCGAAATCCAAAAAAAATATCGGAAACTCAAAAATCTATCCGGCGGCGGATGGCTTAATTTGTATGCGGGAGAAGTTACCGACCCCACCGAAATGACATTGTGTGTGTGCCGTGCACTGAAAAAAACACAGACCGGCGACTCCCACTTCGGGTTTGAGCATACCTTTTTGGACAACTGTTGCCTTGAATTTACAACTTGGCTTAACAGTCATCCCGTGGATTCTGACTTTTGCTGCAACCGGGTCATCCATGCATGTCAATCCAAACCACATAAAGACTGGTTTCTTTATGCCAAAAACGAAAAAAATTTTTCCTATGGACAGCAGTTCGGAAACGGAAGTCTTCTTCGGAGCATCCCATTGATTCTCGGTGACAAATCTCTGCACACTATTTTGAGTTTAAGCCGATTAACACACAACAATCCGGTCTGCGACAAATATGTCACCGAATTTTGTCTGGTGATGTACGCATGCCTGGACGGCACAATATTGAAAGACACTTTTGCTTCATCTTTGCCGGAACCTACCCGCCATATCAAAAACACCCTGGAATGCGCCCACTATCATCTGCTTCATTCCGATTCGCTGGAAAAAGCCATCATCTGTGCGGTAAATGAAGGCGGCGATACCGATGTCATAGGTGCTGCAACCGGAAGCCTCGCCGGGGCATATTACGGTTACGAGGCCATTCCGGAGCGTTGGATCAATGCGTTGGATCCAAAGGTCAAAAAAGACCTGGATTACTTTTCAGACTATCTTTACTCTTTACACAACCTGAATATTTCTGCATAAAAAAACTGAGAGCAATTTGCTCTCAGTTTTTATGTAATATAATCATTGAAAATCATGCACTATTTCATAGTCTCATACATTTCAATTTCAATCTTATATGCGTCTCTTGTCATTTTTAATTTTTCAAGTTCAAGCTCGCAGGTAGCGATTTCTGTCTTCGCTGTCATAAGATGTTCTTTTACAACATCGCTTCCGCTGCTGAGAAGATAGTTTGAAAGGCACTGTTCAAACAGTTCACATTTTACTTCAAGCTCTGTTCTGTGCTCTTCCATCTCACGGATCTGCTGCTCAACACTTAAAAATGTTACTTTTAACTCTTTGTAGATTTTTTCTCTGATTCTTGTATTCGGATCGTTTCTTTCCATTGTTCTCTCCACCCTTTTCTTTCTATTTTTTATTTGACAGTTGAATAAATATACTTCTACCCTATAGTATAACATTCCGTGTTACTTCGTCAAATTATTTTTCTTTGATTGCCTTACGGATTTTGGATTTTGCCCTCTGTAAAGCATTGTCTGCAGACTTTTCATCAATCCCCAACACGCGGGACACTTCTCCGGTTCCCATCCCGGTCAGATAAAGATCCAGCACCTGTCTCTCCATACTGCTGAGCTGCGACTGAATGATCTGCTCAATATACTCCACATTTTCCCGGTCAATCAGTTTTTCCTCCGGGTTTTTGTCCTCCGATTCCAGCACATTCTCCAAATGGACAGCCTGTCCGTCATCCCCGGTCTCATCGGCAACCTTGCTGTAAAAAGAAATATACGTGTTTAACGGCATATGCTTCTTTCGTCCTGAAGCCTGTACCGCCGTATAAATCTGGCGTGAGATACAAAGATCGGCAAATGTATAAAAACCTGCATCCCGTCCGAAATCATAATCCCTGACCGCCTTAAAAAGACCGATCATTCCTTCCTGAATCAAATCCTCCGTATCGGCGCCGAGAATGTACATGGACTTTGCCTTGCTCCGGACAAGATTTTTGTACTTATCCATCAAATAGTCCATGACTTCCTGATTGCCTTCCCGAAGCTGCATAATCAGTTCTTCATCCTTTACATTTTCATACTTTGTTTTCACAAAAACACCCTCTTTGGCGGCTTCCGCCGGTTACATTCCCATTCTCTGACGGACAATCTCATATGCGAGCACTCCTGCTGCCACGGATGCGTTGAGAGAATCGATATCTCCTTTCATCGGTATGGTCGCAGTAAAATCACATTTCTCTTTTACGAGACGGCTGATGCCCTCTCCTTCGTTTCCGATCACCAGACCAATCGGTCCCTTCAAATCCAGACGATACATTACTTCACCGTCCATATCGGCACAGACAAACCAAAGACCCTCTTTTTTCAGCTCCTCGATCGTCTTTGAAATATTGGTCACCTTGGCTACCGGCGTATAATTCAATGCACCTGCCGATGCCTTCGCCACCGTCGCCGTAAGTCCTACCGCGCGGTTTTTCGGGATAATGACACCATGCGCCCCCGCCTGATTTGCCGTACGGATAATTGCTCCGAGATTGTGCGGGTCTTCAATATTGTCCAGCAAAAAGACAAACGGATCCTCGCCTTTGCTTCGCGCGTTTTCCAAAATATCTTCCACCTGTGCATATTCATAAGCCGCAGCATAGGCAATGACGCCCTGATGCTTCCCTGTCTCTGACATCTGATCCAGACGGTCTTTTGACACATATTTAATCATCACATCGTGTTTCTTGGCTTCGCGGCGTATTGTCATCATCGGTCCGTCCTGACATCCATCCAGCACAAACACCTTATCCATCGGTTTCCCGCTGCGGAATGCTTCTATGACCGCATTTCTTCCTTCAATTGTAAATTCTTCATAACGCATAGTAACCTCTTTCTGCCCGTTTCAGGCAAGCGTCTATATTTCGAGCCCTTTCTCCTGCAACCCTTTTTTCACAAGATAAAGCACCCGGTCCATATCATCCTGCAAATACAAGTATCCGATCAGTGCTTCAAATCCGGTTGCCTTGCGGTAATCACCGACCGACGCATTTTTAGCCGTTGTATACGATTTTGCATTGCGCCCTCTCCGGTACACGGATTCCTCCTCCGGTGTCAGTTCCGGCAAAAGTGCTTCTATCATCTCCGCCTGGGTCTGCGCTTTCACAACGGCGCTCTTGGTTTTATGTAAACCATTTGCCGCGCGATTTCCCCGCTCAACCACCACCGTGCGGATAATTAAATCGAATACACAATCACCGATAAACGCAAGTGTCAGCGGTGAATAAGTCCGCACATCCACCGGCTCACAGGCAAATTGCTCCTTAATCTGCGAAAGCAAGCTTAAACTCTCTCCCATACAACACCTTCTCTTGTATCTTTGATGGCAATGCCCTTTTCCAAAAGTTCATCACGAATCGCATCTGCAAGTGCAAAGTTCTTTTCTTTCTTTGCCGCTTTGCGCTCCTCGATTTTAGCCAGCACAAATGCTTCCAGCTCGCCGTCCACACCGCTGTCTTTTGCCTCCTCTTCTTTTAAAAGATCTAAGCTGAGGACATAGTCATAACTGTCAATGACAGCACGTTTTGTCGCATCATCGATATCCGCTTTCAAAACATCATACACCAGTGTAACACCCATGGAAGTATTCATATCGTTTCCCACTGCTTCTACGAATTTGTCTTTGTATTCTTTTACAACCGCTGCATCTGCTGTTCCTTCTTTGGAAAGCTCTGCGATACGTCTCTTTAACTTCTTGTACGTTCCTGTCGCCTGATCGAGTGCCTCAAACGAGAAAATCAGCGGTTTTCTGTAATGTGACTGCAGGCAGAAGAAACGGTAAGCAAGAGGATCATAACCTTTTTCCTCTAAAAGGGAAACAGTAAGGAATTCTCCTTTTGATTTACTCATCTTACCGGACTGGTCATTTAAGTGGTGTACATGGAACCAATAGTTACACCATTTATGTCCGAGATAAGCCTCTGACTGTGCAATCTCGTTTGTGTGATGCGGGAACATATTGTCCACACCTCCGCAATGAATATCCATGTATTCGCCGAGATGTTTCATGCTGATGCAGGAGCACTCGATATGCCATCCCGGATAACCTACGCCCCACGGACTGTCCCATTTGAGCGCCTGATCTTCGAATTTTGACTTGGTAAACCAAAGTACAAAATCGTTCTTGTTTTTCTTATTTTCATCCTCTGTCACATCATCACGCACACCGACCATGAGTTCTTCCTCGGTCTGGTTTCCGAACACGTAGTAGCTGTCCAGCTTGGATGTGTCAAAATAGATATTTTCGCCCGCCTGATATGCGTAGCCTTTTTCCAGTAGTTTCTCAATCATTTCAATGAAATTGTCGATACAGTTGGTCGCCGGCTCCACCACATCCGGTGTCTTGATATTCAGCTTCGCACAGTCAGAGAAGAAGGCATCCGTGTAGAATTTTGCAATTTCCATGACGGTCTTATTCTCTCTTTTTGCGCCCTTGAGCATTTTATCCTCACCGGTATCGGCATCTGATGCAAGATGACCGACGTCTGTGATATTCATGACACGTTTTACATCATAATCTGCATAGCGAAGTGCTTTCTCGAGAACGTCTTCCATAATATAACTGCGCAAATTTCCGATGTGTGCAAAATGGTACACGGTCGGTCCGCATGTATACATATTCACTTTGCCTTCCACATTAGGCACAAAATCTTCTTTTTTTCTTGTCAGTGTGTTATAAATCTTAATTTTATTCTCCATCGCTGTTTCCTTTCTTCATCTGCTTCATTTCATTTTCCAGTTCAATCAGCCTGTTCGCCAACAGATCATTCGACCGGCGAAGCTGGGCGATATCTTCTTTTACCGGGTCAGGCAGGTGTACCTGATCCATCTCCTCCTGAGGAAGCGCCACATTGTTTCTTTTTACCACACGTCCCGGAACACCCACTACAGTCGAGTTCGGCGGAACTTCCTCCAGCACAACACTTCCGGCACCTATCTTGGAATTATCTCCGATTTTAAACGAACCGAGCACCTTTGCTCCGGCACTGATCATGACATTGTTTCCGATCGTCGGATGACGCTTGCCCTGCTCTTTACCGGTACCTCCCAGCGTCACGCCCTGGTAGAGTGTCACGTTATCACCGATAATCGTTGTTTCCCCGATGATGACTCCGTTTCCGTGGTCAATGAAAAATCCCTTTCCGATCTGTGCCCCCGGATGAATCTCAATTCCGGTCTTTCTGGCCGCTCTCTGGGAAATCCAACGCGCCAGGAAATAGTGCTTTTTCTGATACATCTTGTGGGCGAGCCGGTAATGAATCATTACCTTAAAGCTCGGATACAAAAACACTTCCATATTAGAATGAATCGCCGGGTCACGCTGACGGATCACCTTGATTTCTTCCTTAATCCTGCTGATATATCCCATGTCTTTCCTTTCTCACTGCATTTACAACTCTCCTTGTGCACTGCACGCGGAGAATATAAAAAATCGTCTCTATACTGCAACGTATAGAGACGATGATATCGCGGTTCCACTCTACTTTTGAGACGCGTTACGTCGGGAATCCGTTCCTATCGCTCCCAAGCGCACAACCTTCTCAACTCTCGAAATCCGTAACGTGGATGAAACGTGCTTGCATAATTATGTAAACCACTGTAGTGTGTCACCACATCATTTACCTGTTCCGCAAGCCGGCTCCCGAATGCACTTCACTGATGCCTCATGTTAACCGCTTTCAGCCGATGACGGTTATTCTCTTTCCACTGGCTCTTCAGCTACTCTTTTCGTTCATAGCCTTTCTTCTTTTCTTAGAATATGCAAAAATCCGCGTTTTGTCAATTACTTCTTACCTTTTACCTTGATTTTATTGGTTGTCGGCACCTCATTCTCCTTTCG
>JAFTVQ010000151.1 GCA_017461865.1 Lachnospiraceae bacterium | reverse complement strand
GAACCGGGTTCCCCTTGGACTTACCCTCTGGCGTAAGGGAACCGGGTTCCCCTTGGACTTACTCTCCGGCGTAAGGGAACCGGGTTCCCCTTGGACTTACCCTCTGGCGTAAGGGAACCGGGTTCCCCTTGGACTTACTCTCCGGCGTAAGGGAACCGGGTTCCCCTTGGACTTACTCTCCGGCGTAAGGGAACCGGGTTCCCTTATGGAAAATTACTTTTCCGAAAAAAATTTTAAAAAATTTTTTTCGGTTCAAAGAACAATCTTGAAAAAATAAGGGTAGACAACACAAGGGGTTGATGGCAATTTGTCATACAAATTGATATTTTTCACCCTCTCAAAACACAAAAATGTATGACAAACTCGCTCTTGATTTATAGCAAAGACTCAATTATAGTGCACTTAAAGGAACATATTTAGCGCTAAATTTTTCCATATGCTATAAGGTCACCGGATGACCTTTGACCGTTACATACAAACAGTCTCACAATGCAAAGGAGAAATTTAATATGTGTAAAATCATTTCAATTATCAACAACAAAGGTGGCGTGGCAAAAACAACCAGCACCGGTATCATTGCGCAGATCCTTGCGTATCTCGAAAAAAAGGTTTTAGTCGTAGATTTAGACGAATCCGCAAACTTATCTATGATGCTAAACGCGTATACAGAAGATTCGGAAGCTGTTATCAATAACATGATACCGGCCGAGAAAGCACATGTTGCAGAACTCTTCCGTTATCGCTACCGCGATACAGAAAATGTATCTAATCTAATTTATCCAACAAAGATAAAAAACATTGATATCATGCCTTCCTCTGAACGTCATGGTCAGTCACAGCTTTACATTCAAAACAACACCGGAAACAATAACATTATTTTGAAAAGAGCTTTAAATGCAATCAAAGATCAGTATGACTATATTCTGATTGACAATGCGCCTGCCAAAGACATCCTGACGGTCAACAGCATGTTTGCTTCCGATCTTATTCTCATTCCGGTCCGACTGGAAGAATACAGTTACAAAGGCCTGCAGGAAACATTGAATACGGTAGCCTACATCAAAGAAGAACACGATCTTGAAAATCCCAAAATCGGCGGCGTGTTCATGACGCAGGCTGAAACTAACACCATTATCTATAAAGATTTATCTACCCTGTACAATGACACTCTCGGAGATCTTTTCTGTCGGACATGCATCCGAAAAGATATTAAGATCTGCGAGATCAACAAAAGCTTTCAACCGGTTTTAAGCTACTGTCCGGACAGCAATGCAGTATATGATTATTTTAAGTTAATCGAAGAACTGGATATCTTAGACGACTCCGGAACTGCAGCATTAAAATCTTGTTTTGGAGGTGAATAGTAATGGCTGGAAGAAAACTTAATATTAATCCGCAAAACATCAATGCAGATATTGATACACCAACAATTTCACAAACCGGAGCTGCCGTGAGTGGCCATGTAGAACGTATCCAGCAAGCCGAAACGAAGGAAAAAAATTGTTTTGAAATCAAATCAATTTACCGTCACAAAATCCGG
Source organism: Lachnospiraceae bacterium (assembly GCA_017461865.1). Taxonomy (GTDB): domain Bacteria; phylum Bacillota; class Clostridia; order Lachnospirales; family Lachnospiraceae; genus SVFI01. The sequence goes on along the minus strand of JAFTVQ010000151.1, from coordinate 275 downwards.
TTAAACAAAAAAAATAACTATCCGCGTGAAGATCTTGAAAACATGAAAGAATCTATCCTTCGATTTGGTCTGCAGCAAAATTTAACTGTTGCTTACCTTACTGAAGAAGATATGTATGTCATTGAAGCCGGAGAAACCAGGACACGAACTTTAGATGAATTAATCAGTGAATTTGAAAATTATCCGGAAGACAGCGAAGATCCTCGCTATTTACTTTTTAAGAAAAATGTCCTGCCATATAAACTGAATGGATACCCATGCAAAATCAGTGCAGT
>JAFTVQ010000150.1 GCA_017461865.1 Lachnospiraceae bacterium | reverse complement strand
GTCTTCGGAGAGCAGGGAAGTCTGCATTATGAAAAAGATGAGGAAGGACATACCATGGCCATTATCAGTATAAATGGTATTGAGGAAAGACAGAAAGAAGGTAATGTATTATGAGAATCATGACAAGTAACATCTGGGGAGATTATTTCAACAATCCGGTGGAAGACAGGCAGGATCTGTTATATGACGTTTTTATGAGATACCAGCCTGATATTCTCGGATTTCAGGAGGTTACAAAAAGCTGGTATGCAAGTGATCTACTTAAGCGGCTTTCGGCTGAGTACGCTTTTGCCGGTACGGAAGTTTGCAATAATATTAATTTCGTACCTCTGGCATATAAAAAGGATTATCTGCTTCTGGCCAAGGGCTATGAGCGTCTTCTGTATACCACTGACAGAAGTAAAGCAATTACCTGGGCGGTTCTGAAGCATCCGGAAGAGGACAAGGTGTTTGCTGTGTGCAACACTCACTTCTGGTGGAAGAGCGGCCCTGAGCATGATCTGGTGAGAACGGAGAATGCAAAACAGCTTGCAGCCGTTATGAAGTCTCTCCATGAAAAATATGATTGCCCTGTTTTTGCTTTCGGTGATATGAATACCGTATTGTCAAGTGATGTTTTTAAGGTGTATGCGGAGAATGGAATTCAGCATCTTTATGATTTGGCAAAGAAAAAGAAAGATGTGAGTTCCCATCATGGGGACCCTCAGCCGGATGAAAACGGGAAGCTTCGAGGGAAGAAGACGCCGAAGGGCAGAGAATTTTCCATTGACCATATAATTGGTATGGGGGATGGGATTCAGGTAACGGAGTACTGTGTGGTGGAGGATCAGGACGCGCTGGATGCGACGGATCATTCGCCGGTGTTTGTGGATGTGGAAGTAAATTGAGTATTGACGGGAGCAACCAACTACTTGGCAGAGGAGAGGTTGCTCTTTTTTTATGGGCTTTAGCCCGCCCGGCATGGCGGAGTTTTTCGTGTTCCGAAAAATGGAGACATGCGAAACAATAAACCACCTGCTATGCGGGTGGTGCAACAAATGCTTATAGCACAATCACCTTTCCGCAGTATAATGGAGGTGTTAAAGCCACTATTATAGAAAGGAAAGGTGATTAATATGGCCAATAAGACCAACGATTTAGTACACACAAAGTGGATGTGTAAGTACCATATTTGGAGGTAATTTGGGCATATACAGATTTTTGCGTCTGTAATGCCCAATTGGAACACGAAAATACTGAAAATGGCGATTTTTTGTTAACATAAATCTAAAGTGTACCCCATGTCAAGGACATTTTTGTAATACACTTTATACCCAAAGAACTATCCGTTTATTGATAGTGGATTTTTTCCTGTTGTTATGTACGTATAGTACTCATTGGGGGACAGTTTCCCTAAGTTCCACTGCCCACGGTCATTGTTGTAATAATCCATCCAGTCATCGATGTCGGAATGTACTTCATCGATGGACCGCCAGCCAGCTATCCGATCTGCCAGTTCATCTTTCATGTGGCCAAAGAAACTCTCCTGGGGGGCATTGTCCCAGCAGTTGCCACGCCGAGACATGGACTGGCGGAGACCATAGTTGTTCAGCAGTTCGCGGAACCGGATGCTTGTGTAATGGCATCCTTGGTCACTATGGATAAAGACCTCGGTATCTAGGGATGTCCCGTGCTCCCGGATGAGTTGGTTGACCGTCTCAAGCACAAAGTCAACTTCCAATGACTCGCTGAGGACATAGGACAATACCTGTTCTGTAAATGCATCCTTGACCACGGACAGATAGCAGAACTTCCCATTATACGGAATGTATGTGATATCTGTCAGCAGGATCTTCCGAGGACCATGCAGGCGGAATTCGCGGTTGACCCGGTTGTCTGCGACCGCATTCGTCCGGAGTGCTTTTGCCATACGGCGGTAAGGGTTTGCTTTCCGGATAGGGCAGAAAAGGCCATACTTCTTCATCAGTCGGCGGATCTTTTTCAGGTTCATCCGGATCCCCTGGTGGAGCAGGCGCATATGGATGCTGCGTGCCCCTTTGGCATAACCACGGTAGCGATAGGCGGCCAGGATCAGCTCGAAATCAGCTTCATCCTGTCGTTCACGAGCAAGCCTAGTGTCTGCGCTTCTGACCCAGTTATAGTATCCGGATCGTGATACCCCTGTCAATTCACACAGTTCTGTTACTGTGAGGGTGTTGAAACTTTCCTGGAGCTCGCCTTGAATGGATCCAAAAATGTCGCTGGAGGAACTTACTTCCGGAGAGATTGAATTTTTTTTAAAAACTCAATCTGCTGCTCCAGGTGGTTTACCCGATCCTGCAATTCACGGATCGCAGTTTTTGTCTGTTTTTTGGTAAGATCCTCTTTTGCGTGCGCAGCCAGACGTTCCTGCCGGGACTTTCCACGTGGCTCCCGGAGTCCTTCCGGAGAGGCCGCTTCACTTTTGAAGGCTTTCAGTGCAGCATATATCCGGGGTTTCCCTAATATTTCCGGGTCGAAACCTGCCATTAGGAATATCTGCGGGGAAGAAAGCCCCATCTGGGCCTGATCAATGGCAAACTTTTTGAATGCCAGGGAGTAAGTGATCTTAGTGGAACGGACACTTACAACGTAAGGGTTCTGCCGGATAATCTCAATCTCTTCCGGGGTGAATCTTTTGTTGGTCATAATGGTTCCTCCGTTTCATTGATTAAACTATATCACACGATCAAAAAAACGGAAACCGAAAATATAAACCCTTGTGTAAAAATGGGGTCAGCCATTGCCAGAATATCTGGTTAGGCATAAATCGGTAAAATGGTGTCTACCAAACGGGGACAACCATGGATTTTGGGTATAAAACTGGATTTTGAGTGTCCAGTTTATAGGGTACATTTTAATCCTTGTTCCGGACATATACAGAAAAATCTCTACTCAATGCCCAAAATTCTTCTCATTTTTTGACATAGGGGACAAAAAATTTTGCATATGTCCAAAACCCGTCAGACAAGCCTTTATTTTTGTGTTGGCTGAATCGATTTTGGGCATAACAACGCAAAAAGCATGTATATGTCCAAAATGCCTCTGAACAGTAACCGCTTAGCTCAAGTGCTTTTTAGGCAGCTGAAAGACAAAAGGAATATTTTATTGGTGCCCCCATATATTATATAGAACCATATATCGGAGTGCTATCATGAATGAAAATATATTAACAAATAGCTGCAGCTTCAAAGACGTAACCCCAATTATGATGGCCCTGCCATACCCCGAGACCCGGGTACAGGAAAAGAATACGGCCTACGCAGATCTGCTCAGTAATGACTACGCCGGTTCCGTATCCGAGATGTCAGCAATTACCCAATATATCAACAATGAGAACCGTCTGTCCTGCGATAGATGTCCTCTGGCTAAAACGATTATCGGCATT
>JAFTVQ010000038.1 GCA_017461865.1 Lachnospiraceae bacterium | reverse complement strand
TTCCGCAGTTAATAACTAAAATATTCATAGGATTACCTTCTTTCTGCTTATCATTGTCTGTATATATTAGGTATTTTATACGAAAAAACCCGCGTCTGCAACAGACGCGGGAAGAAAATCTTATTTCTTTTTTATCTTTACCGTAGACCTTTGTCCTTTTTTATCGATTCAACGATACAACCGTACTGCAAACAGACACCAAAGCAATCAGCATTGTTATTATATTTACTCTTTCCTGCTTATCTTTATCAAGCTTTTGAAACAGACCATAAACCAAAACAATTAATACCAGCCAGAACGGATAATAAGTCCGGTCACCGGATGCGTAAATCGTCGGCGAAAATCCCATGATTAATCTGGAAAGAAATCCTCCTCCAAAAGCAAAAATAAGCAAAAATACTCTTTTCACATTTTCTTCTGTCAAATACAGGCCGGCTATGACCGTCGCCAGCACAAACAAAAAGAGAAGCAGCACAACCCACCGATTGCGCAAATCATAATTATTTAAGTCAATCACTCCGTATTCGCCTACCGCCTCATACATATAACTGAGCGGCGGAAAAACCGGAAGCAAACTTTCCTTAAACAAACCGAAAGCCAGAGAGCATCCAAACGGAATTGCACCTAAAATATACCCTTCAAATTTCTTTTCCCTAATTAAAACAAGAAATAAAAAAGTGACAAACAGAATCCACAGCGGATCACATCCCATAATCAAATGTTCCATCGTAGTAGAAAATCCCATATCGAACTTTTGTAACGCGGTCAGTCCGATATATTCCGGAAATTTGTGTCCGATTTCCACCTTAACCCTGTGATTTCCTCCTTCTCCGAGCAACATAAACAAGATACAACCGATTGCCGTCACAAACATTAGCCACGGGTAACTTTTCTTTTCCCGATTCGACAGATTAACACAACAGACCAAAAGCAGAACAACATTCATGAGGAGTGCCGTCTGCTCCATATTGCAGGCAAAAACCAAAAGCAGGGCTCCAACCAATTTCAGAAACAGTGAACTTTGCTTCTTTAATACGATATAAATGCTCCATATACCTGCCGTTGCCGGCCACAAATAATACATACAGGTTACAGAGAATCCTGCATCAAGAAAACAACTGTAAGGAATCATAAAAAATAAAGTAAGAAGAAATAATTCCTGCATTTTATCCGTCCGGTCTTTCAGCAGCAACTTTTTAAATCCGAGCAGATGCATAAAGAACACAAGTACATTAAACACCTTAAACACAATCATCGGCTGCGCCAAAACAACGACTGCCAATACATCAATCAGTATACGGTTTGACCATGTTTCAAAATAATAGGTTATATATTCGGAGAGACTTTGCAACTGCAATGCAGACTGATAGGCAGGCTCATCTCCGGTTGTTGCCTGAATCATAAATTCCACCGCCAACCATATGCCGGCTGCCATGAGCAACAAACAATGTTCCTTTGTCCAAGCTTTCACCTTTGCCATCCCTAATTTTCTTCCTTTCCGACATATTCATCCATATGTGTGATAACGCCGCTTTCTCCATCCCCTTTATCTAAAAAACACAGCTGATAACGCCGGCCATCCAAATCAACCTTGTTTGTATTTATATGGCAAACAAAACCAAAATGGGATACCGGTGAATACTTTTCTTTTTCATCCTCACGCTCCATAAACTGCGTAGGCACCTCGTACATGACATTGCTCACCGTATCGAGTAGTGCAACCGTACAATTCCACGGCCTCTCCACATCACCGTACCAGTAAAAATAGCCCACCATTCCCATATAGGAATCTCCGTACCATGTATATTCAATTTCGTAACAGGCATTTTCATTGATGAGATAATCTTTTGTGTCAATTTCTCTTACATAAGAATATTCTTGCAGTCGCAACAGATAATATATAAAAAAAATAACTGCACACACTACGTATATAGCAGCCACACCTTTTCTCTTATTCATAAGCTTCTCCACACTATACTTTATGCAACCGTTTGGTTGCATTTTGACATGAATTATACCACCGTATGGTAACATTTGTCAAACAAGCAACTCCGCAAACAAAAGGAGCATCTATTATCCGTATGAAATGGCAACGATTTGAAGATATAAGAATAGATCACGATCTGACGCAGCAACAGGTTGCTGATATTTTGAACTGTCAAAGAGAAGTGTATCGGAGATACGAAAAGGGCATCCGTGAAATGCCCCTTTCCTACGCTATTATTTTAGCGCAATATTATCATGTATCTCTCGACTATCTGACGGGACTAAGCGACGATTCAGCGATACACTGATTAGTACGCTCTTCCCCAATAAACCATCTTTGTCGCAGGTTTTCCGCAACATACACATGTATCGGTAATTCTCTCCTGCTCCCACGGCATACAACGGCTTGTTACGCTGAGCTTTTCTTTGATCTCATCTTCGCAGGCCTGATTCTCACACCACATTGCTTTTACAAATCCGGATTTCTCCGTAAAAAGTTTTTCAAATTCTTCCATATTGTGAGCCACATATGTATGCTCTTCTCTGTGCTTTCTTGCATTTTCAAGCATCTCTGCCTGCATCTTATCAAGAAGTTCCGCAACCTTTGTCTCAATCTCGTCAAGACTGCACTCGATTTTCTCTCTTGTGTCACGACGAACAAGAACACATTTATTTGCCTCAATATCCTTCGGACCGATTTCTACACGCACCGGAATTCCTCGCATCTCACATTCGGAGAATTTCCATCCCGGGCTCTTATCCGTATCATCCACTTTCACGCGAAGACCTTCTTTTCCTGCTGCCGCAAGGCGATCTTTCAGTTCGAATGCTTTATCAAGCACACCTTCTGCCTGCTGGCGGATCGGAATAATCATAACCTGAGTCGGCGCTACTCTCGGCGGAAGAACCAGACCGGAATCATCCCCGTGAACCATGATGATGGCACCGATGAGACGTGTTGTCATTCCCCATGAAGTCTGGTGTACATACTGAAGCTTGTTATTGTTATCCGTGTACTGAATACCGAAAGCTTTTGCAAATCCGTCACCGAAATTATGACTTGTTCCGGACTGAAGAGCTTTTCCGTCATGCATCAACGCCTCGATGGTATAAGTTGCTTCCGCACCGGCAAATTTTTCTTTGTCTGTCTTACGGCCTTTGATTACCGGCATTGCCAATACATTTTCACAGAAATCTGCGTATACGTTCAGCATCTGTACCGTTCTTTCTTCTGCATCCTCTGCTGTCGCATGGGCGGTATGACCTTCCTGCCACAAGAACTCACGGCTGCGCAGGAACGGTCTTGTTTCTTTTTCCCAACGCACTACCGAACACCACTGGTTATATACCTTCGGAAGATCGCGGTAAGACTGAATTTCATTTTTATAAAAATCGCAGAACAATGTCTCGGAAGTCGGTCTGACACACATTCTCTCCTGAAGAGGATTGAGTCCTCCGTGTGTTACCCAGGCCACCTCCGGTGCAAATCCTTCCACGTGATCTTTTTCTTTCTGGAGAAGACTTTCCGGAATGAACATCGGAAGATATACATTTTCCACGCCTGTTTCTTTGAACATTGCATCAAGCTGCTTCTGAATCAACTCCCAAATCGCGTAACCTGCAGGCTTAAGAACCATGCAACCCTTTACACTTGTGTAATCGATGAGTTCTGCTTTCTTTACCACATCTGTGTACCACTGGGCAAAGTCCACATCCATCGCAGTGATAGCTTCTACTAACTTTTTGTCTGCCATTTTGTTTCTCCTTTTCATATTTTATGTTCTTTTATTTGTTTTTAACTTTATCCAAAGAAATCAAAAAAGGATGATCACGCCTTTCCATCCCAAAGGGACCGAAATCTCGGCGGTACCACCCTAATTAGTGCTCATACACTCTGCTCATAAACCGTTAACGCCGGCGCTACGCTGTATTTTCATACAGAGCTCCGAGGCAGGTTCCGCTGCTTCCCCGTAAAAGCCTCACACCCCCGGCTCTCTCTCTGGAACGGTTTCACAATGTACTAATCCTCTTCATCGCTGAAATCTCATAATTCTCTACTGATTGTAGAAAAGGTTTTGTTTTTTGTCAAGATGTTATCTCTTTTGCCGGTTAAGATTTTCCACAAATATAATCTGTATTCCCAAAAACAGGAGCAGATATGCTGCATACAGTCCGATGGAAACATATTCTGCAATCCAGCCGAAGACCGTAGGCATAATGGTAATTCCGATATATGCGAACCCCATCTGGACCCCCATCAGTGCCTGTGAATTTTCCGCCCCGAAATGATCCGGTGTCGCATGAAGCATGCTCGGATAAATCGGTGCACAACCGAGTCCGAACAGCAAAAGTCCGGCCAAAACCGCCCACGGAGCGCGGAATACCAGCAAAACAAGACCTCCCGCAAGAGCAATCCCCTGACCGATCCGGGTCATATTTTTATCCCCGAACCTATCGGAAACAAAACCGGACATGAAACGTCCCAGGGTAATTCCCATATAAAACAGCGCTGCCCATCTTGCCGCCGTCTCGACATCAATTCCGCAGTGCAACGTCATATAGCTGCTGGCCCAAAGCCCTGCTGTCGATTCAAAACAGCAGTAGCAGAAAAAAGCCACCAACACATTTTTTGCACCCTTCATGCGCAAAATATCCCGGACAGAAAGTACCTTGACTTTTCCGTCCTCCCCTGTCTGCATCCGGTCATTTCCTTTCCAAAGCGGGAGAGAGAAAAATAATGCTACACTCAAAATCGCCTGAAGAATTCCGATGATCAAATATCCTCTTGTCCAGCGCATTCCTCCTGCCAGACAAAAACCCATGATGTACGGTCCTGCCGTTGCGCCGACACCCCAAAAACAATGAAGCCAGCTCATATGCTTGGATTTGTAATGAAGGGCAACAAAGTTATTCAGCGCTGCATCCACACATCCTGCGCCGAATCCATACGGTATCGACCAAAGACAAAGCAGAATAAAAGAGTTGCTTGTCGCAAACCCAAGAAGCGCCGCTGCCGTCATCGCAACACTGATTGCTGTCATAAGCCCTGTACCGAGCCTCGCCACCACACGATTGATATTCATACTGGAAACAATCGTGCACGCCGAAATTATCATAGAAACAATCCCCGCATAAGATACAGGGACATCCATCTCCGGATACATACTCGGCCACGCAGATCCGAGAACGGAATCCGGGAGACCGAGAGAAATAAATGCAATATATATAATAACAAGTAACACTGAATACATATCGTTTCACCTCATATGACGTTTACTCAGATACGTCCGTGTCCGCTCCGTTTTGTGGCAAAAACTTTTTATAAATCTCCACATGATCATAGATACAGCGCCAGCTGCTCGTCGAGTCCGCCGTCACACAAATATACTCATTTTCATCGCCATCCAACGCACAACTGGCTGCACAACTACCGGACTCCACCACATATCCCGTCTTTCCGGCCAGCACATATCCGCCTGCGTCTTTATCCTCGATGCGGCGCAAAAACCAGTTGGAGATAAGCAGTCCTTCCGGATGCTGTTCCGTGGCAGAAGTTGTATATTTCTTGGCAGACAACGCTTCCCGGCAAATCGGATTATCCAGCGCCGCCTGCAAAATCATCGCCATGTCATAAACCGTACAATAATGGTTTTCATCATACAGTCCGACGCAGTTTGTAAAATGAGCCGTAGAAGAAAGTCCCATCTGCTCCAGCTTTTGATTCATCAATTCCACAAACGCTTCCTGTGATCCTGCCACATATTCTGCAAGACCGACTGCAGCATCCGCTCCGGACGGAAGGACCGTTCCGTAAAATAAATCTTTTACCGTGACAACCTCACCGACTTCCCATCCAACCACGCTGCAATCATTACGGTAACTGTAGTCCGTGATTTCCTGGGTAATAGTGAAAGTATCATCCAAATTTGTCACATGCTCCGCAGCCACCAAAACAGTCAGCACCTTTGTCATCGACGCCGGATTGATGATTGTCTTCGGATTGCGCTGGGCAATAATATTTCCCGTCTGCGTATCAACCAAAATCGCATAGGAACTGACTACCTCACCGGAAACCGATGCCGTCGCATCGGTGGCTGTAGCCACATAAACATCCGGTACTTCCTGCACAGTTCCCACCGTCGCAGAAGTCTCCCCCGGCTTACTTTCTTCCGGCGTACTATCCTGCGTCTGCTCACTCGCCGTAATATTTTCCTGCTCCTGAGAGATAGCTTCCTTCTCCGCTTGAATGTCCCCCTGCCCCGGTGAATAAACCGTATTTGCCTTTTTCTCTATCACTTCCGGCTCTCTGTCTGCAAATACAATTTTCCCGATAATAAACAAAAGCAAAATTCCGACACACGGAACTGCAACACGCATAATACGGCGCATTTTTTTCTGCCGCTCTTTTCTTCTCCGCATCTCATTACGGCGGCGTCTGCGCTCTCTCCGCCGCTGTTCTTCATATTCATCGATTTCTTCTATTTCCAAATCTTCCAGTCTGAATTCTTCCATCGTATACCCTTTAACACTTCTTATTTTTGTCTACACTTCCAAACAGTACCATCTTTTCCATTACGGATTTTTTCACCGCCTCAATCGTGGACGGAATCGTATCCGTCAGGCCTTTTCCGTCACTGTAAGCAAGCGCCGCTGCCTTTGCCCCTGCGTTATTAATATCCGTAAATATATTAATCTTATTTATTCCTCTCTCAATTGCCAACTTAAAATCCCGGTCCGTCAGTCCGGAACCGCCGTGAAGAACAAGCGGTGTGTCAATCACACCTGCTATTTCCGTAATTCGGTCAAAATCCAGTTTCGGCGGAAATTTGTATGCACCATGGGCCGTACCGACTGCAATCGCCAACGCATCCGCTTTCGTCTTTTCTATAAAATCCTTTGCCATAGCCGGGTCGGTGTAAAACGCTGTCGGATCAAGTTGCTTCTCGCTAACTTTTATCTCCGCGCCTTCTACTGCTTCCGCAGAACCTTCATTGTCTCCCACATGTCCCAGTTCCGCCTCAATCGTTGCTCCGTATTTATGTGCAAGTGCACTCATTGCTGCCACCCGTTCCACGTTTTCTTCATAAGAGGCGGTGGAACAGTCATACATAACGGAACTGAACCCATATTCCAATGCTGCCTTACAAGTCTCCTCCTTCAGGCCGTGATCCAGATGAACCACTACCGGAACACTTGCCCTCTCCGCCATCGGCACCAAAAGATCCGCCAACTCGCGAAGCGGCCCGAACGGCAGCAAAATTTCTGCTGTTCCGATGATGACCGGGGAATTCAATTCCTCCGCCGCCGCGATAACTCCCCTCGCAAGTTCCAGATTTACTGTATTGAAAAGTCCTACTGCATATTTCCCTCTACGCGCAGGAATCAAAACATCATTCATATTTACCAGCATACTTTTATTCTCCGTTCTTTTGCCAGCCGGCAGAAATTTTTGTCTTTAGTTCATCGAGCGGTTTCAGTCCGCTGAGTGCATCGAATGCCTCCACACAACAGGCACCGGTCGCCGTCGCCATCTGAAGAGAAGTTGCAAGTGACTCACCATTTAATACCGACGTCAAAAAGGCCGCTATGCTTGTATCGCCTGCACCTGTCCCGCAGACAACAGCATCCGGTTTATAACTCTTCTCAAAACCTTCCCTGTCCGCCCACTCTTCCAAAGTAAGCCCAAGCTTACTGCAGAGTTCTTTCATACTTTCTGCAGCGGAAGTTTTGTAATACATTCCCGGTGCGCCACACTTAATCAGAACACTCTTCGCACCCATAGCAAGAACCTTCTGTGCCAGCGACGCGATATCTTCCGGCATCAGAATCTCCGTCATGTCGCCTCCCCCGCTGCGCTGTTCCCACTCTGCAAAGCGTTCTTTATCCAGCATAAAGCAGAGCTCTTCCACACTCGGAACAAAAAAGTCCACAAAAGGAAGCACACGGGACAATATTTTTCCCCAGTCAGCTTTTCCGGCCTCGGAATTCGGATCAATCGCAGCCATATCGAGAGATACGACTGTTCCCCCTTCTTTTATCCGCTCAAACATTTCCGCCATCTGCACACCTTCATCCTCATACATATTGCGCATGATCGGCGGATACCCGAAGTGAAACAGCGACGCCTCCCGAATCCTGTCGTAATCAAGATCCTCCTTCGTAAAGGTGTCATTGGCTCCCGGATCATGAAGAAAAATACGATCAATGCCCGGAATCGCAAGCACCACCGAATAGGAAGTCGCAGAATCGTCTGAAACAATCATCTCTCCGTCTGCATCATATTTCTTTAAAATTTCCAGGATAACCTTTCCGAAACTGTCGTCACCAACCTTCCCCATAAGAACGACATCATTGCCGAGTATTTTCATGGCAAGACCGGTATTGGCCACGCATCCTCCCGTATGAATATCCACACCGTCCATATGAATCAGCTTGCCCGGCTGAAGAATCACTTCTGCTTTCGAAACTATCTTCCCCGGAAAAACCGGCGTAATATCTATACAAATGTGCCCTGCAACAACTGCTTTTTTCTTCATACCCGTTCATCTCCCTGTCTTACGCATCTTCCGGTTCATTTTTTACCCCTTTTAACTCCCGGACTCTCGACACAGCCACCCGGATGTTTGCATATATCATAAATCCTGCAAGCGCCAACATGAAAATGCCAACTCCGTATACACCGCCGTCACGCTCCTTTACCCCCGGTGCAAAAAACGCAACACAGGCAAGTTCGATAAATAAAAGAGAAATCACAAGGCGCATTGCCAAGGACACATATATTTTGACATAAATCGTAAATTTGATTAATTTTCGGGCTCTTCCCTGTATCTCACTTTCTTTTCCGTATTTGCACAACACGCAAAACTCAAGTATGTTCTGAAAAGCCATTGCAATAAGAACCGTGATAAAAAGACAAAACACCGTCTGCATTCCTATGGTAAGAGGCGTCCCGAAACCCATCCGCAAATTCGCATTTTCTCCCACGCTCTCCACGGATTCCCACATCTTATATGACATAAAAAAGGCAATCAGGGCAACCA
>JAFTVQ010000149.1 GCA_017461865.1 Lachnospiraceae bacterium | reverse complement strand
GAGAAAAGAACGACGCACATCAGCGAAGCCCAGCCGAGAATCGGGGTTCCCACCGTGAACTTCTCAATCAGAACGTAGATCATCATAAGTACGGCGCCAATGAAGAATGTCACTCCGACACCGGACATAAAACGGATCGGGAAGTAGGAGAAACTCATCATGGAATCCAGCACCAACTTGATTTTCTTAGCCAGCGTCCATCTGGATTTTCCGATTTCCCTGTCGCGTCTGTGGAAATAGATTTCGTCTGTCTTGAATCCGGCCCACAAAACCTGAAGGGTCAGGGATGAATTCTTTTCATCCAGGCGCTCCAGCACCTCGATCACCTGACGGTCGACCAAATAGCAGTCGCAGCCGCCTACCGGCATTCTTTTTTCCACAAATTTATGAATCAGCACATAGTATAAATGCGCAAACATTTTCTTAATTATATTTTCATCGCGCTCTTTGCGTACTGCCAGCACGACTTTATTTCCTTTTTTCCAGCTTTCATACATTTCAAGAATAATCTCGGAATCTTCCTGAAGATCCGCCTGCTTTGTGACCGCACAGTCTCCGGTACAGACAGAAAGTCCCGCCAGAAGCGCCGCATGCTCGCCGAAGTTGCGTGACAGCTTCACACACTGCACATTGGCGTCCATGTCCTTAATCTGATTCATGATTTCCCATGAATTGTCACCGGAACCGTCATCCACGAAAACCAGTTCATAGTCGCCCAGTTTCCCCAGAATCTTTTCCTTCATATCTTCATATAAAAGCATCAGTGTATCGGAATTGTAATATACCGGTACAACAATCGAAATTTTACTCATCTGTGAATCCTACTTTTCTCTTTCTTTTACGGCAAAACTACCGGTCCCCTCTGACCTCCCTAAGAAAATCATCATAATTACGTATATATTCGCCGCCGTCATAATGCTCGCTGGCAAGACACAGGAGCACACTGTCGGCGGAAAAATCGTACATATCCTTCCACATCATAGTCGGAATATAAAGGCCCATCCTCGGCTTGTTGAGTTCGATGATATCCGTCTCAAAACCGTTGTCCACCTTTACCTTGCTCGTACCGCTGACGTTGATGAGAACAAACTCCGTCTTTTTGTTGGCATGTTGTCCGCGGACAATCGTCGCATCGGAGCCATACATATAGAAGACACGCTTAATATCAAACGGAATATCCCTGCCACAACCTTCTGCCACGACGAGATTTCCCCTCTCATCTCCATATTCACCAAAATCCAAAATTTTATACTGCTCTTTTATGTTCATCCTGTTCTCCCTTAAAATGCATTCAATGCTTCGATGACATAAGCCTGTTCTTCCTCTGTCATACCGTTGTACATCGGTATGGAAAGAACTTCATCCGCAAAACGCTCCGCCACCGGGTAATCTCCTTTGGTAAAACCGAGATATGCATAGGCCTCGGCAAGATGCGGAGGAATCGGATAGTGAATAATCGTCCCAATTCCTTTTTCGTCCAAATAACGGATCAGCTCATCGCGGCGGTTTGTGCGGATGACGTATTGATGGAACACATGATTTGCATTCTCTCTTCTCTTCGGAAGTTCAAATGCCGTATTCACCAACTCGTTATCGTAACGCGCTGCGATATCTATCTTCTCCTGCGTAAGTTCCTTCATATGGGAAAGACGTACCCTAAGAAGCCCCGCCTGAAGTTCGTCCAGACGCGAATTGGTTCCGACTACCATATTGTAATACCGCTTCTCACTTCCGTAATTGCGGTAAATTTTCATCTTTTGTGCAATGTCGGGATCGTTGGTCGTGATAGCTCCGCCGTCTCCGAATCCGCCGAGATTCTTGGACGGATAAAAAGAAAAGCATCCGATATCTCCGAAGGTTCCTGTCATCTGACCGCCATAGCAGGCACCGTGGGACTGTGCACAGTCTTCCACAAGATAGAGTCCGTGTTTCTTTGCCACGCTGCAGATCCGGTCCATCTCACAGGCCTGTCCGTACAGATGAACAACCAGAATCGCCTTTGTCTTATCCGTGATCTTGGATTCCAGCGCATCCGCATCCATCCCGTAAAACTCATCCGGTTCCACGAATACCGGCGTCGCACCGTTTATGGTAATTCCCATGACACTTGCAATGTAGGTATTGGACTGGACGAGAACTTCGTCGCCCTCCCCGACGCCCAAAATACGGAATGCAAGCCAGAGCGCATCCAAACCGCTGGCAAGGCCGACACAATATTTAGCTCCCACATAAGCAGCAAATTCTTCTTCGAACTGTTTCACTTCATTGCCAAGCACATACCAGCCGCTGCGAAGGACTTCCAGCGCTTTCTGTTCGAATTCATCCTGATATTGATAAAAGCCCCGGTCAAGCCGGTTCGGCATAATCTTCATAAGCTCACCTTTTCGCAAACAATTTTGCACATAATCTATTATATTTTACCTTACAACCCATCTAATTGCAATGAAAATAATCTTTTTGCCTTTCCATGGGTATAATGTTATACTAGAAGCTATGAAAAATGAAATGAGCAAAAACAAACAATTATTCATAAATATGGCTGCAAGTCTGTTGTCCTGCATGGTCAGCCTCGGTATCAGTTTTTTTATCACGCCGACGGTCATCGACAAGCTCGGCGCCGAAGCACAGGGCTTTATCACCATGGCCAACAACTTCGTAAACTACGCTGCGATCATGGCTATGGCCCTGAACTCTATGGCCGGCCGTTTTATCACGGTGAAGATTCACCAGAATGACACGGAGGGGGCCAACCGGTATTTTAACTCTGTCATGTACGCCAATCTGGCCATCGTGGCGATTCTTCTTGTTCCGTGCACCGCGGTCGTCTTTTATTTGGAAAAGCTGGTCAATATTTCACCTGAGCTGATTTCCGACGTAAAGCTCTTGTTCGGAACTATGTTCCTGAACTTTATGGTGACCATCATCGCCACCACTTTTTCAACCGCTACCTTCGCAGCAAACCGTCTGGATCTGTCTGCCCTGCGCACCATCGAATCGCAGCTTCTCAAAGCGCTCCTTCTGGTGGTCGCATTTGCACTGCTCCCGATCCGCGTCAGCTACATCGGTATCGCCACGCTGCTTGCAAACGTTTATCTGTTTTTCACATACATTCATTATACGAAAAAACTGCTTCCTCAGATTGAGGTCAGCCGGAAGCATTTCCGTCTGAAAACTGTTTTGGAAATCTTATCTGCCGGCGTATGGAATACCATCATGCGCGCCGGACAGGCACTGACCAACCAGTTGGATATTCTCATCACCAATCTGTGGGTCGGAAAAACCGAAAGCGGATATGTGGGAACAGCCACAACCATCGTCACGGCCGTGAACATGCTTTATGAGACGATTTCCGCCGTGTTTACCCCGTCCCTGACAATCAGTTTTGCCAAGGACAACAAAGAGGAACTGACAAGCGGGCTCAAGTCCGCCATGAAACTGACCGGTTTCTTTGCCAACATTCCCCTCTGCTATATTTTAGGCTTCGGACTTTCGTTTTATTACATGTGGCTTCCGAGCCAGCGTGATATCATTGATGTATATTACTATCTGACCGTGCTCATTATGCTGGGTGCCCTTGTGGGCGGCGCAATCAGTCCGCTGTTTAATGTTTACACGATTGTCAACAAACTGAAATGGAATTCCCTCGTCACATTGATTATGGGATTGATGAATGCAGGCATCGTTTTTCTGCTTCTCTCCGTTCCGGTTCTGCGCCCGTACGGCATTTATTTCATTGCCGGAGTCTCCTCGATTCTCGGCATCATTAAAAACATGACGTTCACACCGATGTACGCAGCCCATTGTCTGGAACTCCCGAAGCGGACTTTC